>JBGTBV010000221.1:0-40194 GCA_041749185.1 Daejeonella sp. | reverse complement strand
ATCGCCATTTTATTACACGATATTGGCCACGGCCCGTTTTCTCATGCGCTGGAGCACACGCTTGTAGAAGGCATTTCGCACGAGCATATTTCTACTCTGCTCATCAGTAATTTAAACAGAGAGTTTAATGGCAAATTAGATATGGCTCTGGAAATTTTTAATAACCGCTATCCAAAAGCGTTTTTGCACCAGTTGGTTTCAGGCCAGCTTGATATTGACCGGTTGGATTATCTTAACCGCGACAGTTTTTTTACCGGCGTATCTGAAGGGGTGATCAGTTTTGACCGCATAATTAAGATGCTGAATGTGGCCGACAACCATTTGGTGGTAGAAGAGAAAGGAATTTATTCCATTGAAAAGTTTCTGATTGCCCGGCGGTTAATGTATTGGCAGGTATATTTGCATAAAACGGTAATTGCCGCGGAGCAAATGTTGGTCAAAATTCTGGAACGGGCTAAAGAACTCGCTTCAACCGGCGAAACACGATTTGCAACACCCTGCCTTGCGCACTTTTTAAATAACCAGATTACCGCCCAGGATTTTACCACCGACGCCAGCAATCTGGAACGTTTTGCCATGCTGGACGACCATGACATTTTTGCTTCGATAAAAGTTTGGGCAACTGATCCGGATTTAATACTTTCAACACTTTGTAAACACTTAATTTCCAGAAATTTGTATCAGGTGGAGATCAGCAATGAGCCGCCAGATGCCGCTAAAGTTGATAGCCTGGTGGACGAAAGCCTGGACTTTTACGCTATTACTGAAGACGACGCTTCGTATTTCGTTTTCACAGATACCATCAAAAATAACGCTTATCGCGTGGGCGATGGAAATATAAACTTGCTGATGAAGGACGGCAGCATCACCGATATTACCTTAGCTTCTGACAACTCAAATCTGGAAGCTCTCGCTAAAACGGTAAAGAAGTACATTCTGTGCTATTTAAAAGAGTTGAAACATACCGTATAGAAATCGTTCTAAGCCTAATAAGCACAAAGTTTGTTCGTTAACTATTAACACCTAAATTTGCCGCATGCAAGTAACTGCACATCAGATTGCGCAACTGTTGAATGGAACCCTGGAAGGGAACCCCGATGTATCAGTTAATAAGCTGGCAAAAATCGAAGACGCTGAAAGCGGATCCGTATCGTTTTTGTCGAATCCTAAATACGAACAATTTCTTTATAGCACCCGGGCCTCTGTAATTATACTTAACAGGGAGCAGCCCGTTTCTCAGGATATTAGCGCAACTATCATCAGAGTGGAAAATGCGTATACCGCGTTTTCGGTGTTATTAGAGCAGTACAAAACTTCTGCCCTCGACAAAAAAGGTATTGAACAACCCTGTTTTATACACCCCAGCGCCAGCGTTGGCCGCGATGCATACATAGGTGCTTTTGCCTACATCGGGCCTAATGTTAGGGTTGGTAACAACGCAAAAATATATCCGAACGTGTTTCTTGGCGATAACGTTCAGGTTGGC
The DNA here is from genome assembly GCA_041749185.1 of Daejeonella sp. Lineage (GTDB taxonomy): Bacteria > Bacteroidota > Bacteroidia > Sphingobacteriales > Sphingobacteriaceae > Daejeonella. The sequence continues at coordinate 38,708 of JBGTBV010000221.1, read as the reverse complement.
GAAGGTTCAACCCTGTTTGCCGGTGTGAAAATCTACTTTGACTGTTTTATTGGCAAAAACGTAACTATACATTCCAACACCGTAATTGGTAGCGATGGTTTTGGCTTCGCCCCCCAGGGCGATGGCAGTTTTAGCAAGGTAAGCCAGATTGGAAACGTGGTAATTGAAGATGATGTAGAGATCGGCTCGAACACCAGCATTGACCGTGCTACATTGGGTTCTACTGTAATCCGCAAAGGTGTTAAGCTTGATAATCTTATCCAGATAGCCCACAATGTAGAGATTGGGCAGAACGCAGTGGTGGCCGCCCAAACCGGTATATCCGGCAGCGCTAAAATTGGCGAAGGCTGCGTTATTGCCGGACAAGTTGGTATCGTAGGGCATATCAGCATCGCTAAAAAATCAAATATTGGTGCCAAATCGGGAGTTAACAACTCCATAAAAGAAGAAGGGAAAAACTGGAACGGCGTACCGCTAACCAATTATCGCGATTCGTTAAAAATCCAGGTAATGATGTTACGTCTGCCCGGAATGTATCAAAAAATAGAGGCATTAGAAAAGCAAATCTCTGAATTAGAGAAGGGCTTAGAAACCCAGAATAATTCAAGGATACAATAGCATTATGAATATAAAGCAAAGAACAATTAAATCTGAAGTTTCCGTTTCTGGCGTAGGCTTACACACCGGGCAACCGGTTACCATGACTTTTAAACCCGCTCCTGTAAACCACGGATATAAATTTAAGCGAATTGACCTGCCCGGAACGCCGGTGATAGAGGCCGACGTCGATAACGTAACCGATACGTCAAGGGGAACTACAATTAGCCAAAACGGAGCAAGCATTAGCACTGTAGAACATGTCTTAGCTGGTCTTGTGGGATTGGAAGTAGACAATGTTCTAATGGAGTTAGACGCTGTGGAAGTGCCTATAATGGATGGCAGCGCTATCAAATTTCTGGAAGCGTTAGAAGAAGTGGGCTTTAAGGAGCAGGAAGAAGACCGCGATTACTATGACATCCCCTGCAACATCCATTACTCTGAAACAGAGCGTAAAGTAGAAATGGTTGCTATGCCCTTAGACGATTACCGGTTTACCTGTATGATTGATTACAATTCGCCGGTATTGGGCAGTCAGCACGCCGCCATAACCACCATTTCTGAATTTAAAAAAGAAATAGCAAGCTGCCGCACGTTTTGTTTTTTGCACGAGCTGGAAATGCTGCTTGAAAACAACCTGATCAAGGGCGGAGATTTGAATAACGCAATTGTAGTGGTAGATAAAAAGGTTAGTCCGGAAGAATTAAAGCACCTGGCCGTCCTTTTTAATCGCGATGATATTGATGTGGCGAAAGAAGGTATACTGAACAACATCAAGCTCCGCCACCAAAACGAACCTGCCCGGCATAAACTTTTAGACATGATTGGCGATCTGGCTTTGGTTGGTGTTCCCTTGCGGGGGCACATTATGGCCGCCCGTCCGGGTCATGCCGCCAATATCGCTTTCGCGAAAAAAATAAAAGCACAAATTAAAAAGGAGAAAAGCAAAAAGCACGTTCAGCAATACAACGCCTGCTCAAAGCCGGTTTATGACACTGTACAGGTCATGAATATTTTGCCTCACCGGCCACCTATGCTGATGATTGATAAGATCATCGAATTGAGCAAGAGCCACGTAGTGGGAGTTAAAAATGTAACCATGAACGAGCCTTTTTTCGTGGGCCACTTCCCGGAGGCGCCGGTAATGCCCGGAGTGCTGCAGATTGAAGCGATGGCGCAAACGGGCGGAATATTAGTTCTCAACACGGTGCCCGATCCTGAAAATTACCTCACGTACCTTCTAAAAATTGAAAATGCCCGTTTTAAAGAGAAAGTCTTGCCGGGCGATACGCTTATTTTCAGATGCGATCTGGTTGCCCCTATCAGACGGGGAATTGCGCAGATGAAGGGAATTGGAATGGTGGGCGATAAAGTGGTAGTTGAAGCCGAACTCATGGCACTGATATCCAGAATAGAAAACAAAGAAGCATGATCCAACCCTTAGCGTATATACATCCGCAGGCAAAAATTGCCGACAATGTGGTGATCGAACCCTTTGTGACAATACATAAGGATGTAGAAATTGGCGAAGGTTCATGGGTGGGCTCTAACGTAACTATTATGGATGGTGCCCGCATCGGCAAAAACTGTCGGATTTTTCCGGGGGCGGTTATATCTGCTCCGCCGCAGGATATGAAATACAAAGGCGAAGCGACCACACTTACCATTGGCGATAATACCATAGTTAGAGAGTGTGCTACGCTTAACCGAGGCACTGCACTTGATAAAAACACCACTACAATAGGCAAAAATTGCCTGTTGATGGCTTACGTGCATATCGCACATGATTGTGTGGTGGGCAACAACGTAATTATAGCCAACTCGGTGCAGTTGGCCGGCCATATCGAAATTCAGGATTTTGCTTTTATCGGCGGCGCATCGGCCGTTCATCAGTTTGTTTCTATCGGTGCACATTCTATAATTTCCGGCGGCTCGCTGGTACGTAAAGATGTTCCGCCTTATACAAAAGCTGGCCGCGAGCCGCTATCGTACGTCGGTATAAATTCGGTTGGACTGCGCCGAAGAGGTTTTTCGTCTGAGCAGATCAATGAAATTCAGGATATATACCGCACCATATTTCTCAAAAAATTAAACATCAGCAAAGCACTGGATATTATTGAAACCGAGCGGCAACCAACAGAAATCCGCGACGAGATACTGGACTTTATACGCAACTCTAACCGCGGCGTGATGAAAGGCTTTGGAAATGGATAAACGTTTTTCTTTCAGTAAAGCAAGCTGCCAGAGTTATTCTCTATGAAAATTTCCCTTCAGAATATTGGACGGCGCTTTAACCGCGACTGGATATTTAGAAAGGTTGACTACGAATTTGCAGCGGGTAACAGCTATGCCATTTTAGGTGCAAACGGGTCGGGCAAATCTACGCTCCTTCAACTAATTGCCGGCAACCTAAGTCCCTCAGAAGGTAGCGTGGCCATTACCGCTAATGATCTGCCGGTTGATATCGAAAACTTTTACCTTCACCTAAGCATTGCGGCCCCCTACCTGGAACTGGTTGAAGACTTTACTTTGCAGGAAGCGATTGATTTCCATTTCAGGTTTAAAAAACTGAACGCCGGGTTCCGCAAGCAGGATCTTATTGAACTTTTAGGTCTCGATGGTGCAAAACACAAAACCATCCGGAATTTCTCTTCGGGTATGAAACAGCGTTTAAAACTGTTGCTGGCCATTTGCGCAGATACGCCGGTTTTGTTGCTTGATGAACCTGCGTCAAATTTAGACCGGCAAGGTTTGGCCTGGTATCTCAACATGATAGATAACTATACCGCGAAACGCCTGCTGATTATTTGCTCAAACCAGGAAGAGGAATACCAGTTTTGTGAGCAGCAGCTTCATTTAGCTAATTTTAAAGATTTTAACCGGTAACGGACTTTCTAAGAGAAATAGAAATTTTCATTTACACAGGATCATTTCAAATCGCTATCTGCTTCGCTAAACTGCGTTGTTTTATGATGCAAATCAGGGTTGGCGCAAGATCAGTTTTTCCACTTAAAAGACCGGATCATCACATCAATATCTTTCTTCACAAAATCAAGCACCGGTTGAATGCTGTCGGGGTTTGGCTTTTCATTAAAATACAAAGCTCCGCGAAGGTAATTACTGGAGCTGTCTGTGAGAAAGAATTGTACTGGCGATGCTGCGTTGCCATCAATGGTGTAATAAATTCCGTATACCTTTTTGCCGGGGATGTTAATTACAGATTCGTCAATAGCGGTGGCCTTTACGGTATGTTTAAACACAAATTTGTGAGAATCTTCCACCAGTTGATTAAACTCGGCGGCAGACTGTACCGATTGATAGCTCAGGTGGATGCGGCCGTTGAATGAGGGAAATGTAATGTCTTTCCAACAGGGTTTGGCATCGCGGGCATTATCTGCCACCACGCTGGCATAAACGGGATAATCAAACGTAAACGGACAATCGCCCTGGTAAACCTGATATTTTTTTTCCGGAAGGTCTATCTTAAAAAAGCCCCTCGGTTTCGGACTGTATTCATTCTGGCAGGCCCCGGCAAGCAAACAAATAAGTAATATGGGCGAAAGTCTAAATGCCCGGATCATGGAGTGTTCCAAATTTCCCATGATTTTTCGGCTTGTAAATGAAGCATTTCCAAGCCATTTTTGGTAGCGGTGCCATGCTCGCGGCCACGCTTTAAAAACAGCGTTTCTATGGGGTTGTACACCAAATCATATAGCAGATGGCGGCTACTCAGGTACTCATACGGAATATCGGGGGCCATATCTATTTTTGGAGCAGTGCCCACCGGCGTGGTATTAATAATGAGTAAATTGTCTTTAATTACATCTGCGGTAAGCTGGTCATAGCTCATTTGCTTTTTTATGCTACGCCTTGATACGTGTATGTAATGGATGCCCAGCTTGTGCAATACGTACGCAACTGCCCTGGCCGCACCGCCGGCTCCAAGTATCAGAGCCCTGTTGTGGTGCCTTTTGAGCAGGGGTTTCAATGAAGTCTCAAAACCGTACGCATCTGTGTTATATCCTTCAAGCCGAACCTTTGCGGTGGTAAACTCACCTGAGAAGAATGCTTCTACCGGATGCTGGTTTGATATTTTAATGCAGTTAACCGCGTCAATGGCTTTTGCTGCCGGATCCAATTTATCCAGATAATAAAGCACGCCGATTTTATGTGGAACGGTTACGTTTAAGCCACATAGATCTGGGTTGGCTTTAATAAGATCGGGGAGTTCGCTCAGGTTGGGCAGCGGAAATGATTCGTAAACACAATCTTCAAATCCTGCCTTCTCAAATTTTTCTGAAAAATATTTTTTTGAAAAGGAATGGGTTAGTGGGAAACCGATCAGACCGAATTTTTTCATACGACAAAGGTTTTGTTTTGATTAAGGCTTACCGGCTACGCATTTAATAATGCTCTTGCCGATTGCTGTTTAAACATCCTGTAAGGTAATCTAAAGTTATACTTGCTTCTGGTCTAAAAAATGATCGAAAGTATCGCTTCGCAGGCCTAACCTTAATGTTTCTACCGGAATAACATCTGCCGGAGCTATGTTTCCTAAATTGATATTAGAGCCAATTAATTTTATAAACCAAACCTGCTGTGTTTTTTGGGGTGCTTCCCAGATAATTGTTTCTTCGGGTATTTGCGTAAGTATTTCGTCTACCAAACCTTGCCGAACTTCTCCAGAATCGCGATAGATCCCTACATTTCCGCTTTCGCGGGCTTCGGCAATTACTTTCCACGCACCCGCTTCAATTTCTGCTTTCATTAATGCTATCCACTTGTAGGGCGCTAAAATTTTTGCCGCATCTTTTGATCCTACCTCTGATATAACGGTAACCTGCTCTTTAAGTTTACGGATGTACCCGCATTTTTCTTCATGATCTATTGATATAGAGCCGTCAGAAACTTCGGCATAAGTCATCCCAAATTTATCTAAAATACGGCGGTACTCATCAAACTGATTGCGGATGATGAATGCTTCAAATAAGGTGCCTCCGAAGTAAACCGGTATGCCGGCATCACGGTAAACTTTTAGTTTCTGCTCCAAATTCGGGGTAACAAAAGATGTAGCCCAGCCCAGCTTCACAATATCGGTATGCGGCCCGGCAACTTCTAAAAAATCTTCAATCTGTCGAATACTCAGACCCTTATCCATCACCATGGTTAAACCATGTTGGCGGGGTTTAGCGGTACGCTCAGGAATATTCTTCATTGAGTAGTTCATCATGCTGCAAATCTCAAAAAAAAAATCAGAATCTAAAGTCCAATTTTTTTAGGCTTAACGGGCATAACGGTTAATAATATCAATGATGATCTTGTTTTCCTGAAGCTGTGGCAAATATTCAAATAGAATGTAATGTTTTTCGGGATCTGTGTTCAGAGCGGTTTCCAAATATACCAGTGCCTCATTATACTGGCCATCTGCAAAAAGGTAAGCAACCATGCGGTAATAGAGTTCGGCCGCGTCAGGGTTGTTTTTTATACCTTCAGAAATAGTTTCTATGGCCTCCTTCAGTTTATCCTGCTCAAATAGAATAGACGAGTAATCCAACCAGGCCTCTACATCAACGGGGTTAAGTTCTACAACTTTTTCGTATGCTTTCTCAGACTCGCCCAATTGATTAAGCTTGTATTGGGCATCGGCAATGGCAAACCAGTAATCGGCATTGGAGTCATCAAGATCCAGGGCTTTCTTATAAAAATGGAGCGACTCGAAATAACGTTCTTCAAAATCGAGGGTTACACCAATACCGAACCAGGCGTCAGACTGCTTGGGATCTATTTTGACCGATTTTTTGTAGAATGAGCGGGCCTCGTCCATTTTTTCCAGCTTTTCATAACATTCGCCAATGGCGCAATAGGTGTCGCCGCTTGGCGGTTCATATTCAAATGTTTGCTTGTAAACGGTTATGGCTTCGGCATATCTGTCTAAATGCACCAGAGCATTGCCTTTGTTAAAATAAGCCGACGCAAAATTGTCTTTTATCAGAATAGCGTAATCATACGCATCAATTGCTTTCTCAAAAAACTCCATTTTGTTGAACGCGTTGCCCAGGTTATACCAGGCGGCATAGGAGTAAGGTTCGCTGTCTATATACTGCTCATAAAACCGGATGCTTTCTTCCTGCTTATCGAGCACATCATAACAGAATGCCAGTTCATAAAGCGCATCCTGGTTTTCCATGTTCTGCTGCAAACAAAGCTTAAGGTATTTTACGGCCTGTTCGTAATCGCCTGTGTTTTGGTAGATGTAGGAGATGTGGAGCAAAATGTCATCTTTGTGCTCGGCGTGCTCCAGTGCTCTTTCATAATTTTCAAGCGCTTCCTGATGGCGTTCCTGCGCTTCATAGATGTTGCCCCGAAGGGTGTATATTTCGGCCTCAGAGGGCTCCAGCATTTCTGCTTTGGCAAGTGCTTCAAATGAAAGCTCCAGTTGGTCTGTAGCCAGATATAATTGCGCCTGCTTAATAAAAAATACCGCTGCGAACGGATGCTGGTTTATGGCATAATCTGCTACTTGCAGAGCTTTGATCGGGTCGCTTTTTTCTATGTAGTAATCAATGATGTTCTCAAAGGCCAGCGCATCAAAAAAATACTGGTCCTGGTTGCGTATCATCTCTTCGTAGCGTTCAACCGAAAATCGGGGATCTTCAGAAAAATCAAATTCGAAATCTTCTTCCATCTATTAAAATATACGTTTAAGAACGGGCTTCCGGTTTGTGAATTGAGCAACTCAATAAACACGCCAGATAGTGTTTAAATCAATTTAGCCTAAAAAGTTAAAGTGCGTGGTTTTATTTTTCCACATACCAACCCCCGGTTACTTAATATCCTGAAAATAAATTGAATAGGTTTTAAACTAATTTTGAGCTCCTTTAATTGAGTTTCCGTGCCGGCCCGCCTTTGTGGAAATGTTTAACTTAGCCAAAAATACAATTAAATATGCAAATTGACATTCAACCTATTCTATCCAAACTGGGCATAGAGCGCACAAACGAGGCGGCAAGTACGGGTAAAGTTTGGTTTAGTGCCGGCGATAGTGTAACCAAGCCGGTTTTTTCGCCGGTGGACGGAAAAGAGATCGCCTTGGTAAGGTCCGCTTCCGCGGATGATTATGACAATATAGTTAACAAAGCTACCGAAGCTTTTCAGGTATGGCGTACCTGGCCTGCCCCACAACGGGGAGAAATAGTCCGGCAATTGGGAGAAGTACTTCGTGAAAACAAAGAGCACCTTGGCAAGCTCGTATCTTACGAAATGGGCAAGAGCCTGCAGGAAGGTTACGGCGAAGTTCAGGAAATGATTGATATATGTGATTTTGCCGTTGGCCTCTCACGCCAGCTCTACGGCTTGACCATGCATTCTGAGCGTCCGATGCACCGAATGTACGAGCAGTGGCACCCGCTGGGTGTGGTTGGAATCATATCGGCCTTTAATTTTCCGGTTGCGGTGTGGAGCTGGAATGCCGCCCTGGCACTGGTTTGCGGGAACGTTTGTGTTTGGAAGCCATCAGAAAAAACTCCGCTTACAGCTATCGCCTGTCAGCACATTATTCAAAAGGTTTTTGAAGCGAATCAGGTTCCCGAAGGTGTATCTTGTCTAATCATCGGCGACCGCCACATTGGTGAACTGATGAGTAATGACAAGCGTGTACCGCTGGTATCGGCAACCGGATCAACCCGTATGGGGAAGGCTGTTGGTGCTGCCGTTGGCGCAAGGCTTGGGCGCAGTCTCCTGGAGCTGGGTGGCAATAACTCCATTATTATTTCTAAGGACGCCGATCTGGATACTTCGCTGATCGGTGCCGTTTTTGGCGCCGTGGGCACCGCCGGACAGCGCTGTACAAGCACCCGTCGGCTCATCATCCACGAAAGTGTTTATGATGATTTTAAGGCGAAGCTTGTGAAGGCATACGGCCAGTTAAAAATTGGAAATCCGCTGGACGAAAATATCCATGTAGGCCCCCTGATTGACAGCGACGCGGTAAAATCATACTCAGATTCTATCCAGAAATGCAAAGCACAGGGCGGGAATTTTGTGGTTGAAGGCGGCGTTTTATCAGGTTCCGGATACGAATCAGGCTGTTATGTGAAGCCCTGCATCGCCGAAGCGAAAAACGATTTTGAGATTGTGCAGCACGAAACGTTTGCGCCACTTTTATACCTAATGAAATACAGCACACTGGACGAAGCAATCGCTTTGCAGAACGGGGTTCCACAAGGATTGTCATCAGCAATAATGACCTTAAATTTACGGGAGGCGGAACAATTCCTGTCTGCCACAGGGTCTGATTGCGGAATTGCTAACGTAAATATAGGCACTTCGGGCGCAGAAATTGGCGGAGCTTTTGGGGGCGAGAAGGAAACCGGAGGTGGCCGCGAGTCAGGCTCTGATGCCTGGAAAGCATACATGCGCCGGCAAACCAATACCATTAATTATTCTGATAAATTGCCCCTGGCGCAGGGGATTAAATTTGATCTCTAATATAGAACCGTGCAAGGGCCGTTAACAGAAAATAATCGCCTTTGTACTTTTTTGCCACCTTTCCTCAGATTTAAGTTAGCTTTCGAGCAGCTTATACCCTTTGCCGTGCACATTAATAATCTCCACCTTCGGATCGTTTTTTAGGTATTTGCGCAGCTTGCTCAGAAACACATCCATACTGCGTCCGTTAAAATAGTTATCGTCATGCCAGATGCTGATGAGTGCTTCTTCCCGTGTAAGCACTTCATTTTTTTTAAGGCATAGCAAACGCAATAGTTCCGCTTCTTTGGTTGATACCTTTTGCTGATTGCCGTTATCGCTGATCAGTTGGGCGGTATAGTCAAAATGATACCGCCCGATGTCAAATGAGGTCTGTAGTGCCGATTCGTCTTTTTTATCGGGTTCTGAAACTCGTTTGAGTAAGGCGTTTATGCGCAGCAGCAGTTCTTCAATACGGAATGGTTTGGTAATATAATCATCGCCGCCCAGGCTATAAGCCGTAGATTTATCTTCTATCATGGCTTTGGCGGTAGCGAAAATAATTGGGATGCCGGCGTTTAGTTTGCGAATATCTTTTCCGAGTGTAAAGCCGTCTTTTTTGGGCATCATCACATCCAGAATACAAATATCAAACTGATCCTTGGTAAACGCTTTTAAACCTTCCTCGCCGTCTTTACACAATACCACTTCAAATTTGCCCTTTAGTTGCAGGTAATCCTGTAACAGCATCCCAAGATTTGGATCATCTTCAACCAATAAAATTTTCTTCATGGACTTGGCTTTATAACGGGGTAATTTTGATTCCTGGTGCCTGCAGTTTTTTATGCTTTAATACAGATTTCATTCTTGAAAACCGAACCTCAGCGCCTACTAAAAACTACTAATTGCCGGAAGAACGATTTCGAATTCAGAGCCTTTATCTTTTTCGCTTTTTACTTTTACGGAGCCTTTCAAACGCTTTACAATGTCATTTACATAGCTCAGGCCCAGGCCAAAACCTTTAACATCATGCAAATTGCCCGTTGGTATGCGGTAAAACTGGCTGAAAATTTTCGCCTGCTGGTCGCGGTTCATGCCAATGCCTTTGTCAGCGACTTTAATGATTAGCGCATTGCCCGCATTTTGCGTACTGATGCTAATTTGCGGGTCTTCCTTGCTGTATTTTATAGCGTTATCAATCAGGTTGAAAATCACGTTTGAGAGGTGCAACTCATCGCCCATCACACTGGAGTTTTTGGCATTTAAATTTAATTCCAGCCGGGCATTTCGTTTTTCAAGCTGCAGCGAAAGGCTATCAACAATTGCCGCCAGCAAATCATTCATCTCAACTTCCTTATGCTCCAGTTTTAAACTTCCCTTATCTATTTTAGCGATGTTCAATACCCGTTCAATGTGGTTGCCGAGCCGAACGTTTTCATCATAGATAATTCCCGCAAGGCGTTCCAGGCGACTTTTGTCGGCGGTAAGCTCCGGGTCTTTCAACGCCTCGCTGGCAATCATAATAGTAGCTACCGGGGTTTTAAATTCATGGGTCATGTTGTTGATGAAATCGGTTTTCATCTCTGATAATTTCTTCTGCCGCAGGATGGAGTGTATGGTATAGCCGAAGCAAAAAAGTAGCACAAGCAGTAAGCCGCCCGACAATCCCATCATGGCGGTTAAATTTCCTAAAATAATATTATTCTTCTCCGGGAAAGTAATAGTTAACAAACCGGCATCCCTGATCATATCTTTTGGAAAAAGCGCCGTTTGATAGGAATTATAAGGAAGGTAAGGCGTGTTGGCAGAAGCTCTTGTAAAAATAACCGAATCTCTTCTGGCAGAAGTAACCTTGTATTCAAAATAGCTGATTATGTTTTGATTCAACAGCTCCCTGCGAAGCATCGAATCTAATATGAGCGGATGAATGCGCTTGTTTAACGGGATGTACACCTGCTGATATTCGCTGGCCAGGTCTTTAAAAATATCCAGATTTTCCTGTTCGCGGTCAAAATACTCCTGCACCTTCTTAACCTTAATTTTTTCTTCGGGCTCGGGTGGCGGTGGCGGACTAATATTGCGAAGTTTTGGCCGGGCCAGTGTATACACGCTTGGCCTTCCGGTGGTTGGATCTACAATAATATACTGGCGTACTGAATCTGGGATAGCGGCTGCCGCATTTCCGAGCTCAATCATCGCGGGGGTTTTAAAGGCCTTTTGCAGGGTTTGCTGGGTTTGCTGGTGTACCTGGCCCGTAGCGTCTTGGTATTGAAACACGTCAACCCGGAGCTTATAATCCATATTTTTTAAATCTGCGGCGCTTATCGCATCGTTAAAAGCCACCGCATTCGGATTTCTGGACCGGTATAAGCTATCGCGAAGCATGAAAATGCTATCGGCCTTACGTTGTTCCCTGCGTAAAATGGACGCATAACTCTCTGTAGCCTTCCTTTTTTTTGGAGGTTTGGGAATAAATCTGGGCTTGCTGAGCTGGGCGAGTTTCTTTCGGGCGGCTTCATTAATGCGTTGCCGAACTTCCACTTTGTTGGTTAAAAATATATTTGCGTCGCGTTTCTCTAACTTCGCCACCACATTTCCAAGCGCCTCGCTTACATTCTGATCAAAAAGTTGAGATTTTAGACGAAACGATTGGCGGAGAAAATAGAACTGCATGGCCATAACGCCGAGCAACGCTACCGCCATTAAACCAATTATTAAGCTGATACTTCGCTTTTTCATTCCCGGTAAAAATACATTAACGGCTGGCTGCGGCTACTTCATTTAACATATTTTAACATCGGCATGCGTACAAAAAACGGAAATGAATCCTGTGTTAAGCGCTTATTGTGTTTATTTTTGCTTCGAAGTAATTTAAAAAGAGGATGGATAAAATTAACGTCGCTGAAAAGCTTAACCTTATAAACGACCATTGGAACCCCCGCATTGCCGCCGAACTGAACGGGCAGCATGTTAAGCTTGTGAAAATTAAAGGCGAATTTGTTTGGCACAAACACGATGACGAAGACGAGCTATTTTACGTGCTGAAAGGCCGCCTCAAAATGGAACTTCGCGGCCAAACCATTGCGATAGAAGAAAATGAATTTTTGGTAGTGCCACGCGGAACCGAGCACCGGCCGGTAGCAGATGCTGAAGTCCACCTGATGTTGTTTGAACCTGCCGGCACCGTGAATACCGGCAATGCCGGCGGCGAAATGACCCGGGAAAACCTGGATAAAATTTAACGGATATCTGGAGGCTCAAATAATCTCACAAACATGTTTGCCAATATTTTCTATGATTTTCTGCATGGGCAGATCATTGGCATCGTTACCAAAAGGATCTTCAATTTCTTCGGCTACCAACTCCATGCTGGCCAGCACATAAAATACAAATGCCACCATAGGCGCCACAAAATAGCCCAGTGAAAAAACATATCCAAACGGCAGCGTCATCACATAAACAAAAATAAATTTTTTGATAAAGGCGCTGTACGAGTAGGGTATCGGCGTGTTTTTAATGCGTTCGCAAGCCCCGCAGATATCTGTAAACGAGCTGAGTTCACCGTTCAGAATAATCAGTTCGTCGCCGGTTAATTTTTGCCGCCTGTACAATCCGTTAACACGCTGCATCATCAATTTGGCAATCTGATTTGGGATGTGTTTTTGCGTATCTATTTCCTTTAACTCCGGATGCGCTTTTTCATCGAGCATGAAGCGTGTTCCTTCAGATTGAAGATGCTCTTTTAAAGCCGTGGCATACAAAGGGATAGACTTTTGGAAAAAAAGCCGGTCATCGGTATCATCAAAATCCAGCATCACATTTAGCTTGAGCGCCAGGTTGCGGCTGTTATTCACCAGGCTTCCCCAAAGTTTCCTGCCTTCCCACCAGCGGTCATAAGCGGTATTTGTTCTAAACACCAGCAATATAGAAATTGCGAATCCAAGCAGCCCGTGCATTATCGGGATGTTTTTTACCCAGTTTTGATTTAGCTGGCTCAAATAATTCTTCTCCCAATAGGCAACTGCCAGCGAAAATACAAGCACGAAGAGCATGAGCGGGAACAATTTTCGCAGCGTATCTGATTTATGGATCCTGAACAAGAAATGAAGCCAGTCTTTAGGATTGTATATAACCATGATTTTTATCTTAATTAATTAAGTTCAATTAATTCTCCAGGCTGACCTCATCTCATTTAACACTATTTAACAAAGCCTTAACAGTATATGCCTTTCGGCGAATTTAGATTTGCTTATACTTAATTATAAATAGCTATGAAACGTTTTTTACTTTCTGCTTTTACAGTAGCCGCAACGGTTGTGTTTATTTTCGGATCGGGCAAGGCCAGATCGCAAGATAAAAAAGAAGTCAACAGAACAATAATTATTAGCAACGGAGATACCATTGTGAACGGACAGAAGCTCAGCGAAGCTACTGCCGCAGAACGAAAGATGCTTTTGAAAGAGTTCGGCGAGTCTAAAAAAATGAGGGCCAACAAAACCGTTACACAACCCGGGCGGGGAGCGAAGGAGGAGCGGGAAATTCGTATCGGCGGGCCAGCGCCCAAATTCAGATCGTATGGCAAAGGTTTTGTTTATAAAGATGGCGATTCAGCCCAAAGCCTTTTCAGGATTGAAACAGACAGTTTGAGAGTGTTTTTTAAAAACGATTCGATAGATACCGAATTTCGGTTTGAATTAAATGACCCCGAAAGCAACCTGCGCCGCAAAGTAATTACAATGAACCGCAGTTTAGCCGGAGTGCCCGATATGGCAGAGGGCATTTACCCCCGGTTGTTTATGAGCGGACCTGAAGGTTTAGGCATGCCCGGTTTTGCCCGGGATAATTCGCAGAGGTTTAGTTATGTTAGCACCGATAAAGACGGGATCAGTAGTCGGATGAATATCAGTATCAGCCAGCCAACCGTAGATGAGTTGAAAAAGATGGACGTTTCTGAAACCGGCGCTTCTTCATTGGTTGTTAATGATCTTACGTTATCCCCTAACTTTTCAAGCGGAAAACTAAACCTATCGTTTTCGCTCCCCGGGAAAGGGAGCACCGATGTAAAGATCAGCGACAGCGACATGAAAACGATTTTCAGCGACAAGACGGATGTGAACGAAATCTATTTCAAACAGATCAGCCTGCCTAAAAATGGCCTGTATTATTTGACGGTAAGCCAGGGCGGAAAAACCATTGTTCGGAAAATGATCAAAAATTAAAACCAGTTAAATAGCTCAGATCGCAAAAAAAAACCTGTAAAGATTTCTCCTTACAGGTTTTTTTTGACCTGTTTTATTAAACTAAAACGGAAGATCGTCTTCTTCTGCGTTAGCGCTGATGTCTACCGGCTTGGCATATTCAGGCGAAGCCGGAGCGGCAGCCGCATCAGTGCCTAAAACATTTATCCGCCAGGCCACCATGTTATTAAAGTAGGTAGTAATACCTTCCTTATTTGTCCATGGGCGGCCCCGAAGATTGAAAGACACCTCCACCTGATCGCCAATTTTCAAGTGATCAAGCATGGAAACTTTATCCTGCTGCGCCTCAAACTTTATAAATTCAGGGTATTGTGGGTTTTCTGCGTACTCCACAATCAGTTCACGTTTTTTGAATTTCTCGTTCACCTCAATTACCGGCGAAATCTCATGTACTTTACCTTTTATGTCCATGGCTTTTTATGATTTAATGAATTAAAATATTCGGAATTAGTTTTCGGAAGCAGAACCAGATAGCCGACAAAATAAAGCATTGTCCCGCAATCCAATTGTAAAAGTATAAAATTCGGGCAGGTTTTTAATTGTTAACTTCGCGAATTATTATGCAAGTTTTCCACACAAAAAGCAAAATCGTTGTTACCTGCAACAACCGGTTATCCACCTACCTCCGGCAGGAAGTTGAAGCTTTGGGCTTCGCGGTTACCCGGATTTTTAGCACCGGCGTTGAGCTGGAGGGCACTTTAAATGATTGTATTCCGCTTAATTTAAATTTGCGATGCGCCAGTCAGGTATTGTATCTCATCAAGAGTTTCGAAGCCGAAAATCCCGCAAGGCTTTACAAAGAGTTGCTGGAAGTTGAATGGGAAAGTCTGATTGATTTTACCGGATATTTCTCTGTTACCAGCAATGTAGAGAACGAAACCATTACCACACCGCTTTTTGCCAACTTAAAGGTGAAAGATGCAATTGCCGACCGGATAAAAGAGAAAAAAGGAATGCGTCCGAATAGTGGCTCTGATGCCAATAAAACGGTGATCAACCTTTACTGGAAGGGCAACAATGCTGATATCTATATAGATACTTCCGGAGAAACGCTGGCCAAACACGGCTACCGAAAAATACCCGGCAAAGCGCCCATGCTGGAAGCGCTGGCTTGCGGGACTATTTTTGCCACCGGCTGGGATCGTCAAACTCCGTTCGTGGTTCCCATGTGCGGTTCTGGTACGCTGGCTATAGAGGCAGCCCTTTTGGCAACCAATAAATCGCCCGGCCTGTTCAGGATGAATTACGCGTTCATGCACATTTTGGGATATGAAGAAGAAGTATTTTTTGCCGAACGCCGCAAACTTAAAGAGCAGGCTAAAAAGGAAATTAATTTCAAAATAGTTGCCACTGATATTTCTGAAGATGCCGTAAACATTGCCGAACGCAACGCCAAAACAGCCGGTACAGACCATCTCATTGACTTTTCCGTTTGCGATTTCGCTCAAACTCCGGTTCCCGCCGGGCCGGGTGTAGTAATATTTAACCCCGAATACGGCGAGCGCCTCGGTGTTCACAATAAGCTGGAAGAAACCTATAAGCGCATGGGAGATTTTATGAAGCAGGAATGCAAAGGCTACCGCGGTTACATCTTTACGGGCAACCCCGATCTGGCAAAAAGAATCGGCTTGAAGGCCGCAAAGCGGATTGAATTTTATAACGGCAAGCTGGATTGCCGTTTGCTGGAATACGAATTATACCAGGGGAGTAAACGCGAGCCCAAAGAGATTTTATAAATCCTGCCAGACAGATAGCTTTTTTTCGATGCAGGATATTATTGAAACAACCGTTTTTTTTGTCAAATCTGCTCTCCAAGGTGCCGAAGCCGGGCACGATTGGTGGCATATTTTACGGGTATGGAACACCGCCAAACTCATTAACCAAACCGAAAACGCCGACAAACTGGTTGTAGAACTCGCCGCACTTTTGCATGATATTGCCGACAGCAAATTTAACGGAGGCGATGAAACCATCGGTCCGCAGATGGCTGGCGATTTTCTTAAATCTGAAGCAATTGATCCGAAGGTAATTACCCATGTCTTAGCCATCATCAGTAATATGTCCTATCGCGATAGCCTGGGCGAAGTTAAATTCAGCAGCATTGAAATGGCTGTGGTGCAGGATGCCGACCGCCTGGACGCAATCGGGGCAATCGGTGTTGCACGAGCTTTTACCTATGGTGGTTTTAAAAATCGGGAAATGTATAATCCGGAAATTCTACCGTCAATGAATATGGGAAAAGAGGAATACAAAAATTCTGCAAGGCCCACCATTAACCATTTTTATGAAAAAAATTACTGCTGTTGAAAGGTAAGATGAATACGGCGACCGGCAGGCGTTTGGCCCAAGGCCGGCACCAGTTTATGCTGAATTACCTTCAGCAGTTTGATGAGGAATGGAACGGGAGATGTTGACCGGCTGATTGCTTATATAAAATTCAATAATACAAAATAGCAGAGCATCAAGGCTCCGCTTATTAGTGTTAGCCGCATCATATTTTGGAAGTTTGCCTCGTTGCTGTTTTTCCAGACCTTATAAAACCAGTTTAGAAACACCAAAAAAACCGGCGAAGCGAATACCAGGAACAGCCAGAAATTTAGGGGCTGTTGCATCAAATTCCAGTAAAAAAATAGTAAGCAGGTGGCCAACGCAAACAGCGTACCCGCAAACCAGAAAGATCCGCGTATGCCCAGCAGCATGCTCAATGTTTGGTCACCGCGTTTGCGGTCTTCTGCGTGCTGATATACTTGCGTAAGCGGATAGGTAGCGCCAATCAGGCAGGAACAAATCAATCCGGCAAGGAAAAAATCCACGCTCCAGTCAGACGCCAGTCTAATCCCGGAAACGGCTGCGTAACTGCTCCAAAAAATACAAGCTCCCTGAAAAATAAACACAATCAGGAAACTGATTACCGGATATTTTTTCAACCGTGTAGCCGGATGGCTGTATAATTTGGAGAAAACACCGTAAACCAATACGGCAAAAAGAAGTTGGACATTTATAAAAACGGCCAGTAAAATAGCAAGTACGTCAAGCAGCAAAGAAAACCGGTAAAGCGTAATGTCTACCGGAGGCGGCTTTTTTAGAAGGGCAATGCTGTCTTCATCTTTATCAAAGTAGCTGTTGTAACCGTTGCTTGCCGGATAAACTAAAAGATGCCAAATTATAAAAGTAAGCACAGCATCGGAGACGATAATCTGCGGAGCCTGGCTCAGAGCGAATAAAAATACCGGCATCAGCAAAAAAGAAAACGGAAACCGCAGGTGCAAAAGCGCTGATCTGGATGGGATAATGCCGCTAAATGGATTCATTTCCCGAAAATACCATTAAATGCGTATTATGTAAATCAATAAAACCAAACCCGGGTTTAAAAAGTATGTTATTAAATCTCCGCCCAAATTTCTTAAGCCTTAACTTATTTTATGAGCAGTTGCATTAGCGCTATCGGTACCGCCAATCCTAAACATCGTATAGCGCAAAATTCCATTTTACAGTTTATGATACGGGCTTTCGGACTGGATGTGAACAACGCATCGCGATTAAAGAAATTATACGATCATTCGGGCATTGATTACCGCTATTCTGTCACAGCAGATTTTGGAGAACCAGATTTTAACCGGAATGATTTTTTCTCTAAGACTAAAACTCTGGAGCCATTTCCGTCCACCCAGAACCGGTTGCAGATGTATCAGCAGGAGGCCGTGGGTGTTGCGGCAGTGTCAGTTTTAGACTGTTTGGATTCCATGCCCGAAAACTTCTCTGAAAAAATTACCCACCTGATAACGGTTAGCTGCACCGGCATGCATGCGCCCGGAATTGACATCGAACTCGTAGAAACTTTAAAACTGAGCCGCCATATAGAACGCACCTGCATCAATTTTATGGGATGCTATGGTGCGGTTAATGCGCTTAAATCCGCAGATTATATTTGCCGTGCCGATGCGAATGCCAAGGTTCTAATTGTTTGTATTGAGCTTTGCACTCTTCATTTCCAGAAAGAAAATACGTTGGATAATTGGGTGGCGAATTCGCTTTTTTCTGATGGTGCCGCCGCTGTGCTGGTTGAAAATACATTGAAAAAATCTACTGCCGGTAAATGCCTTGAACTAAAAACGTTCTATTCGGAATTTGTACACGAAGCGCAAAGCGAGATGGGCTGGTATGTAGGCAACATGGGCTTTGAAATGAAATTAACGTCGAAAGTTTCAAAACTAATAAAGAGCCATATCAAACCCATTGCGCAAAAATTGCTCGATAAGGCCGGATTAACCTTTGCTGATGTGGGCGGTTACGCTGTACACCCGGGCGGTAAAAAAATATTGGAAGCCACCGAATCTGCTTTCAACATTCCGGCCGAGGCCAACCGGTTTGCGCATGAAGTTTTGCGGGATTACGGCAACATGTCATCGGCCACTATTTTATTTGTTCTCAAGAAAATTATGGAAGATAATTCCGCCTCCGCAAACAAGAATATTCTGGGGTTTGCTTTCGGCCCCGGCCTAACTGTAGAGTCAATGATTTTATCGCAGATAACTGATGCCTGATTTTAATATCCGCAGCAGCGAACCCGAAATGATGGACGATTTCGGCCTCGGCCATGAGGTGATTGATCCGATTATGGATGAATTGGAGACCGTAAATAAATTGCTTGGCGGCTACCGGGTTTTTTTTGATGCGCTGCGACGGGCAAAAGTTCGCAACAATATGGTAATCAGCGACTGGGGTTGCGGCGGCGGAGACTCATTGCGGGTGCTGGCCCGATGGGCCCGAAAGCAAAATCTGAGTTTAAAATTTGTGGGAATTGATGCCACGTCTGCGGCTATAGAATACGCCCGGCAAAAGTCTGAAAATTTTCCGGAAATTACCTATATCCTAGCCGATGTAATGAGCCCGGAACTGCAAAAAAACCAATTCGACATGGTTATTTCCAGTCTGTTTACTCACCACTTTGCCCAGGAGGATTGGATTAAACTAGTCAAAAAAATGGCTTTTTGCTCCGGCAATCTGGTTATTATCAATGATCTTCACCGGCACTGGTTCGCGTATTATTCCATCGGATTAATCACCAGAATATTTTCCGGCTCAGAAATGGTCAAACACGATTCAAAGCTTTCGGTGATGCGAAGTTTTAAGCGCAATGAATTGGGGGATATGTTGCAGAAAGCGGGATTTAAAAATTACAGCATCAAATGGATGTGGGCGTTCCGCTGGCAGGTTTGCATCCGCGTTAGCGAAGAAAACAACTAAAGTAAATGGTAAAACCGATAACAGCCGGTATTGTGGGTGCCGGTTTGGCCGGATTGATTTCCGCTATTCTGTTAGCCCGAAAAGGCTTTGCGGTCACGGTTTTTGAAAAAAAGCAATTTCCCTTTCACCGCGTTTGCGGCGAATATATTTCTAATGAAGTTCTAAACTTTCTCAACGCTGTAAACCTCAACCCGCCCCCGCTAAATCCGTCGTCTATTTCAAAACTTATTGTCAGCTCGGGTTCGGGCAAAACTGTGGAGGTACCGCTAAGTATGGGCGGTTTCGGACTAAGTCGTTTTGTTTTTGATGAGTTTTTGTACCGGCAGGCGCTTAACCTTGGCGTAGAATTTATCTTCGCGAAAGTTACCGATATCGCCTTCGCGGATGAGCAGTTTCACATCGGCAGTGAAGGAACTAATTCTCTTCATTTTGATCTGGCCATCGCTGCGTACGGCAAGCGCTCTAACTTAGACCAGAAAATGCGCCGGCACTTTTTCTCCAGGCGCAGTCCGTTTACGGGCGTTAAATATCATATAAAAACAGGTATGGATGCCAACCTCATCCGGTTGGATAATTTTAAAGGCGGTTATTGTGGAACCTGCAAAATTGAAGACGACCTGTACAATCTTTGCTATCTAACCGAAAGTAAAAACCTGAAACCGTTTAAGAGTATTCCTGAGATGGAACAGGAAGTGTTGTTTAAAAACCCCCACCTGAAACACATTTTCAATAATTCAGATTTTGTAAACCGTCGTCCGGAGGTAATCAGCGAGATAAGTTTTGAAAATAAAACTTTGGTAGAAAACCATGTGCTTTTTTGCGGAGATGCTGCCGGCATGATTACGCCGCTTTGCGGCAACGGGATGGCTATGGCCATACATTCTGGTAAAATATTAGCCGAAAGCATTATTGCGTCGCTGAGTGGAAATAATCGCGTTAAGCGTGAAATGCTGGAAAGCACTTACGTGCGAAACTGGAACGCTCAATTTGCCACACGATTAAAAGCCGGGCGAACCATTCAAAAGCTTTTTCTCAATTTGAACTTAGGAAACCTCGCAGTCGGGCTGATGAAAACTTCGCCGGTGGTAGCCCGCACATTGGTGAAAACTACACACGGAAAATCTTTTTAAGCTAAATTGCGGGCATGAAACTACGCGTATTGGTATTTCTAAATTCTCTGGCTGTGGCCCTTACTTTAGCCGTTCTTAATTATTATTTTCAGCAGAAACTGGTGGATATGGCTATTACATTCAGCATTTCGCTGGCGGTTAGTTATGCCGTTTTCTATTACCTTATAGAACGCTTTGTATACAGCAGAATAAAACTGATCTATAAACTCATCCACAATCTTAAACTGGGTAAAGATTTAAAAGATGCGCTTGGCGAGTACGTCAGTCCGGACCCGATAAATGACGTTGAGCAGGAGGTTAAGGAGTGGGCCCGGGAGAAGAAAAGCGAAATAGAAAGCCTGAAAAGTCAGGAAAAATTCAGGCGTGAATTTTTGTCCAACATTTCGCACGAATTGAAAACCCCGCTCTTTGCTGTTCAGGGCTATATTGAAGCCATACAGGAGGGCGACACCGATGAGGCCACAACCGAGAAATTTTTGAACAAGGCTGCCCTGAACGTTGAGCGCTTAAGCATTTTAATTAAAGACTTAGACGCGATTTCTAAATTGGAAAGCGGCGAAATCCCGATCAATTACAGCAAATTTGACCTGGTGCAACTAATACAGGAAGTTGTGGAGGCGCTGGAACTGAAAGCAAAACAATATAAGATCAGCCTGATTTTTAAAGAAAAGTATTACAGCCCCACACTGGTTTACGCCGATCGGGAAAAAATCAGGCAGGTGCTGGTTAACCTTGCTGATAACTCATTTAAGTATGGCCGCGAAAACGGAACTACCTCGTTCAAAACATTCAGTTTGCACGATCAGGTGCTGATAGAAGTTACAGATGATGGCAGCGGCATAGAAGAAAAATATCTTCCGCGATTGTTTGAACGGTTTTATCGCACAGATGAAAGTCGCTCCCGCAAAATTGGCGGCTCCGGACTTGGATTGGCTATTGTAAAACACATCTTAGAGGCGCATCAGCAAACTATAACGGTTCGTAGCACGCAGGGAATTGGTTCTACTTTCGCCTTTACGCTCGGCAAGGCAACAGGTTAAATAAACCATGTGGTTAACATTAACTTAACATGCGGAGATTAAATTTGCAAACTGATTTAAAACCGTACGTATGTCTATTAATAATATCTTCCAGTATTTTATTCCCAAAGACAAAAAATTCTTTCCCCTATTTGAAAAAGACGGTGCCAATTTGATCAGGTTAGGTCAGAAATTGGTTGAGGCGGTAAACACAGAAGACATAGCAGAGCGTAAAAAGCTGTTCAAAGACATAGAAGATTTGGAGCATGTGGGCGATGATATTACCCACCAGATCCATCTCGAACTCGGTAAAAATTTTATAACTCCGTTTGATCGGGAAGATATCCACCGCCTGGCATCGGCCATTGATGATATTGCCGATTACATTCATGGTTCTGCCTCCCGCATGAACCTGTATAACGTTACAGAAATTACTCCCCCCATAAAGGAATTAGCTGCCTTGGTGCTTCAGAGTTGCGAAGAGCTGGATAAAGCAATCCGCGAACTGCGCAACTTAAAAAACATCCGGGTAATAGCAGATTCATGCGTACGCATTAACAGCATAGAGAACCAGGCCGATTACGTTTTTGACAAAGCGGTAGGTCAGCTGTTTGACTATGAAAAAGATGCCGTAAACCTGATCAAGTACAAAGAAGTGCTTTCTGCATTAGAAACCGCTACCGATATGTGCGAAGACGCCGCCAATGTTCTGGAATCCATTCTGGTAAAACACGCCTAAACTTAAACCAGCTATTTTAAAGATTTTATGGGTTTTACCTTATTAATTGTAGTAATAATTTTGGCCCTGATATTTGATTATATCAACGGTTTTCACGATGCGGCCAATTCCATTGCCACGGTGGTTTCTACCAAAGTGCTTACTCCGTTGCAGGCGGTTCTCTGGGCCGCTTTCTTCAATTTTCTGGCGTACTGGATATTCGATTTAAACGTTGCGGATACGGTTGCCAAAACTGCCGACACCATGAATATCAACATGGTAGTAATACTCGCTGGCGTGGTTGCAGCCATTTGCTGGAATCTGTTCACCTGGTGGTTCGGCATTCCCTCCAGTTCATCGCATACGCTAATAGGTGGTTTTGCCGGAGCTGCGGTGGCGCACGGGGGCTTAGACGTTATAAATCTGGGAATTATTGGTAAAGTGGCTGCCTTCATCGTAATTGCGCCCATAGTCGGGATGATTATGGCCTACACTATTACGGTAATCATCGTAAACATTTGCCGGTACGCCAACCCCAGCAAGGCCGAGTGGTGGTTCAGAAAAATGCAATTGGTATCGTCTGCGCTTTTTAGCCTGGGCCATGGTGGCAATGATGCTCAAAAAGTAATGGGCATTATTGCCGCGGCGGTTATTGTCTATCTTAAAGACGCAAACCTAAGTGTTGCCGATATCCCAAACTGGTTGCAGGTAAGCTATACCATAACCGCCGGAAAAGTTCACATAAACGATATCCCGGAGTGGATACCCATTGCCTGTTACACTTCTATTGCAGCCGGAACCATGAGTGGCGGTTGGAAAATTGTAAAAACAATGGGAACCAAAATTACCAAAGTTACACCCTTAGAAGGTGTAGCAGCCGAAACGGCGGGTGCCATAACACTTTTCGTGACCGAGCATTTCAAAATCCCGGTTTCTACCACACACACCATTACCGGTTCCATTATAGGTGTTGGGCTTGCTAAACGTGTGTCGGCGGTGCGCTGGGGGATTACAGTTAGCCTGCTCTGGGCCTGGATTCTAACCATACCAGTTTCGGCGGCGTTAGCGGCTTTATTTTATTTTGTGTTCAGTTTGTTCTTGTAGCTCCACAAGATTTTAAAAAAGCGATCAGCTCTATTTGGGCGTCAACGCAACCAAACTACAACACAACTTGCTTTTGTCAACAAATTAAAAATCAATTAACCTTAACATTGTTGATCTCAATCCGCGAAAGCTCCTTTAGTTTGCCTGCGTTGTACAAACTGTCATAACTAATCAGGGGAGTTACAGAATCACCCGGGGGGGATTCATAGTTGATATAATTCTGAAATTTCAATCCGCCTTCTGCAGCGGTAACTTCTAACACCGCCCGAAACCGGTTGCCGCCAGAGCTGTAAGCCAAATGATCCATGCTGAAATCTGAGGTGTCAAACCAGTAATAAAATACATCGTCATAATCTTTGCCGCCGCCACTTTTTTCAAACCTCACTTCTACCTTGTGATAGGCTTTGCCGTTTATCCGGCTTTCGCCGAGATATTTTTTCAGGGCAGATTCATCATTCAGTTTTAAGGGCAGGTATACAAAATATACAACGGCGTTAACGGCCTCGGTAAATTTCAGCTCATCTTTTTTAGATAACCGCACCTGTTTTCCATTAACGGTCCGCTTAAAATTTCCATTTTCCAAAATGTCGTGTACGTTGCCGGTCGAATCGCTGAAAGTTCGTTGGTATTTAAAGTTTCCATCCTTTTGCTCTACTTTGAAATGGAATTTCCGGAAATCAAATTCCAGCGTTGCGCTCTTCAGTGTATCCATTCCGTAAAACCGGATACTTTTATCCACAATTTCCTGCGCCTCGTTTTCATACGAGCAAGCCGCCAGGCCAAAGGCCAGCACTATAAGCAATAGATTTCTTTTCATAATTACAGGATATACCAGTTTAAATAAGCGAACGTCTCAACCCGGTTGATAGAAGAAACCTGTGATCTGTATTGCTCAAAATTAGAATTTTATTTTAATGCTGATTTCAGATGCCTGGCCATTTGGTGCAGCCCGCCATTTGGGTCCCTTCCTGATGAGGTTTATGGCCAAAGAATCGGCTACAGGAGATAAGCCGTTTATTATTTTAAAGTTTCTTAATTCGCTTTTGGATGTTACCTCAAAGGCTACAACCACCCTTCCCTTCTCGCTAAAGTCAGAGGCACCACCGGCAATTTTCTTCCGCACATAATTTCGATAAAAATCCCATCCCCCGGTGGGGGTGGCCTTTTCAAAATCTGCCTTAGCCAGCGTTGCAGCGGTTTGAAAGTTTTCACTCTCCCGGCTTAAACTGTCAACAGGTACTATGCTTACGTCTACCCGTTTTTCGTTTTGTGTTGACTGTTTTGGGGCTATCTGGCTGTTCATCCAAAAAAGAATTCCGGCACTGATAAACAGCACCGCTGCGGCTGTGGCCACGCTTAAACGCTGCCAGCTCAGATCGAAAACTTTCTTGTTTTCCTGAAGGTGCGAGATGCGCTCGTGGAGCTGGCGCTGCAAAATGCTCAATCCGGCACTGTCTGATTTTACCTGGCTGTAGCCTTCCATCGCTTCGGCTAAAAACGGGTCGTTTAAAGCCTGCTTTTCCAACTCGTGCATCCGAGTTTTATCCAGTTCTCCCCGCAGGTATCGCTGTATGGTAATATTATCCGGACTGTTATTCTTCACTGCTTTTTTCTATACAAATTTTCAGATTTCGCTTTCCGTTCTGGATGTAGCTTTTCACCTGGTTCAAATCATATCCGGTAATATCCGCCACATCCTTATAACATTTTTGCTCCAGGTAAAAAAGGTTGATGGCCGTTTTTTGTTCAGGTGGAAGCTTTTCAATACATTTCTCCATCACGCTCAATTTGCGCTCCCGGATATCTTCTGTATCAGGATGCCCGGTTGGGCCGGTTTCCATAAAATTATCTTCCATCGGCACAAAATCAAATCTCGTTGCCGCCCTGATGGCCATCAAACAATGGTTTCTGGCGAGGGTATAAAGCCAGCTCTTAAAATTGCTTACTTCATGAACACGCAGTTTGGATATGAGCTCCTCAAAAATCTGCATCACCGCGTCTTTCGCCCGCTCTTCATCTTTAAAATATTTTAAACAAAGTCCGTAAACAAGGTGCATGTAAGGCTCATAGAGTTTGCCAAGCAAAGTCAGATCCCCCGCCTCGCGGTAGCGACGGAGTAATTCCTGTTCGCTGAGCTCAGATTCGCCCTGACTGTAATTAATAAATCTCAACGGTAATGGATAATCTATTGTTAACGCAAATGCGTGTTCGCGGTTCGTTGCAATATGCCACATCCTAACTATAAAAAGAAGTTTCTTCTCATTTTTATAAGGGTGTAACTTCCACCGTAACATGTAGCGAACGCTTTACGCTTTCGCTGAAAATAATTGTAATTTGACCATCGTAAAGTTTTAAACGTCTTTTAGTAATCCGCCGGATAATAAATATGAGGAATAAATGCCTGTTTGGCCTGCTTGTTTTTGTCGTGTTTTCGGTTTTTTCGTGTACCTCCAAAAAGGGCCCGAATGATTTTGAAAGAAAGGTTATAGACAAAAACCCTTCATTCGTTCCCTTATCGCCCCAGGAAAGCATTTCTAAAGTTCAGCTTCCGCCGGGGTTTCGGCTTGAGCTGGTTGCCAGCGAACCGATGGTGCAGGAACCCGTAGCATTAGCCTGGGACCCCAACGGCCGTATGTATGTTGTGGAGATGAATACCTATATGGAGGATGCCACCGGAACCGGACAGTTTGAGCCCACGAGCAGAATAAAGCTTCTGGAAGACACTGATGGCGACGGGAAAATGGACAAGTTTACCATTTTTGCAGACAGCCTGATATTGCCGCGGGCGATTTTGCCGCTTGCTGACGGGTTGTTGGTAGATGTGACCAACGATTACAACATCTGGAAATTCAGAGATACAGATAACGACGGGAAAGCTGATGAACAGAAACTGGTTTACAACAATCCGGAAATTGACCTGCGTAACCTCGAACATCAGAACGGTGGTTTTATACGGAATATGGATAATTGGATTTATCCAACGCGAGACAACCTGCGCTATCGCTATCGCAACGGCAAATTACAGGCCGATACCATGATTAACAATATGACCGGACAGTGGGGAATAACCACCGACAATTATGGCCGCTTATTCTTTTCTGAAGCAGGCCCAGGATTGCCCGCCGTTCAAATTCAGCAAATGCCTCATTATGGCGTGCTCAATTTTAAAGATCAGTATACAGAAGATTTTACGGTCCCATGGCCGGTTATAGGCACACTTGATGCCCAGGGCGGCCCGGATGCGCTGCGGCCCGAAGACAATACGCTGAACCATCTTACGGCCGTTTGCGGCCAGAGTATTTTTCGCGGAGATCGCCTTCCGGCGGATATGCAGGGAGATTATTTTGTTGCCGAGCCCGTGGGCCGCATTATTAAGCGAGGCAGGGTTGTAAATACGAACGGAAAAATCCAAATTCAGAACGTATACCAGGGAAAAGACTGGCTGGCATCCGCCGATCCAAATTTCCGGCCACTGAACACCTACACCGGCCCCGATGGCTGTTTCTACATTGTAGATATGTATCACGGCATTATTCAGGAAAGTGAATGGTCCGGGCCGGGCACTTACCTTGGCGGCATCATAAAAGACAAAGAACTTTATAAAAACCGCGGCATGGGCCGCATATACCGGATAGTTCACGACGATTTCGAGCCCGACCCAAAGCGTCCGGCTATGTTGAACGAGTCCGCGGCCCAACTGTTAAAATATCTTGACCACCCGAATGGCTGGTGGCGAGATAACGCACAGATGATGCTAATTTCACGCAATAATAAATCGGTGATACCCGCTTTAAAGCAGATAGCCCTTGGCGAAAAGTCGGTGCTGAGAAAGAAGCCGAACGATGTAACGCGGGTCCATGCGCTTTGGACTCTGGAGGGTATGAACGCAATTGACAAAGCAACCTTGTTTAAAGCTCTTGAAGATAAAGAGCCGCAGGTTCGAAAAGCAGCCGTATGGATTGCCGAAATGTTCGGTGATGACGAAGAAGTTATAGGCAAGTTAGGCTCGATGGTTGATGACCCGGGTGCCGATGTGCGGGTGCAGCTTGCCTTATCGCTTCGCGGAAACCCGGCGGTGACAGCACAGCAAGCCTTTAATCATTTGCTGTCTTCTAATCCGCAAAATGAATTGATGCAGCGATCTTATGCAAGTCATAAAAAAACGCTTGAAGATATCGCGTTAGAAGAAAGCCGCATTAAAAATATCAGTCCGGCAGAGCGAAACCTGGTATTAAAGGGTGCAACCATTTACAAACAACTTTGCGCCACCTGCCACGGACCCGATGGCAGGGGTAAGGTTGTTGGCGACGGCCAGCTATTTGCACCGGCACTTGCGGGCTCGCCGCGTATGCAGGGAGAAGACCGGATTTTACCGATAGAAATTATGATGCACGGGCTGAAAGGACCGATAGATGGAAAAACCTATAAGGATATGATGCCTTCTATGGTCGGCCAAAGCAACGAGTGGATTGCCGCAGTGCTCAGCTATGTGCGCAACAGCGGCGATTTAGGAAATAAAGCTTCGGTAATTACCGCCGAAGAGGTGGAAAAAGTACGGGATTATCTCAAACCGATACCCGGAGGCGCAAGTTTACAACAGCTTGAAATAACCAGGCATTACCGGGCTTTAAAACGAAACTTCGATGAGTAATATTCGGCCACATTTAGCAGGCGCCAAATTGCTGGGAATGTTTCTGGTTTGCCTAACCCTTGTTGCTCAATCGCAGGAGCGGAGCTATAGAAACCCCATTGGGATGGAGTTTATCCTGGTGGATACCGGCAGCGTACTAATCGGTAAATACCAGCCAACAGTGGGTACTTACCAACCACCTTCCGCAGATAATCAAAGTCGCAAAGTGCTTCCTCCTTCGGCATACAAAGTTGCCGGAAAGCTTGCAGAAGATGCGGCGATGCCTGGTTTCCGCATAACGATAACCAAATCTTTCTACCTCGGCAAATACGAAGTAACCCAGGCGCAGTGGCAGAAAGTGATGGGCAATAATCCCTCGTATTTCAAGTCTGCAGAAGCGGGCGGAAGCGCTACTGATCATCCGGTAGAAAACGTTAGCTGGCAAGATGCCCGGACGTTTATAAACCGTTTAAACGGGATGGATAGAAACTACACCTACCGTCTGCCTACAGAATTTGAATGGGAATATGCCGCAGGTGCCGGTGCCAGCGATGATATTTTATGGTCTGATGCCGCCGCAATGGGGGTGGTAAGCACCGCTTCAACTAACCGGGTCGGTTCAAAAGAAGCGAACTCATGGGGTTTTTATGATATGATCGGCAATGTTTGGGAGTGGGTAGAAGATTACTATAACGGAAAAATTTTCGCAGATCCCGTTGTGCCCTTAACTGGTAAGCAGCATGTTTTAAAAGGTGCAGCCTTTACAGGCGATGCGAAAAATGCAACTTATAAAACCCATGCAGCGGGTCCGGCAAATGGCTTTGATGTTGGATTGAGGGTAGTAATGGAATCCAGACAGGCCCTTAGCGAGAAATAAAATGATAAAACTATCTTTCCTGGCGTGTTTTGCACTGGTATTAGCAGGTTGTACAGCATCCCGCTTAGCGGCACCGCAAGGATTTAAGCCGCTATTTAACGGAAAAAATTTGCAGGGATGGCATATCAGCCGCAGTACCCACCAGGGTACAACGCCGGATGTGAGGGTAGAGAATGGCGCAATCGTGCTCAGGCAAAACCCATACGGGCAGGGCGGGGTGCTTCTCTCCAACAAGAAATACAAAGATTTTGAACTTTATCTTGAAGCAAAAATAGACTCGTTTACAAACGGTGGAATTTTTCTGCGCTCCTCAGAAAGTGGCATGGCCTATCAGATTGAGTTAGATGAGGCAGCCGGAAGTACCGGTGCTCTATATGGGGAGCGCATGCAGGTAAGCCAAGGCGCTGCGGCTCAAAATCGGGCCGCCGCATGGAAAGAAAATGATTGGAATGCATTTCGTATCAGGATGGTGGGTGAAATTCCGCACCTTACTTTGTGGATAAACGGCGTTGAGATGTGGGATGTTACCCAACCGAAGAATGACTTTCCGGCCCGTGCAATTGACGGTATGATCGGATTTCAATCACATTGGACAGCCTTATTCTCCCCAGCTGCAGGCAACTGGAACGGGCTTAATTCCTGGGCTCCGGGAGCGGCTCATCGGTTTAGAAATGTGGCTATTAAGGAACTGGCCGGCGGCTATTAATAATTTTTAACTTTTGCGGCAAATCATGCCCGGTAATCTGCCCTAACTTCACTATAATTGCCACAGGTTATGGATTGAGAAATTATTCCATTTTTTGCATTACTGAAAAGATTTTAAATCTGAATGACGCTGAAAAGCGTATTATTAATTAGATGAGCAGCACCGCAATTATACTTTTTGCGCATTTGCCCGGTGTTGAAGCCAGGGTTAAAACGTTAGCCGGCAGCAGGGCCGGGAAAGCTACTCAAAGGCTTTCTGCAATACTTACCAATCATTTCTATGAACTGGCAAAGCAATGCAAGGCCGAAACATTTTTAATTGACACCCGCCAGCAAATAGGCAATAACTTTGGCGAGCGCATTTCCAACGCTTTCGCGGATATTTATCAGAAAGGTTTTGAAAATGTTATTTGCATCGGCAACGATTGCCCCGACTTGTCGCTGGATAAAATTGAAAGCGCCATCAATCAGGTAGAAAGCGGGAACGTGGTTTTGGGCCCGGCGGCAGATGGCGGGGCATATCTCATCGGTATCCCCGCAAAGATTTTTAACCAGCAGAGTTTCAAAAACGTTAAATGGCAAACGTCGGTAACTTACCGCCAACTGAATGTTTTAATGCAAGGCTTAAGCTCCGAGGTTTCTCAATTAGAGGTTCTGAGCGATATTGATAGCGAAGCCGATCTATACAAAATTCGCCAAAGCCAACTGATCAGCTATTTGCTGGTGGTTATCAGCAGCTTCATAAATGGTTTCAATCATCTTTACCTCCGGCTAAAGCCCGAATACTTTTACGTCAGCGCCTCATCGCTGAAAGGCCCTCCCGCTCTGTTTGGCGCCAGATAAGTCTTCATTATTGAAGACGGCACAACCATCATTTAAAAAATCTTCGTTCACATTCTAATCCTTGCTGTTCACGCCGGGGAGAACTACTATTATGGCAAAAGACTATTTCAATCCGGATGACCTTAAAAAATTCGGGAACATTACTGAGTTCCAAAAAGTTTTGGGCGAAAAATTCTTTGATTACTATGGCGAAGTTTTCAAGGAAGGCGCCCTTACCGTCAGAGAAAAATCACTGATCGCATTGGCCGTAGCCCATGCCGTGCAGTGCCCATACTGCATTGATGCATATTCGACTGATTGTTTGCAGAAAGGGGCGGATGAGGAGCAGATGATGGAAGCTGTACACGTTGCGGCCGCTATTAAAAGTGGTTCTACGTTGGTATTTGGCGTGCAGATGATGAACCATGTTAAAGATAAAACGATGTAGTTATGGGAGTTAAACAAATCTCAAAGTCGCTAAAGGCTTCCGGCAACGCACTTGATAATACCTTTTATCAATTAAAGGTGCTTTCGCAAAAGGATGTGCATGATGGTGCCTATGAAAATTTTCGGCATAAGCTGAATTCGCTTCAGGTTGGAAGTATAAAAGTGAGTCAACTGGAAATTTTTCAGATCAATATAGGCAAATTGTGCAATCAAACCTGCTCCCATTGTCATGTGGATGCCGGGCCTGATCGTAAGGAAGAAAACATGAGCTTAGAAACGCTTGAACGCTGTTTATACCTCATTAAGACCTACAACTTTAAAAAGGTAGACATCACCGGTGGTGCCCCGGAAATGAATGCGCATTTCAGGTGGTTTGTACAGGAGTGCCGCGAGGCTGGGGTAGAGGTAATGGTTCGCTGCAACCTAACCATTATCAGGGCTAATAAAAAATATTACGATTTACCGGGATTTTTTGCAGCCAATAAAGTTCACGTGATTTCTTCACTTCCCTATTTTTCTGCTTCCAGAACCGATGCCCAGCGGGGCGACGGCGTTTTCGAAGATTCCATTGCAGCCTTGAAAATGCTCAATGCGGTTGGTTACGGTCAGCAAGACTCGGGGTTAATTATTGATTTGGTTTATAATCCTTCTGGTGCTTTTTTGCCGGGAAATCAGGCTTCGCTGGAAGCGGAATTTAAGCGGCAGTTAAAGCGGAAGTTTGATATCGTGTTCAACAATCTGTTCGCTATAACCAACCTGCCAATCAGCCGGTTTTTAGATTATTTGCTTGAAACCGGAAAGTATTTGGAATACATGCACCAATTGGTTGATGCCTTTAACGCTTCCACCTTAGAAGGTTTGATGTGTAGAAATACACTTAGCATTAGTTGGGATGGCTTTATGTATGATTGCGACTTTAACCAGATGCTCGATCTGAAGTTTACCGGAAAGGCCAAACACATTAACGATTTCGATTTTGAAGAGATTATTAACAGAAACATCATCATTAATAACCATTGTTACGGCTGCACTGCCGGCGCCGGAAGCAGTTGCGGGGGCGAAATAGCCTGATAGCATTTGCTATTTTCTCGCTTTAGTACCAGAGCAGGCAAGAGACAGCCGCAAACCATCATGTTTCCACACATCCAGTTTATTAATCTATCAAATTTTCTAAGATGAGATCAATTTTTACAATTTTTTTGGCTCTTTTCCTGTTCGGGTATGCATCTGCCCAGAGCGTTAACGTTAACGGAACGGTAACAGACCAGTTAACCGGTGAGCGGCTGGGGGGCGTAAGCATCAAAGAGAAAGGCAAACCCGCTAATGGAACTATTACGAACGTAAACGGAAATTTTTCTATTCAGTTACCCTCAGCAAAAGCTGTTTTAGTAATTAGCTACATTGGTTATACAACGCAGGAGGTTCCGCTAAACGAAGCGTCAGATTTAAATATCAGCCTCGTTCCCGGATTTTTGTTGAACGAAACCGTCATAACCGCTTTAGGCCTTGAACGCGAGTCGAAAGCGCTTGGTTATAATGTTCAGCAAATAAACGCCAAAGATCTGACCGAAGTAAAGTCGGTTAACTTTCTGGATAACATCACCGCAAAGGTGGCCGGCGTGACCATTACGCAGGGTGCCAGCGGTGTGGGCTCAACTTCTAAAATTGTGATCAGAGGCGAAAGTTCGTTTGCAAACAACAATCCGCTTTTTGTGGTAGATGGAATTCCTATTAACAATAATTCCGTTATTCCTCGGACAGTAGAAACTCCTTCCAGCTTCCAGGCAATAGATTTTGGGAATGGTGCTATGGACATCAATCCGGATGATGTTGCCTCGGTTTCTGTGCTGAAAGGTGCTGCGGCCGCAGCTCTTTATGGAAGCAGGGCCGCCAACGGGGTTATTCTTATCAACACTAAAGACGGCAGCAACAGTACCGGGCTCGGCGTAAGTTTTAATTCAAGCACCACCGTTGAAAGTCCATTTAAGTTGCCTGAATTTCAAAATAGTTTTGGCCAGGGAAACGGCGGTCAGTTCGCTTTCCGCAACGGGCTTGGCGGCGGTGTAAATGATGTACTTACCTACTCTTACGGCCCTCGTTTGGATCAGGGCACGCTGGTTGCGCAGTATGACAGTCCGGTAACGCTTGCTGATGGGACGTTGTTGCGTGGCGGTGATGTTGCGGCATACGGAAATGCAGCTATCACGCCAACACCATTTATTTCGCATCCGGACAACCTGAAAAACTTTTTTGAAACCGGAAAAACGTTTATCAACAACCTGGCGTTCAGCGGTAATTACAATAAAGGAAACTACCGGCTTTCATATACTGATCTGAATAGTCAGTCTATCATTCCCGGGAGTGATTATTTGCGGAAAAATCTTTCTGCAAATCTGAATTTTAAGCCGCTTGCCCGATTGAGTTTCAGATCGGCGATAATATACCAGAACGCCAAAAGCAACAACCGGCCGTCAAGCGGATACGGTTCTGAAAATTTGCAGTATGGTTTGGTTGCCTGGCTACCCCGCTCGCTGGACATCGCTCCCTTAAAAAATTACTGGCAATCCGGCTTAACCGGCCTCAACAATTATTCTTACAATTATTCTTTTTTTGATAACCCCTACTTTATTTTAAATGAAAACCGCAACGAGTTAAACCGCGACCGCGTTTTCGGAAATATTGCGTTGAAGTATGATCTGATGCCCAATCTTTTTGTACAGTTGCGAAGCGGAATGGATTACAGCAATGACGGCCGCAGGTTGCTACGCAATTACAGCACAAACCGGTTTAAGTCTGGTGCGTATTCAGAACACAATGTGTTTTTCAGAGAAATTAACACCGATGTGTTGGTCAACTACACGCTGCGGCTGAGTGATTTTGGCTTTGACCGGTCATTAGGCGCTAACCAGATGAATCAGAATTTCAAAAGCAATCAAACCCAAACATCCGCCTTGGCGCAACCGCAGTTGTTTACATTGGCAAATGCTGCCACACCGCTTGAAATATTCACTTTCGCGGGCAACAAGCGTATAAACAGTGCCTATGGAAGCGCAAAATTCAGCTATCGGAATTTTATCTACCTGGAGGCTACCGGGCGAAATGATTGGTCGAGTGCACTTGCTACCCCGCAAAGCACAGCAAACACTTCATTCTTTTACCCCTCGGTATCGGCCAGTTTCATCGCTTCAGAACTAATTAATTTGCCGCAGGTATCTTTGCTAAAACTGCGGGCCAGCTATGCGCAGATAGGAAACGATACCGACCCGTACCAAACAGCGGGAGTTTTTACGCCGGCGACTCCTTTTAACAGCAGCCCCGCCGTGTCTGACCAAAACACCATCGCCAACCCGAATTTGTTGCCCGAACAAACAAAGTCAACAGAACTCGGGGCGGACATCCGCTTTTTTGGCGACCGGCTTGCAATTGATGCCACCTACTACAATGCATTAACAGAGAATCAAATACTTTCGCTGCCGGTTTCGGTTGCAACCGGATACGCCCAACGGGTTGCCAACGGAGGATCCGTTAGATCAAAAGGTGTTGAACTGATCCTAAACGCCACGCCGCTACTTTCTAACAACTTCAGCTGGAACTCTTCTATAAACTTTAGTAGAAATGTAGCACGCATAGAATCACTGCCCGAGGGCGCAAAGCGGTTAACGCTGGCCTACGCCCGGGTGTACGACAGCCCCAACCAAACCGTGTATTACATTGCCGAGGAAGGCGGGAGAGTGGGTGATTTATGGGGAACCGGCTATCTTAAAAACAGCGATGGCCAGTTTATTGTGAACGCCAGCGGAAACCTGATTGCCGACAACACCCTTAAAAAGCTGGGGAATTATAACCCGGATTTTATGCTTGGTTTCAGCAATAACTTCAGATATAAAAAATTTGATCTCGGCTTTCTTTTTGACTGGCGAAAAGGCGGCATCCTCATTTCCAGGACTCTTGCCCTGGCGGGTGTTGCCGGACAATTAAAGGAAACGGAATTCCGGCCCGACGCCGGGTTGATTTTTGACGGAGTAGTAAATACCGGTACGGCCGCCAGCCCGGTATATGTTAAAAACACTAAAGCTATAACCCCCGAAAGCTATTACCGGCAATTCTATGATCGCAATCATGAAGAGAACAGTATTTACAACGATTCGTACATCAAGCTTCGGCAGTTTAACTTAGGCTACAACCTGGATAAGGCTGTTCTGGCCAATACTTTCTTAAAAAGTGTGCAAAATATTAAAGTGTCTTT
Organism: Daejeonella sp.; assembly: GCA_041749185.1. GTDB lineage: Bacteria > Bacteroidota > Bacteroidia > Sphingobacteriales > Sphingobacteriaceae > Daejeonella. The sequence continues at coordinate 3,442 of JBGTBV010000221.1, read as the reverse complement.
TATCGGGCGCAATCTGTTTGCCATCTCTAAAATTCCTCATTTTGACCCGGAACAGTTGGCTTTGCAGGGAAACCGGTTTTTAAATGGCGTAGAAGATTTGTCGTATCCCACCAGCCGGAGTTTTGGATTGAGTTTAGGTGTTAATTTTTAAGTAAAACCGATGAAAAGATTTTTAATATCACTTTTAGCCGTTTTAACAATGGCCGCCTGTACAAAAGATTTGAGCCAGATTAATACCAATCCGAACTCGCCCATTGATGCCCAGCCCTCGCTTTTGTTGAGAAAGGTTTTGTTTGATTACGGAGAGCAGCTATCTTTTGAAGCATTTGATGCCGGAAATTTGCTTGGACAGTATTTTACCATGACCGATTTCAACAATTTTGATCGGCACGCTTTGGCGGAGCCTTTGTACGCGGGTAATCCCTGGCCGGTGATTTACAGAAACCTGCGAGATAATGAGATACTGCTTCAAAAAGCCAATTCTAACAACATCTTTTTAGTTTATAAGGGCCCGGCACTGGTAATGAAGGCCTACATGACGGCGGCTTTAACAGATCTTTACGGTGATGTGCCATACAGCGAAGCACTAAAGGGAAAATCAGAAATATTCACCCCAAAATATGACAAACAGGAAGATATTTATCAGGGCACTGACGGCATTTTAAAAAACCTGGAAAACGCTATCCTCTCAATGGAAAGTTACTCTGGAGCCCAAAAACTCGAAGGCGATATTATTTACAACGGAAATCTCCAAAACTGGGTGCGTTTTGCAAATTCGTTAAGGATTAAATATTTGATGCGCATATCTGCCAAAGTAGATGTGGCCGCACAACTGCAAAATATTTATTCGGCCGGGAACTACATTGGCAGCAATTCCCAGAACGCAGTTTTTAATTTTTCGGCAACGCCGCCTAATAATTTCAGAATTACTACTGCCCGTATTGGCGATTATAATTTATACATCATGTCTAAAACCGCCGAAGAAATTCTGAAAGGTTTTAGCGACCCGCGGATCAGCCTGTTTTACAGGCCGTCGGCTGCAAATCCGGCCGTATTTAACGGGCTTACAAACGGCCCTGATGCAACGGTCAATCCGGTTACATTGGCTAATTTCAGTTTAACCGGGCGCATTTTCAGAGAAGATGGAGCCCGTCTGAGATATAATTACAGCACTGCCTGGGAAACCAATTTTTTTCTGGCCGAAGCTGCTCAAAAGGGTTTTATCGGGGCAAGCTCAAAACCGCTTTATGAACTTGCGGTAAGCCAGGGCTTTGAATACTGGAGTGTGGCTATGCCCGCAGGTTATCTAACCGCCGGCCCGGCAGTATTTGATCCCGCTTCTGCGGATGCGCTGAGTCTAATCATCACCCAAAAATGGATACCAAACAATTTAAACGGCTATGAAGGCTGGATAGAAAATCGCCGTACCGGTTTCCCGGAGTTTAAGCCCGTTTTGGCCAGCAGAAATAACGGCTTGTTTCCCGTACGGATGCCGTACCCGCAGGAAGAGTCTACCCTCAACCTGGATAATTACCAATCAGCGGCAGCGGCAACCAACAACAACAGCATTAACGCAAAAGTGTGGTGGGATAATTGAGGATGGATCAACTAACCGCTACCTATCTGCAATGGGGGTTTATCGCCCTGTCGAGTATTTTGATATTTGCTTTCGCCCCGATAGCCTGCAACACCCGCGATTTTTTTTACGGCAGCAGGAACAACAAGCAACCTAACGCAATTTTGCTTACCAGCAGTTTGGTAATTAGCTGGATTTTTGCCAAATCCATTACCAATGTTGCCAATCTGGGATTGAGTTTTGGGCTGGTTGGCGTAGTATCTTACGCAACGTATTACTTATCTTTTCTAGTTGCCGGACTCGTAATCTACCGTATGCGGTTAACCGGCGGATTTAAAAGCATTCATCAGTTTATCGGCAGCAGATATGGCAAGGGAGCCCTCTATCTGTTTTCTATTCTCATCGCCGTCAGGCTGTTTAATGAAGTTTGGTCTAACACCCTGGTTATCGGTTCTTATTTTGGCGATAGCGGTTCAACGCCCTTTTATGCTTCTATTATTTTGTTTACCCTACTTACGCTTGCCTATGCTTTAAAAGGTGGTATGAGCACTTCTATCCTGACGGATGTTATCCAAATGGTACTTTTCGGAGTGCTCCTTTGCACAATTCTGGCCTTCATCCTTCCGGAAATGAAGGAAGACTTCAGCCCGATTTATCAATCGGGTACCTGGAGTATGGCCACCGGCGGGAATTTGATTCTGGTGGCTCTGCTGCAATGCTTCAGTTACCCGTTCCATGATCCGGTATTAACCGATCGCGGTTTTATCTCCTCACCTAAAATTACCCTCAAATCATTTATCTGGGCGAGCATTATTGGGGTAACCTGTATTTCTTTGTTCGGCATTGTGGGCATTTTCGCTCAAAGCCGCGGCATGAGCGGCCAGGCAACGGTAGAGGTGGCCCGGTATTTTGGTCCGGTAATGCTACTGTTAATGAACTTTATTATGGTTACTTCCGCCGCTTCCACCTTAGATTCGGCCTTTTCTTCATTCTCTAAACTTTATAATATCGATATTTTTGCGCACAAACAGTTAAAAATATCTTCTGGCAGAATGGCTATGGTGGCTTTAACGGTATTGGGTACTATACCGATATTTTTTAAGCCTGAAATTTTATCGGCAACAACCATTAGCGGAACTATGGTGATTGGGCTGGCGCCGGTTTTTTTATTCTGGAACAGCCGTATGCCCAAATTTTCATTTTACGCACCGGTTTTGTTCGGCTTGTTGATGGGCCTGCTCATCGTTTTTGAAGCTGTTCCATCTTCATGGATTTTTACATCCGGAAAATACAATGACCTTTTAGGTGTCAATTTATGGGGCACTCTAATATGTTTCGGCCTATTTTTCGCTCCTCAACTCATACGCGTATGGAAAAAAACATAGACGATATTGGGTCTATCAGCGGCAGATCATTAATTTTTGGTGGGGTATATTCCAATTTGCAGGCCTTGCAGGCAATTAAGAATTTGGCTGCCGCCGAGGGTACAGCACCGCAGAATGTTATCTGCACCGGAGATGTTGTTGCTTACTGTGCCCAACCCGCAGAATGTGTTGAGTTGATTAGAAGCTGGGGAATAAACTGTATTGCCGGCAACGTAGAAATAAACCTCTATCAGGGCGATGATGATTGCGGCTGTAACTTCTCTGAAGGAAGCCGCTGCGATACTTTTTCCAGACAATGGTACCCCTACCTGAAATCGCACTTAAGCCAGGATCATATCGGGTGGATGGCTTCACTTCCCCACACACTTACCTTTGCATTTTGCGGTAAACGCGTGGCGGTTATTCATGGTTCCTGGTTCAACACGTCAGAGTTTGTTTTTAGGTCTACGCCCTGGGAAATTAAAAGGCAGAATTTTGAGGC
>JBGTBV010000220.1:0-4205 GCA_041749185.1 Daejeonella sp. | reverse complement strand
TGGCCCTTTTTGTCGCCAATTTCTATACTTGTCGTTAAACTTCGCTTACAAAATTCAATGGCCCTATGGTAATTTTTTAGTTTAAAATAAATCAAACCAATGTTATCCAAACAACCTGCTTCGCCCCATTTATCGCCGGCTTCTGTTCTAAGCTTAAGGCTTTCGTGGAAATATTTCAGCGCTTTGGTAAAAGAACCCGTTTCAGAATATACAAGGCCAATCAGATTTAGAGCGTAAGACTCAGTTACCCAGTAATTAATGGTTTGTGCAACAGAGAGACTTTCAAGCAGATAAGTTAATGCTTTATCGTAATTTCCTAAGTATTTATAGGTTACCCCGAGATGATAGAGGGAAAGCGATTCTCCTTCCAAATAGTTGGTTTGTTGCCGTAGCTGTAGTGATCGGAAAAGAAATTCCAGTGATGTTCTAAAATCACCCAAACTTCTTTTAATTATTCCCAAATATTCATAAACATCAGATTGCCCCTGCAAATCTTCCAAATGCTTAAATAAACCAAGAGATTTCCCCAGAAGCGCGTTAGCTTTTTTATGCTTGGATAACCTTATATAACTAAATCCTAAACCTCTATATCCTTCAGCTTTTCCTTTTGTGTAATTAATTGCTTCAGCAAGGTTAACGGCTTTTTTACTCAATTTAAGAGCGTGGGCCGAGTCCTGCACCCGATATTTCCATGCCTCGTTATTCAGATTGTCAATAACATTCTGTTGATTTATAATTTCGGCTTGAGTATTCATGAAAAGAACTTAGTTTAATCCATCTCAGATCATGTAAAGTTCCAATTGAATACGATCGGGATCCTTAAAAGCAACATATAGTTTTTTAAGTGTTTCATCTAACTTAACCCCCGTGTTTTCAATACCTGCGTTTGTAAGTCCCTTAGCTACACGATTAAGTTCTTCTTCATTTTCACATGCCATAGCAATGTGATCTAACCCTATATTAAAGGGAGTAAAAACTTTATCCTCAGAATGTGGAGGAGATGCTTTTTTAAAAACGATAAATACAGAACCTACAATGAACCCAATCAGTTCCTCTGTATCGAGAGCAAGAGGAAGGCCCAAAATGTTTTGATAAAAGTTCTTAGTTGTGCTCATATCGGTGCAACGAAGAGCGATATGATGAATGCCGGGAGTTTGGGGATTAATTGCCATGATATTGTTTTATGTCAATGAGTCGAAAATTATTAAATTGTAGTAAACACTAAAAGATATTTGCAGCAAGTGTGTCTCTGATATTCTTTATCCGCCTGTCACTTCTCTTGGGTCGAAGTGGTTTTCCTGCCCCGTTATTTTTCCCTCCTTGTTAATTGAAAAACGGTCTGCAACACGAAGCTTGACGGAAGGACTTGCCAAAATAATTTCTGCTTCGCAAATGACGCCCGATAAGTTATCATGGAAATAGTGCCCCAAAACATTTATTATTACCCCATTTAAGGCAGGTTCTAAAGGCAACCACCATTGATTACGTATCGCTTCTATACCAACAATAGGCACATTAACACCTCCTGGTGTAAGCGGGGCACGTAAGGAAGCATTTTCATCATACGGAATAGTATCGAAGTTTTTTTTCCTTAGCGACTCAAAATATGTTTCCGCCACTTCCTCTAGCTGCTTCATCCGCCATGCGGCGTCTTGTGAGTTAAAATCCATATTTCCCTCCTGTTACTTGATTGTTGGTCATTACTTAAATAAATATATTGAAATTACATCGTCAATCCGATTATAAATTCCGTTCCTTCCCTTTCTTTTGTTTCTACTTTGCAATAGTAATCTGTAGCATACATTCAAAAATCAGGAGAGTTTATCTTTCAACTTTGATTATTTGTATTACCATGATAACAACCCAGATCGTATCTACTCAGAATTTTAAATTCTCAAATAATCTTTCGGCGGAAATTGCAGCTTTTTACCAGACAGCCAGCCTGTTTGGTAAAAGCATTATAAACCCTTTCGGAATTGTCAATTTCGGCATCCAGAAAAAAACCAACTCTACAAAGTCAACCTGGAGTTTCACTATAAGTGATGTCTTGAACACGGTAAGGTTTATAGCTTCTTCCTTCTTACCGGAGGAAAATTTAAATACCCGATTTAGAATGAGATTTGGTTCCCGAACATTTAAGGTGAGCTACTCCAGAAATTTTGGAAACGATAAATTAACAGGTAAAAGGGAGAGAAAAACGGCTTCAGACGAAGGTAGAAGCCGGGTTAACTGGTCTAAATCATTTAATTAGATCAGATCAGTCTATAAGGCTGTTTGTATCTTCAACTCATCCAATTGTTTCTGATCTATAACCGAAGGCGAGTCTATCATCACATCTCTTCCCGAATTATTTTTAGGAAAAGCGATCACATCACGGATAGAATCCAGCCCGGCAAAAATAGATACCAGCCGGTCGAAGCCAAAAGCAATACCGCCGTGCGGAGGGGCGCCGTATTCAAAAGCGTCCATTAAAAACCCGAACTGGTTTTGTGCTTCCTCCGGACTGAAGCCTAAATGCTTAAACATTAACGCCTGCAAGTCTCGGTTGTGAATTCGGATGGAGCCGCCGCCAATTTCAGTTCCGTTGATTACCATATCGTAGGCGTTTGCACGCACATCTCCGGGGTTGATATCTAATAGCGGAATATCTTCTGGTTTTGGTGAAGTAAACGGGTGGTGCATGGCGTGGTAGCGCCCGGTTGCCTCATCCCATTCCAGCAAAGGAAAATCTAAAACCCAGAGCGGGGCGAAGGTATTCTTATCGCGTAAGCCTAACCGCGTTCCCATTTCCAGGCGAAGTTCACTCAACTGCTTGCGCACTTTATCAGTATCACCAGCCATTATAAGCAGCAAATCGCCGGGCTCAGATTCAAAAGCCCGGGCCCATTTCTTTAAGTCTTCTTCGTTGTAGAATTTATCTACAGATGACTTTAAAGTTCCATCAGCATTGTGGCGCACATAAATTAAACCGGTTGCGCCAATTTGCTGACGTTTAACAAAATCGGTCAATTCATCCAGTTGTTTGCGTGTGTAGTGAGCGCAACCTTTGGCGTTGATACCCACCACTAAGGGGGCCGTATCAAACACCGGAAATCCTTTTCCTTTAACCAGATCAGCAGTTTCCGCTCGTTTGGTGGAGGCGTCGGGCGTGAGGCTCACAAATTTCATCTCAAAACGCGTATCCGGTTTGTCAGAACCGTACAAACGCATGGCATCCGCATAATGCATTCTGGGAACTTCTATCAGATCTATTCCCTTTACATTTTTAAACAAAGTCCGGATTAATCCCTCGAACACGTTAAGGATGTCTTCCTGCTCGATAAAAGCCATTTCGCAGTCTATCTGGGTAAATTCCGGCTGACGGTCGGCACGCAAATCTTCATCGCGGAAGCATTTAACGATCTGAAAGTAACGGTCAAAGCCGGATACCATCAGCAATTGTTTAAAGGTTTGCGGCGATTGCGGCAAGGCGTAAAATTCGCCCGGATTCATGCGGCTTGGCACCACAAAATCACGGGCACCTTCCGGCGTGGATTTAATCAAAACAGGCGTTTCTACCTCTATAAAATCCAATCCATCCAGATATTTGCGCACTTCCTGGGCCATTTTGTGGCGCAGGATCAGGTTATTCCTAACGGGATTACGGCGAAGATCCAAGTAGCGATATTTCATTCTTTGCTCCTCACTTCCGTCTGTTTCGTCTTCAATTAGGAAAGGAGGTAATTTTGCCGGGTTTAGTATTTCCAGTTTTGCAACTTTGATCTCTATTTCGCCTGAGGCTATTTTTAAATTTTTGCTGGAACGCTCAATAACCTTTCCGCTTACGCTGATGACAAATTCACGGCCTAATTCTCGGGCCTGAGCCCTCAATGCCGCATCATCCTCGCTGTTAAATGTCAACTGGGTGATGCCGTAACGGTCACGCATATCCACAAAAGTCATCCCGCCAAGGTCGCGTGATTTTTGCACCCAACCGGTTAAGGTTACTTCTTTTTCCAGATCATTGATGGTTAACTGGCCGCAGGTATGAGTTCTAAGCATAAGGTTTTTTCGAGGTGTAAAAGTAAGATTTCGAACGCAAAAAAACTTAAAGCTGCTATAAAAGAGGTTCAGAGCAATAAATCTTATCAAACGCATTTGAAAGTAATTTCTATCTTTGCGTCATCAATAAGGGGTGCCTTGTTTGCGAAATCAAACACAAAAAC
>JBGTBV010000219.1:0-9402 GCA_041749185.1 Daejeonella sp. | reverse complement strand
CCAGCTTAAAGCAGGATTACTGATCTGAGAAGGTAATTGACCCGCCAGACCTCCGTAAGCACCGTTTCCGCTAAATAAACCGCGGGAAGCAAAGTTGCCAATCTCTGAGTTACCGGTTAAGCCGTAACTCGCTCTGGCTTTTAAAAAGCTGAGAAAGTCGCTGCTGTTCAGAAAATTCTCTTCGCTGATGATCCAGCCTATTGAGCCGGCCGGGAAAAATCCATATCGGTTGTCAGCACCAAATCTGGATGAGCCGTCATATCTGGCGCTAAAGGAGGCCAGGTATTTATTATTCAGTTTATAGTTTCCACGGAAAAAATAAGAAAGAAAACTAAACGCTGTTTCAGTGCTGGAACCATCCGTTTTGGTAGCCGCACTCTGTATTTTCTTATATGCATCACTTGGAAATTGCTCGCCACTTACCGAATTTGAACGGATGGTTTGCTTCTGATAGCTGGTTCCTAAAACTGCGTCAAATGAGTGCTTTTCGCCAATAGCTTTATTAAATGAAAAAAAGTTATTGGTGTTTAAGTTCACAACAAAATCAGAGGCGTTGTAACCGCTGCCATTATTTGTGCCGGTGTTTCTAAAAGTTAACGTCCCGAAATAATTTTCTTCGTTTTGATTTAAATTATCTATCGAAAAATCGGATGTGAATTTAAGTGAAGGAGCTACCTGAACGTTGGCGAATATTTTACCGATATTACGATAAACGTTGGTTTTGTAAAACGCATTGTCAACGCTCAGCAATGGATTGTAATACACCGGGAAATTGCTGGCCACTCCCGGAAGACTTCCACTCAGTAATCCGGTCCTCGGATCAATCAGCGGGGTTATCGGCGAAAGCGCTACAATCTGAATTGGTGTTGAAAAAGCATTGTCATTTGATACCCGATCATTAACACTACTGGTTACGTTCAGGTTTACGCCCATATCTATAAAGTCTGTTACTTTATGGTTAAGGTTGATACGACCCGAATAGCGTTTGTAGCCGTTAGCCACAATAATTCCATCCTGATTTAAATACTGACCGGCAATATAGAAGGTGGTTTTTTCATTACCACCTGTAAAATTCAGGTCGTACTGCTGGATAATTGGGTTATCCTGATAAGCCAGCGATTCCCAATCGGTATTTACTTCAAAGGTGTTGTAATCATCGTTTCCGGCAGAATATCGCGTTAAGCGGCTTTCTACAAAACCTGCATAATCTGCTTCAGCTTCTGCAAGTGTGCTGTAAAATCCCGCGTCGAAATCTTGTTTAGCGGCGCCCCGGCCTGCTCTTCTTGAAATTTCTACATACTGCTCGGCATTCATAAATTCGCGGTGGCCGGTTGGCGAACTCACGCCACCAAAAGCACTGAAGTTGATGGTTGATTTACCCGCCTTGCCTTTTTTTGTTGTAATTAAAACCACGCCATTAGAAGCTCTGGCTCCGTAGATGGCTGCTGCCGATGCATCTTTCAAAACCTCGATGGATTCAATATCGTTGGTGCTGATATCTGCCAGCGGATTTGTAGAAGCTGACGTACTCGAGAGGTTACTGGTGGTGATTACAATCCCATCAACCACGTAGAGCGGTTCGTTGCCTGCAGAAACAGATGCAGAACCACGAACACGAATTTTTATTCCCTGACCAACTTTTCCGTTTTGCGATTCAACAAAGACCCCGGTTGCTTTTCCCTGCAAGGCAGATTCGAAGCTGGTAACCGGTATGTTTTCTAAATCCTCGGCGTTAACCTGTGCAACAGAGCCGGTTAAATCCTGCTTTATCTGCGTTCCGTATCCAACCACAACTACTTCTGAAAGCTGCCGCTGGTCTTCTGCAAGAACAATATTCATTGTTTGAGACGAGGCCGATACTTCCTGCTGCTTATATCCAAGATACTTAAACACAAGAGTTGATGGAGTTGAAGGGACAGACAAACTGAACAAACCCTCTGCATTTGTTTGGGTACCTAATGTAGGAGATCCTTTTACGGATACGCTCACCCCTGGTAAAGGTAATCCGTCACTAGCGGCTGTAACTTTACCAGTAACTGTCCGATTCTGGGCAAATCCCTGGGTAAAGAAGAACGCTAATGCTAAAATTGATAGTATTATTTTTTTCATATTTAATTGGTTTTTTAGCGGCAATTAAGGTAAGAAAAACTGTGTGATTTCTACGATTTAACTTATTTTTTGCTTTTTTTACCAGATAGTTTTACTCAAAAATTACCATTATCTGGTTTTTCTCGATTTTATCGGCTGGTTTTACCATAATTTTTTTCAGTTTAAGATCTCCGGGCGATTTGATTATGTTTTCCATTTTCATTGCCTCCAGAACCAGGATGCTGTCGCCCTTTTTCACGTGATCGCCCTCGGCAACCAGTACGCTCAAAACTAAACCAGGCATCGGGGCCTTCAAATCTGCGGCCTTTTGGTGGCTGAGTGTATCAAGACCCAGGCGATGCAGGAGCTGGTCGTACTGATCTGATAGTTTTAAATGATAGTTTCTCCCGTTTACTTTAACCGTGCACGTTTTTTCCTCACGGTTTACCGAAACAATTTCTGTTCGGTATGATTTGTTTTTGTACAAGATATGCTGGTGCCCGGCGCCGCCCATGGCAACGTCTAAATCTACTTCAAGCCCGTTAACAAAGAACTTATCCTGTTGCAAATTTATTTCGAAATCGCGTTTTCCGTTTACCGTGATATTGAACATGTTATTACTGGGTTAGTGCATATTGAATCAGGTTTGCGCCCATTCTTAACGCCTTTAAACGGGTTTCCGCCGAGTCGCCGCTGTATGTGCCGGCATCTTCCCACCCGTTGCCTAAATCACTTTCGTACGTATAAAAGCAAACGATTCGCCCCTTATAAATTAGTACAAAGCCCTGAGCTGGTTTGGCGTCGTGCTCATGAATTTTTGGCAGACCGCCGGGGAATTTGAATTTTTGGTTATACAGTTTATGATTATCGGGCAATTGGACAAAATCAAGTTCAGGGAAAACTTTCTTCATTTGGGGGCGAATGAATTTATCGAACCCATAATTATCGTCAATGTGCAAAAAACCCCCACCTTCAAGATACTTCCGCAAATTGGATGCTTCCTGATCGCTGAAAACCACATTTCCGTGGCCTGTCATGTATATAAATGAATAAGTAAATAAATCGCTGCTTCCGGCTTCTACAATGGTTTCGGTTTCCTGGAAATTAGTGCCCAGGTTTTCATTGCAAAAACTAATCAGGTTTGGTAAAGCCGTTCGGTTGGCATACCAATCTCCACCGCCGCTATATTTCAAGCGCCCCATTTTATAGCTGAAGGGAGCGAAACCAAAGGTGGCGGCCAGTATCGCGATCACAATCAAAATCAGAAGTCGTCTCATCGGTTCAAGAAATTTATTTCGAAACAGGCTTCCAACGCGGCGGTTTCTGTACGCAGCCGACTGTTTCCCAAAGTTATCGCTTCAAAACCGGCATCTAAAGCAGATTCAACTTCGTTCGCAGTAAAATCACCTTCAGGGCCAATCAGTATCAAATAATCAGCATTTAACGCCAATGATTCTTTCAACGAAATTTTCGGACCGCCCATACAGTGGGCGATGTATTTATGTTGTTGCCCAATACTGCTTAAGAAAATATCAAAATGTACCGGTTCATTCAATATGGGGTGGTAAGCCTTTACAGATTGTTTGATTGCCGAAGTAATCACCTTTTTTAATCTCTGGGTTTTAACTTCCCGGCGTTCAGACCGATCGGTTATAATAAACGAGATTTCATCTACACCAATCTCGGTTGCTTTTTCAAGAAACCACTCGGTACGCTCTATGTTTTTTGTAGGAGCCATAGCCACGTGGAGGTAATGGTTGCGCTTACCGTAAGCCTGAGTTGCGCTAATAATTTTAAGCAGCGTTTTTTTGGGATGGGGATCCAAAATCTGCGCTGTGTAGAAACCGCCTTTCCCGTCAATCAGAAATATTTGGTCTGCATGGTTGAGGCGCAAAACTTTAATGCAGTGTTTGCTCTCTTCCTCATTAAGTGTATAATAATCAGCAGCGATATCTGGGGTATAAAACGAATGCATAGCGCTTTCACGAAATGGAGTTAGTGATTATTCACCATGCTCTCGGGATCAATAACCAACTCCAACTTAACAGATTCAACATTCTGCTCGGCCTTCTTCAAAATTGTGAAAGTGTAACCGTTAAAATCATCGGTTTCGCCAACTTCTGGAATCTTGCCAAACAACAAGCTTACTAAACCGCCCAACGTATCATAATCGCCATCTTCCGGCAAGTCGTGCGGCAGGTATTCGTTGATATCGTAAATGGAGGCGGTGGCGTTTACAATAAATTCGGTGTCAGAGATTTTCTCTACTATTGGTTTTTCTTCATCGTATTCGTCCTGAATTTCTCCAACCAGTTCTTCTACAATATCCTCCAGAGTTACCATGCCAGCTGTACCTCCAAATTCATCTAACACAATGGCAATCTGCATCCGCTTTTGCTGAAACTCGGCCATCAAATCATTGATTTTTTTAGATTCATGGATGAAATACGGTTTGCGTATGATCTCGTTCAACACAATCGCTTTGTTTTCGGCTAATAGTGGGAGAATGTCTTTGGCGTGCACCACACCCACAATTTTGTCTATTGTTTCATCATAAACCGGAATACGCGAATAACCTTCCCTGATAATTTTGTCCAGAATTTCATCATGGGCGGTTTCCAACTCAATTCCGCTGATTTTGGTTCTGGGCACCATTATATTTTTTACGATACGCTCGTTAAAATCAAATACATTTCTAATTAAAACGTGTTCATTGTTTTCAATAGCTCCGCTCTCTTTACCCTGATCTAATAAATATTGAAGTTCTTCAGAACTGTGGTGCGAATCGTGTGCGCCAAGTGTGCTGATGCCGAATAATTTCAAAATAAGATTTGCAAAACCATTCAGCAACCATATAAACGGTCTGAAAACCAGATAAAAAAAGTGAAGTGGCAGCGCTATACCCATTGTTGTACTAACGGGCCGCTGAATGGCGATGGATTTTGGTGCGAGTTCGCCGAAAACGATATGCAAAATAGTAATAATAGCGAAGGCAATAACCGGGGCGAAGGTACCTGAAAACGACGCAATAGTTTGCGGATCTGCGCCGAAAAAGGACATAATGTTGTGCAACATGGCTTCCATTACTTCTTCGCCAACCCAGCCCAGCCCCAACGAAGCCAATGTAATACCCAATTGTGTAGCGGCCAGATAGCCGTCTAAGTTTTGGGTCATGTGCTTGGCAATTTTCGCAACTTTGCTTCCGGTTTTTACTTTAATCTCAATCTGCGATGCCCGAACCTTTACAATCGCGAACTCGGCAGCCACAAAAAATCCGTTTAGAAAGACCAAAAAGAAGGTGAGAAATATTTGAAAGCTCATGGTCTTTTAAATATTTACAAAAGTGGTTTTATAAAGTTCAAGACTTTCCTGAATAACTTTATAAGCATACTTAACGCCAAGCAGATGCTCAATATTAACGTTTTTATGCTCCAGAGCTTTATAATCCTGAAAAAACCGGACAATTTCGGTCATGGTGTGCGGCGGTAATTCAGGCAGGTCATTGATGTAATTCACAGACATATCATGTTTTGCTACCGCGATGATCTTGTCATCCTGCTCGCCGTTATCTACCATATGCATTACACCAATAACTTTAGCCTCAATGATGGTCATCGGGTAAACATCTACAGAACATAACACCAAAATATCCAGCGGGTCATTATCATCACAATAGGTTTGCGGAATAAAGCCGTAGTTGGCCGGATACATTACAGAGGAGAATAAGACGCGGTCAAGCTTGATCAGACCAGAATCTTTGTCTATTTCATATTTGGCTTTTGATCCTTTAGGAATTTCAATAATGGCATTTACGGTAGACGGAATGTCTGTCCCCGGAGAAATATTATGCCACGGGTGGTCTTTACTCATGTTTTAATTTACTTATTTTAACTCTTTCTGTTTAGCTTTTGTTTACGATGATCTTTCTTTTAACGTAAGCCCATACCAGAGGAAGGGCGGTTAATACCACAAACCCGATGATAATGTAGAGCAGATACCCGTCAATTTCCTTTTCAAATTTACGTCCTAAAAAATAACCAAGTAATGTTAGCGAGGTGATCCATAACACGGCGCCCACAATATTAAATGCGGCGAACTTTTTAAAATCAAGCTTCACCACTCCTGCAAAGATAGGCGCAAACGTGCGCACAATTGGAATAAAGCGTCCCATTATTAATGCGAAGGCTCCCTGTTTGTGGTAATACACCTCGGCCGCTTTGAGGTATTTTTTTTTAAAAAAGAACGAATCGGGCCTCTGATAGAGCATCGGGCCGGTTTTCAGACCAAACCAATAGCCCGCAAAGTTGCCGGACACGGCCGCAGTAATAAGTCCGGCAATTAATGTATAGATGGTAACATCAAGCTTATTGGTGGCAACGAACATGCCGGCCAGAAACAAAAGGTAATCTCCCGGTAAAAAGAAACCGAAAAACAATCCGGTTTCGGCAAACACCACAAATAGAAGCAGATAAAAGCCTCCTTGCCGCAACAGCATTTCTGGATTGATAAGATGTTGCAGGGACTCCCAGATCTCGAGCATAGTTGATTATGGGTAAAACTACAACATTAAATTAAGAATTTTCGGCTTAGAACAGATTTGAAACCAGTCCGGGGTAAACACCCAGGATGATGGTCACAATAGCAGAAAATGCCATAACCGTGCTGAATAATGGAGTGGACAGCACCGGGGTTTCGTCTGAGCTTTTAAAGTACATTGCTACTACAACCCGCAAGTAATAGAATATGCCAATTACCGCATTGATAACCGCCAGAATAACCAATACCACCTGGTACTCTGACAATGCTGAAGAGAACATCATAAATTTGCCAATAAAACCCGCTGTTAGCGGTATACCGGCCAATGACAACATTGCAACCGATAAAACGAAAGCCATAAACGGATTTTTTTGGCCCAGGCCGTTGAAACTGCTGTAATGGTCTGAGCCGATTTGACGCTTAACCTGAATTAGCACGGCGAAAGCAATAATAGATGCCAATGTATAGGCCGCGGCGTAAATCAATACCGCATTTACAGATTGTGCTCCCAAAGATACGATGGCAAAAAGCATGTAGCCCGCGTGAGATACGCTTGAAAATCCAAGCATACGTTTAAAGCTATGTTGATAAAGAGCGGTTATGTTGCCGATAAAGAGCGTAAGTACCGTAATAACCAGCAAAGGCATCATCCAAAAATCATGCAGGGGTGCAAAGCAGATCATGAAAATTCGCAGGAAAGCGGCAACACCAGCGGTTTTTGCCACGGTGCTCATGTAAGCTGTAATTAGTGACGGAGATCCTTCATAAACATCGGGCACCCAAAAGTGAAAAGGTGCGGCGCCAATCTTAAAACAAAGGCCAACGATTAAAAGCAACACACCACTATAGAATAGCGGCGATATGCTTTGCGGATTGCTGATTACATATTCTTTAATAAGCCTGAGGTCAAAGCTGCCGGTTGCACCATATAATAGAGCAATTCCAAAAAGTAAAAACCCGGTGGAAAATGCACCCATCAAAAAATACTTCAAAGCCGCTTCATTAGACGCAAGGCTTTTTTTACGGATTCCGGCCAGGATGTATAAACTTACAGACATAATCTCTATCCCGATAAAAAGCATTGAGAGGTTATGGTATGAAACCATCACTAGAATTCCAACCAGAGAAAACAGCATGATGGCATAATATTCGGCAACATGCTCGCTGATGCGCTCAAAGTAATCTTTGGATATCAGCACAATAAGCATGGTTGAAAAAATACAGATTACAGAAAACGCAACCGCAAAATTATCAAACAACAGCATGCCGCTGAAAATGGGCAGCGCCCCGGCGTTCCACTCCCAAAAACAAAATCCCAAAGCAGCGGCTAAGCCGATAAGAGTTATCGGCAGGAGTGTGTTCTTTGCTTTATACAAGCCCAGGTACAAGACAATAATGGCTAAAACCGATAAGGTTATGATTGCGTTCATCCGCTTAATTAATCTTTTGGTTAACCTGTTCTAATAAATTGTTTACAGCCGCTTCAGAAATGTGCAATATAGGTTGAGGGTATATCCCGATGGCTACAATAAGAACACATATCGTAATAAGTACTACCTTTTCTGTGAAATCGAGTTTCGCAAAACCGGCGGTCCGGTCGTTTAGAGGGCCAAGCATTACCTGCTGATACAGTCGCAGCAGGTAAACTGCACCGAAAATAATTGTGAGACCGGCAATGGCGGCCAGCCACAAGTTGTAATTGTAAATACCCATCAGCAATAAAAGCTCTCCAATAAATCCATTGGTTAAGGGAAGGGCAACCGTACCTAAAAGTATGATCAGAAAACAAACTGCTAAGAAAGGCGCCGTCTTAGCGATGCCGCCCAATGAAGAAATATCGCGGGTAGCCATGCGGCGCATAATGATATCGAGTACAAAGAACATACCCACCACGTTGATACCGTGGTTGAGCATCTGGATCATCGCTCCCTGCAAGCCCTGCAGATTCCAGGCGAATATTCCGGCAGCAATTAAGCCAACGTGTGCGATAGACGAATAGGCGATGAGCCGTTTCATATCTTTCTGCGTAAACGCGATGATGGAAGCGTAAACAATACCGATTACGGAAAGTATCAATGCAGTAAGCCCCCAGTCGGCAAAACCCAGCGGTGCTATCGGGATCAACCAGCGGATGGCACCATAAATGCCCATTTTCAACATGATACCGGCTAACAGCATGGTTCCGGCCGTTGGAGCTTCGGTGTACGTATCGGGCTGCCAGGTATGAAACGGGAAAATGGGCATCTTAATCGCGAAAGCTAAAAAGAAAGCGCCGAAAATCCAGCCCTGGATGTTGGCTGGCAGGTTTAGATTATAAAAAGATACGATATCGTAAGAATTGTCGGGAGTTTGCAAATGCAGATATATAATCGCGATCAGCATAACCAAACTTCCCGCAATGGTGTAAACGAAAAATTTCATGTTTACACGGATTCGGTTTTGGCCGCCCCAGATAGCGCAAATAAAATAGATGGGTATTAAGGCGGCTTCCCAGCCGATGTAAAACAGGAACGCATCCATAGCCGTAAACACAACCAGTAAGCCGGCTTGCATAAAAAAAATCAGGCTGTAAAAAGCGCTGGCATTTTTATAATGATGTTTGGTACTGGCGACAACAATTAGCGGAAACAATAAGTTAGTTAACAGTATCAATACCATCGAAATACCGTCTGCACCCAATTTAAAGCGGATGCCGAAGTTTTGTATCCAGGGATAATCTACGATGAACTGTGTGGAAGCATCGGGAACAAAACTACTGATCAAAAAGAACGTGAAAAA
>JBGTBV010000218.1:0-13038 GCA_041749185.1 Daejeonella sp. | reverse complement strand
GTAGGTTACAGCAGGGCCGTGCGCTTAGGCAATGTGGTTGAAGTTTCTGGAACCACTGCCACAAAAGGTGATGACGTTATCGGCGTTAATGATCTTTACCAACAAACTGTTTTTATACTTCAAAAAATTCAGAATGCGCCTTTGCCGCCTGCCGCCAGTTGCTAATATCGGTACCGTACATACGCGTTCTTACCACATCCTCTAAACCTGCCCCGCATTGCTCCAGGGCTATTTTAATTTTCTGAAGTATAAAAACAGTTTGTTGGTAAAGATCATTAACGCCGATAACGTCATTACCTTTTGAGGCAGTGGTTCCAGAAACTTCAACCACATTGCCTAAGCGCACGGCCCTGCTGTAACCTACCTCATCTTCCCAGGCGGAACCCGATGCAATGTTTAACCTGCTAACCATTATCTTTTTTGTTGGTTTCCCTGATGCTTTTTTCCAGCCCGTCCCACATCTCATCTGTAATGGCCTCCAGACCGTTAAACTGCCCGGCTCCCTGCAACCATTCGCCACCGTCAATTGTAATTATTTCGCCATTTATGTACGATGAAAAATCAGACATCATAAAAGCGGCAAGGTTGGCCAGTTCCTGATGTTCGCCAACGCGTTTAAGCGGAACGCGGTTTTTAAAGTCGAATTTTTCTGCCATATCTCCGGGCAGCAACCGATCCCAGGCTCCTTTAGTAGGAAACGGGCCGGGTGCTATGGCGTTACAGCGAATGCCGTATTTGCCCCACTCGGCAGCTAAAGAGCGGGTTAAAGATACCACGCCGCCTTTGGCACAGGCCGAAGGCACTACATAACCCGACCCGGTAAAGGCGTAGGTTGTTACGATATTTAATATAGCTGCCGGTTGCTTTTTTTCGATCCAGCTTTTGCCGAAGGCCAGGCTGCAATTGGCGCTACCTTTTAAAACAATATCAATAATTGCTGAAAATGCGTTGGCCGAGAGCCGTTCTGTTGGCGAGATGAAATTCCCGGCCGCATTGTTTAAAAGCCCGTGAACAGCCCCAAACGTGTCGTTTGTTTTTTGAAGCACGCTGAGCACCTCATCGTAATTCCGTACATCGCACTGCAAAGGCAAAATCTTTCCGCCTGTTTCCGCCTTCATGTTTTCGGCAGTGGTTTGTAAAACATCCAACTTTCGGCTGGTGATCACCACGTTGGCACCCAATTTAGAAAAGTAGGTGCTCATAGCTTTGCCAAGACCGGTGCCGCCGCCGGTTACAACGATGGTTTTGTTGTTTAAAGCACCGTCTCGTAACATGGGTTGGTTATACATTGGCTTTACTTTTTTGCAGGTTTTGAATAATGGTTTGTAGAATAGAGCGTGTACTTGCCGACCACCATTGGGCGAGCAAACTATTCAACGATTCAGTTTGATCTGCGCTCACCCTGGCCAGCAGTTCGCGGCGGAGATTCAGCTTGCTTTGCTGCCAGGTGGTACGGTCTAACTGAATGTATTTTTGCATCTGGCGCATGGCAGATGACAGCAGTTTCGCCGGATCTGTCAGTTCATCTACCAGACCGAAACGCAGCGCCTCGGCTCCACTAAGTAATTTTCCCTCCAATAAAAATTGGTAAGCTTTGGCCCGCCCCAACCAGAAAGAATAGAGGTGAAAAATGTTATCGGGAACAATTATGCCCACCGGAACTTCATTTAACCCGATAATGAACTTCCCCTCGGCCATTACCCGGTAATCGCTGCAAATAGCCAGCACGCAGCCTCCAGCCGGACTATGCCCGTTAATGGCGGTGATAAATGGCTTTTTAAAAGCGGTTAACAAGCTCACCAGGTTTAAAAAATCTTCCCAAAATGTACGGATCTGATTCTCATCGTAATCATACAACTCCACAAGATCAAGCCCGGCAGAAAAGAAACCCTCCTTGCCGGTAAGTAGCATTCCCGCTACATTATCATCAGCTTCAATACTTTCTACCAGTTGAGAAAGCTCTGAAACCATTTTGGCATTCATCGCGTTAGCACGGCCATGGTCCAGGCTAATGATCGCTGTTTTGTCTTGAATTGTTACTTTGAGGGTATCCATAAAAGAATTGAAATTTTTTAATTGACGGGGTTAGCTCATGTCGGCTTGACAGTAATTATAAGCAGCAATCTTAGGTAGTGTTCGGCAATAATAGCAGCCTTACAGAGGATTGATATGGAAGCAGGATTATAGAAATAGTAAATCATTTTACTAATTCACATGATAGCGATAAACACTGCGGCCTATTTCACCTTTTACACTAATTCCTTCTATAATTACGGCGTAAGTACCGGTTGCATCGCCATTGAAATACTCTACACTCGCCAGGCCGGTCGTATCTGTTATTACAGACGGGCTCCAAAACAGGGTGGTTCGTAAGTCGGCTATTTTTGTATTGATCTTCGGATCGTCATAATTGGGCGAGTAAAATTCGCGGCTGGTATATAAACCCTGCGGCTTAAAACTGACGATGCCGGCCGCGTAGGTGTTATACGCTAAATTCCGTTCGCCCCGTTTGGTATTGATAACCAACACACCACCGCCGCCGCGTAAACCATAAATTGGTGTATTTGCTCCGCTTTTTAGTACCTCAATAGATTCCACATCCTGCGGATTGATGGAATTCAGGAACTCGGGCTGAACATACATCCCATCCATAATTATTTGCATTGGAACCGGGCCGTTGAAAGAACTGCCCATACTGCGCATAGAGTAAGCGATGCCATTTCTAATAATGATGCCTGCTACCCGCCCCTGTAAAATTTGAGCAAGGCTGGTTCCATAACGCAAATCCTTTTCAGTTAAAATATTATCGGCCTGACCGGCACCATTTAGATTTGAGGAGTTTTTAACCAGTGGTTTAGTTTCAACAATCTTCACTTCGGCTAACAATATGCTCGAATTTACCAACCCGTATTTTCGCAGTTCGGCATACTGATCGCGGCTATTGATCAAATATTTGATAAACGAGCTACTCATGTTCGTTTCCCTATCAGCAGCATTCTTGTTTTTTGTAACCAGTTGCGGAGCCAGACCGTCCAGCTCAATTTGAACCTTGCGGCGGTTTTTTTCGTTTCGTGCCTGCACTACAAATTTAGTGCTGTCGTTAAAAAAAAGGTTTTCAAACACAAAGCGGCCATCCCGGTCAGTAACAGTATCAATCAACAGCACATCGCCCTGCGATGAGAATAAAGTTACTTTACCGCCGGCTACAGGGTCTCCGTTATTGGCAGTAATGGTGCCGCTTATTTGCAGGTTTTTTTCTGGCTGATAAGCTAAGGCCGGAAAGTTATTGGACAAAACGTTTTTCCACACAAACCTGCGCCATCCCTGTGTGAGCATCAAAATATCCAGATGCCGTTGTTTTTTTTCATCAACATCTGTAAAGTAATAGTTGGGTTGTTCTACATATCCCTTCAAATCTGACGTTAGCAACAGGTTAGATAAAATAGTAGTCTGCTCAACTTCCTTGAAAGGAACTTTGGTTTCATCAATTACCGAAACCGAAAAGCTGCCGTTTACGGGCCGGCCTGCGGCAGTCTTGGCATTGATCAATAACTTCACCTTTTCCCGTTTGGAACTTGCCGGTTGCGACGCACTTATTTCAAAAACCAACTGATCTGAGTGGTTTATAAACAACAGACGTTCGGCTACGGGCTGGTTTTTTGGCGAAAAAAGCGTGAGCTGAACGATACCGGTTGGAAACCGTGATTTGGGAATAGTTGTACCGAACAAGGTCTTATCTAAGGTTGATTTTGAGGCATAATATACCCGTCCGTTCGCCTGCGCTATCAGCGTAAAACTACCCGTATCGGTTACCCCGGGGCTTACGGCTACCTGCACAGCCAGGTTCGCCGAATCGCGGGTGCTGGCTAAAATAGCGTACCCTTCTGTTAACGGTTTTGGTAATGGGTAGGTATTCTCCGAACCATCGTCAAAAGTAACTTTCGCAGTATAGGTTGATCCTTCTTCCGGCCGCATTGCAAAATATCCCATTCCGGCGTGCTCTGAAGACATTTTAGCTACTTCAGCGCCATTTTGATCGAACACAATTCCGGCTACAGTTTTTCCTAAACCGTCAGAACCCAAAGCCTTGAACGCTACCTTTGAGCGAACGCCGTAAATGAGGTTTCCGCTCTCGGGGAAAAACTGCAGATCAACGTCGTTATTGGTGGCTTTAACCAGCACCGTCTTAGATACTTCCAGCTTTTCGTTAAGCTGAATGCGGGTGATTATTTTACCCGCTTTAAGAACGAACGGCTGATTGTTCACAAAATTAAAAGTTGCTACTCCGCTACTGTTGGTTATCGTTTTCCCTTTGGTGAGGCTTCTAAAATCAAGCTCTACCGAATAGCTTACCGGCTTATTGGCAAAAGGCTCGCCAGCAAGATTTGTGTAGCGTATGGCAGCTTCTACTTTTTCATTATTTCCTTCGGGGATAAATTTGTAGGAAACTTCGGTAAGTACGCTGTTTGAAATGGAGTTGCCAATCTGGATTGTTTTGTCAAAAAAATACTCATCGCCAAAATTCCTCATCCAGGTGGTATAAGCCCTGATGCGGTAATTCCCTTCCTGCAAGGTATCCGAAAGGGCAAAGTCTCCCCAGGTTAACCCACCAGTTACAGGCAGACGCAGCGATTGCTTCACCGAATCTTTCTCATTGATCAGCTCCACATACAATATCCGGCTAATGGATGATAATTCGTGCGTAGCGGCGTCAACCAAATACGCCTTAAACCAGATGTTATCGCCAATAGCATAATACGGTTTGTCTAAATGCAGGTGCACTTTTTCCTGAGGATAGCGGTCTCGATACTTTTCCAACTGGCGCAAAATAGTGTCCAGCGGATTTTCCTGGGCTATAAAACCAACACCGGTGAGCGAAAGGAAAACTATGAGAAATGGCAGGATCAGTTTTTTCATTAATAACGATATAAAATTGAGCCCGATCCGCGAAATCAAAACACCAAAAATCAGGTTAAGCCCCGTGCATTTCAAGCAGAATAAGAAAGTTTCAATTTACGAAAAATTGCGGCTATCCAAGTGATCTCAGTGTAAACAAACCAGTTTAAAATGAGTTTTTCCACATCATACTTTCTACCGGACGGGTGGTTTTGTTATTGTACTTAGCGTTGCTTTTTGAATTGTACATGGTTTCTATTTCGCCTTCTACCACAAAATAAATTAACTGCCCAATGGGCATCCCGGCGTAAATCCGAACGGGCTGGGCCACAGAAATTTCCAGGGTCCAGGTGTTGCAAAACCCTACATCGCCTTTACCGGCGGTAGCATGTATATCAATTCCCAAGCGCCCGGTGCTTGACTTGCCTTCCAGAAACGGAACGTGTTTATGCGTTTCGGTATACTCGCGGGTAACGCCTAAATACAGCGTGTCGGTTTGGAGTACAAAACCTTCTTTGGGGATTTCAAAATGGTCAATTTCATTGTGCTGCCGGGCATCAAGCGTACGGCTTTTGTAGGTGGCAAGGTATTTCCCCAGATGTACATCGTAAGAATTCGTACCGAGGCACTCGCGGATAAACGGCTCAATGATAATGTTGCCCAGATTAATTTCCTGCAGGATAAGTTTATCAGAAAGGATCATATTTTTTGGATGTTGGTAGATTTAATAAAAGGCGAAGAAAACGGCAAACTTAGCAACTGCGTTTCAAAAGAATAACGCAGCCTAAAATAATAACATATTTGCGATAAATTTGCACGATAATTCACTTAACCGGATGGCCTTAGTTTTTCATAAAAATTTAGATCGTGACACCTCGTTTGCTCTGTGGAGAATTGAAGAAGAAGCAGATGATCTGGTTAGTCGGCTGCAATTAAAAGAACACGAGAAGAATTATTTGGAGAGCATCAGTAAAAATAAACGGAATCTGCAATGGCTAAGTACACGCGTGTTGCTGCGCAGCATGATGAATACCGACCATTATATTGATTGCCATGTAGATGAACACGGCAAACCTTATCTGGCTAATTTCCCCTATTTTATTTCGCTGAGCCATTCTTTTGATTACGCCGCCGTGATGATCAGCAAGACCAGACCTGTTGGCATTGACATTGAACAGATAAAAACAAAAATCAACTTCGTAGCACATAAATTTATGAATGCTGATGAACTTGCGTTTATGGATACCGAAAACCGCATTGAGCATTTATATGTTAGCTGGTGCGCTAAAGAAGCTATTTACAAATTACAGGGCAAAAAAAATGTGTCTTTTCTCGATCATATCCGTCTGAATAGGTTTAAATACTCTGAAGCCGGAAGTTTGCAGGCCCGTTTGGAATCGAATCAGGATTCAAAGAATTTTGAAGTGCACTATCAGAAATTAAACGGCTACATGATTGGCTATGTAGCGGATGAAAATCATGCAAAATAAAAAAGTGCAGTTTGAAGATTGGGGCAGGCTAGATTATCAGCTTGCCTGGCAAAGGCAAGAGGAAATTTTTGCCTCGGTGGTTCATGCTAAAACCCAAAACCGAAATAACGGAACCAGCATTCCTACCCAAAATCATCTGATTTTTACCGAACATGATCATGTGTACACGCTTGGGAAAAGTGGCAAACTGCAAAATTTGCTGCTCAACGATGAAGGCCTGAAGCTCAGAGAGGCCACGTTTTACAAAATAAATCGAGGCGGCGACATTACTTACCACGGCCCGGGCCAGTTGGTTGGATATCCTATTTTAGACCTCGACAATTTTTTTACCGATATCCATTTATACCTGCGCACACTGGAAGAAGCGGTAATTTTAACCTTGAAACATTACGGCATTGAAGCCGGACGATTTCCCGGATTTACAGGTGTGTGGCTGGATGCCGATAATGCAAAAGCCAGAAAAATTTGTGCGTTGGGCGTTCGCTGCAGCCGCTGGGTAACCATGCATGGATTTGCTTTCAATGTAAACCCCGATCTGGACTATTTTAAAAACATTGTGCCCTGCGGGATAGATGACAAAGACGTGACTTCCATGGAAAGGGAACTGGGTTTTAGACCAAATATAGTCGGGGTGAAAGAAGTGCTGCTTAAAAACATTGCTGGTTTATTTAAAATGGACGTAAACGTAACCGCTTTCGCGGATGAAAATTTAACTCAATTGTATGACAGCTAGAACGATCTTGCTGCTAATACTGCTCTCCCTATGCGTGTGCTGCAATAAAGGAATTCTTAAAACTTCTGCATCCAATAAGATGGCAAGTACTGAAAAAACATATCTCGCTTTGGGCGACTCTTACACCATTGGCGAATCGGTGCCCGCCGAAGAATCGTTCCCGTCTCAATTAACAGCAAAGCTTAACAAAAGCGGTGCGAATTATACGCAGCCAGAAATTATTGCAAAGACCGGCTGGACCAGCAATGAGCTCATCCAAGCCATTGAATCTAGAAATTTAAACCAGAAATTTGATCTGGTTACCTTACTAATTGGCGTAAATAACCAATACCGTGGGTATTCTGAAAATACTTACCGTACCGAATTCAGGAAGTTGCTTAAAACGGCCATTGCCTTTGCCGGGAATAAAAAATCCAGGGTTTATGTAGTTTCAATTCCAGATTGGGGCGTAACGCCATTCGCCAAAAAAAGCAACCGCGATTTAGAAAAAATTAGCCGCGACATAGATCTGTTTAACGCCATAAATAAGGATGAAACTCAGCAGGAAGGAGTAGCCTATATAGATATTACCGAAGCTTCGCGTAAAGCGGCAAACGATATTACGCTGATTGCTGATGACGGATTACATCCCTCGGCAAAAATGTATTCCGAATGGGTGGATTCATTAATGGACAAAATTTCGGTTAAATAGCTACGCCCGAAATGGCAGATGCTTACCGCTCCAGCTTAAAATCTTTATCTGTGGCTGGCCGCTTTTCGGCGTTAGCTACTTTCCAACCAGTTCTGTACATCCAGTCGGTCATTTTCTTCAGCTTTTGATAATCAATGTTTTCCGGGCTATCCTGAGGTGTATGATAATCGGGATGCAACAGTGTGGTGTACATCACCGCCGGAATTCCCAGACGAGCGTAAGGCAAGTGGTCACTCCTAAAATACCAGCCCTCCGGATGGGTTGCTTGATCCCAGATGCTGTCCAGCTTAAAATTCGGACCTTCCGCATTGGCCGCAAGCGCCATGTCCACTAACTCTTTAGAATTTCTGTGAGGCGGCAGCGCACCGAGAATGGCGGCACTGTCGGGATTATTACGGCCAATCATGTCGCCGTTTAAAACCGTTACAATTGAACTAATGGGCACGGTAGGATGGCTTGAAAAATACCGTGATCCCAGCAAACCACGTTCTTCGGCACCGTGAATTATAAAAAGTACCGACCGCTTTGACGGATATTTTACAAACGCACGGGCGTTGGCGAGCATGGCTACATTTACGCTTCCGTTATCATCGGCCCCGTAATAAATACTGTCCTGCTTAATTTCGTTCCGTATACCGTGCGCATCGGTATGCCCGCTGTATACCAGATATTCAGACTTTAACCGGGCATCGGTTCCCGCAACTTTACCCAATATATTTACAGACGGATAAGGATATTTAGAAATGATCAAATTAGCTTTAATGTTCCCATTATTATTGGCCAGTTGCGTTTTCGCATTCGCGTGCAGCCAAAAAACCGGCACGGTTGAGCGCACATTTGCGTTTGGACCGCCATCAATATCATAACTTCCGCGTTTAAAATTTTCGGCCGCATCATCCCAGGCCTGCTCCGCAGTTTCATCGGCAATAAATATGATCGCCTTTGCGCCCCTTCTCAGCAGCGGCAATCCGTACTTCACATAAATTGCCCTGCTGTATCGCCATGTGGGCAATGATATATTCTGATTTATGCCTTTAGCATTTGCCACCAGCGCTACCACTTTACCTCTTACCTCTACTGCGGCCGTGTCCAAATCAAGCGCATCGCCGAGATAAACAATCGGATCATTTAACCTGATATTCGCCATTTGCGAAACGGCGACATCTTTCCATAAACTCAGCGGGGTGTTATTGACAAGCACGGCAGACTCATCGGCAATGTGGTTACGCCACAAGGTGAAAAATTGAAAATAGGTGCCATCATCGCCGGCAGGCTCCAAACCAATCTCGCGGTACTGCCGGGCGAGCCATGCTGCAGCTTTCAATTCATCCAGCGTGCCGGCCGACCGACCCTTAAAGTTGGCTCCGGCATGCGCATACAAATCTTTCTTTAGATCTTCCGTGTTGATGAGTTTTAATCCGGGAGGATTATTTGCTTTTTGTGCGAACAAACTGTTTAAACTAAAGAAAATGAGCAGAATTAAAGCGGGAAATTTCATTTTTTTGGGCTTAAGATATTTCTAAGGCGGATTTAAAACTTTGGCAAATTGGCAAAATAGCACTATTCGCTTACTAACTGCGGGATAAATGTACAAAACACAGCCCATAAACAGCTCTGTCAGGCGGCCGTGGCTAAGTTGGCGCCCGCACGTATTCAAATTTTTCTGGCAAAATATTTCTCTTCCAAAACTCTTCTTAAATTATTTTGCTACTTTCATATTCGCTTGCCGCTTTCTGTAAAACTGATCAACACGATATAAATATTATGCAAAAGACCACCAACTCTTCCCGTAGAAATTTTATCAGGCAACTTTCGGCAACTTCAATCGTGCTGGGCGCAGGTTCGTTAACCGCCCTTGCGGCGGAGCAAAAAACGGAGGAACGGGTTCTACGGTACCAAAAAAGGATTTCGCCCAATGACCAGGTAAATGTTGCCGTAATTGGTCTGGGAATTATGGGTTTTAACAATCTGAACAGCGCCCTTCAAGTTCCGGGAGTAAAATTGGTTGCCGCCTGCGATTTATACTCTGGTAGGCTCGAACGTGCACGGGAACTGCACGGAAATGATCTGTTTGTTAGCCGAGATTACCGGGAAATTTTAGCACGCGATGATGTTGACGCGGTTATTGTATCAACCGGCGACCACTGGCATGCCCGCATTACCGACGAGGCTTTGCGAAAAGGAAAGCATGTGTATTGCGAAAAACCGATGGTGCATTTGATTAAGGAGGGCGCCGGAATTATTGCCGCTCAAAAGGCAGGCAATAAAATACTGCAGATCGGGAGCCAGCGTGTAAGCAGCGTGCTGTATGATAAGGCCCGGGAAATATACCAATCGGGCGAGATTGGTAAGCTGAATATGGTAAACGCCATTTACGACCGTCAGGACGCTTTGGGAGCCTGGCAGTATACCATGCCTACAGATGCTTCGGCAGAAACCGTTGATTGGGAAAGCTACATCGCCGGAAGGCCAAAAATGCCCTACGACCCGAAAAAATTCTTCTGGTGGAGAAACTACCGGGCATTTGGCACCGGCATTCCCGGCGATTTGTTTGTTCACCTTCTGTCTGGAACGCATGTCATCACCGGATCAAAAGGGCCGCACAGTATTTATTCTTCAGGTCAGCTCAGCCACTGGAAAGACGGACGTGACGTTCCGGATGTAGTTACCGGTATTATGCAGTATCCGCAGTCGGCCCAGCATCCCCCTTTCCAGCTCACGTTGCAGGTAAATTTTGTGAGCGGCACCGGCGGTTCAGAACTCATCCGCTTTGTTGGCGATGAGGGAATTATTGACATAAACGGCGATAGCCTGACGGTAAGCCACAGCATTATGGCAAAGGCACCGGGAATTGGTGGCTGGGATGCTTTGGAAACTTACCCGATTGCGATGCAGGAGAAACTGCGTCAGCAATATCAAGCCAGGTATAGTGAAGACCAGCAGAGAAGGCCTATAAAACCCGACATTACCTACCGCCAACCCGAGGGCTACAACGAGCACCTGGAACATCATATCAACTTTTTCGATAGCGTTAGATCGGGGAAACCGGTTGTAGAAGATGCAGTATTTGGCTTCAGGGCGGCCGCTCCCTGTTTGGCTTGCAATGAAAGTTATTTCAAAAAGAAGATCATTTATTGGGATCCGGAGCAGATGAAAATTGTTAAATAGCGGAGTGTAACCTGTTCCTGTTCAATAAAATATTTAAATGGATCATCTCAAAATAGCCACAGTCCAGTTTGAGCATAAGAGTGGGGATAAAAATCACAATTTAAACACCATCGAAACCCTTTGCGGGACTGCTGTTCAGCAGGGCGCTTCTGTTGTTGCATTTCATGAATGCTCCATAACAGGCTACTCATTTGCAAGGCATCTTTCAAAGGAACAATTACTGGATATTGCAGAATATATTCCGGATGGAGAAAGCGTTGCCAGGCTCATAGAAATAGCGGCCAAATACAACATCGCGGTTTTAGCAGGCCTGTTTGAAAAAGACGAAGAAGATAAAATATACAAAGCGTATGTATGTGTTGACAAAAACGGGCTAATTGCTAAGCACCGAAAATTGCATCCCTTCATTCATTCAGCTATTGTTCCCGGAGATGCGTACACGGTATTTGAATTGTGCGGATGGAAATGCGGCATCCTCATTTGCTACGATAACAATATCATCGAAAATGTAAGGGCTACAAACTTGTTGGGTGCCGATATTATTTTCATGCCTCATGTAACCATGTGTACGCCATCTCCCAGGCCGGGCGCTGGTTATGTCGATCCGGCTTTATGGACGAACAGGGAAAACGACTCCACTTCTTTGCGCCTAGAATTTGATGGCCTTAAGGGACGTGCATGGCTAATGAAGTGGCTGCCAGCAAGAGCCTACGATAACGCACTCTATGCCGTATTTTCAAATGCCATTGGCATGGACGATGATCAGTTGAAGAACGGGTGTTCCATGATTATTGACCCGTTTGGAGATGTGATAGCAGAATGCAGGACGCTTGGAAACGAAGTGATAACTGCTACTTTTGATAAAACCAACCTGACCAATGCCGGTGGGCACAGATATAAACAAGCACGAAGGCCGAAATTGTATGCAAAAATCATATCTGAACCGCATGAAGCGGAACAAAAAATTGAATGGCTGAACACCTTGGGTAATTAGGTATTTGAACGCCTTAACATAAGATCCAATAACACTTCTAAATAACTATTCCTTTTACTAAATAAATCTTTAAAGTATGAAACTGTCAAGAAGAAAATTCATCGTCAGCAGTTCGCTCTCCATAGCAGGAACTGTGTTTTTGTCAAACCAGCTATTTGCAGGACCAACCGTTTTTAAAGTTAACCTGGGTATGCAACTATATTCCGTTCGGGATGATATGGCGAAAGATCCTTTGGGCACATTAAAGCAATTAGCTGCAATGGGCTACCGCAACGTGGAGCATGCAAATTACGTTGACCGGAAATTTTATGGCTACAGCGCCTCTGAGTTTAAAAAGATTTTGAACGATTTGGGATTAAAAATGCCAAGCGGTCATACGGTAATGACGGCTAAACATTGGGACGCGGCCGCAAAGGATTTTACGGATGTTTGGAAATACACCGTTGAAGATGCCGCAATTGCAGGTCAGCGGCATGTTATTAGCCCATATATGGATGAACCGTCACGTGCGGATTACGATAGCCTGATGCGGTTTATGGAGGTTTTTAACCGATGCGGCGAGCTTTGCAAAAAGTCGGGGATGAAGTTCGGCTACCATAATCACGACTTTGAGTTCACCAATTCGCTGAATGGCAAAATTATCTATGACCTTATTCTGGAAAATACCGATCCAAAATTGGTAACTCAGCAAATGGACATCGGCAATATGTACGAAGGTGGCGGAAGACCGCTGGATCTGCTCAATAAATATCCGGGCAGATTTGAGAGTATGCATGTGAAGGACGAGATAGAAGCGGAGAAAAAAGAAGGGATGACGAATAAATATGAAAGCTCTATTCTGGGAAAAGGAATTGTTCCTGTAAGAGAGGTAGTTGACCTTGCCAAAAAAATAGGAGGCACCACCGAATTTATTGTAGAACAGGAATCATATCAGGGCAAAACTCCGCTGGCAAGCATGGAGGAGAACCTTAAAATTATGAAAGGCTGGGGATTTTAACTGTTGATTTTAATAGAAAAGCCTGTGTGAGATTGCACTGCCCCCAAAAAGTTAGACACTATTTGGGGG
>JBGTBV010000217.1:0-2842 GCA_041749185.1 Daejeonella sp. | reverse complement strand
TGGGTTTCAGGCAGATTAAAGGCATACGTGAAGATGATATAGAAACCTTAGTAACGGCCAGAAAACCCGCTTATAAAAGTATTACCGTCTTGCGGGATGCCGGCGTTCCGCAGGCAGCGCTCGAACGGCTGGCTGATGCCGATGCCTTTCGCTCATTAGGTCTTGACCGGCGCCAGGCATTGTGGGAAGTAGCGGCACTTAACGACCGGCCCATCGCCTTGTTTGAAGGGCAGCCATCAGAAAGTACCAAAGAAATAAAAATTTCGCTGCCTTTAATGACTACCGACGAGCATGTGGTGGAAGATTACGCCAGTATGGCCTTAACGCTTAATGCGCACCCCGAAAGTTTTGTACGGGAAAAACTGAAGCTGCTGCATATCCTATCCTCAACAGAAATCAATACCGCTAAAAATGGAACCTCGGTGAAAGCCGCGGGGCTGGTGCTGGTTCGGCAAAGGCCAGGTACAGCCGGCGGGGTTTGTTTTATTACTATTGAAGATGAAACCGGTTTCTCAAATCTGGTGGTTTTTAAAAATTTATTTGAAAAATATCGAAAAGAAATACTCGGGGCAAAGCTGCTGATGGTAGAAGGAAAATTACAACGGGAAGGCCAGGTGGTACACGTAATTGTAAAGCGCTGTTTTGATCTTTCTAAACTTTTACGCGGCCTCACCGCAGCAGAAAACGAAAACCTGCCCTTGCTAACGCTGTCGCGGGCCGACGAAAAAAGCCCCTTCCCCACCGAAAATAAAAGAAGCCAAATACGGCAAACTGCCGGAGAGCAGGTTATACCCAAGGCGAGAAATTTTAAGTAAGCGAACACAGAGCCCGGCGAAACTGCTTCCGAATATTTTAGATGGGGTAACAGAATAAATCCGAATTGCCAAAAAAACTGAAAAAACAGGCTGAAAACCGATAATTTCAGTACCTTGAGAACGTCAATCAATCAAACAATAATTGTTATGGAAAAATTTGCAAAGATTAAAGAAGTAATGTCTTCAGTAGAGAAAGACGCAGACATGTTTTACAACAAGGCTAACAAAGCGGCTGGCACACGCCTGCGCAAAGCAATGCAGGACTTGAAAGGTCTGGCGCAAGAAGTGCGGGCTGAAGTAACAGAAAAGAAAAACGCCAAGTAACCCGGCAAAAAATTGTTTCCCTTCCGGGGAAAAAAATTCAGCAGGTTATCCCTTACAACGGATAACCTGCTGTTAATCTGTACCAACAGATTTAACTTTCCGGCCCAACCCGGCCGGATTTCTCAAATCCGCTTAAACCCCAGAATCTATTTCCTGCTTTTTTCCGGCGCTTCCGCGGAAAAGCGGCGGTTCAATCGGTTTCTCCCAACATCACAAAAAAATTATAATTACGGTTAAGTTATAAATCTGATATTGCCTGCGTAATTACCCGGGCAAACCCGAAGAACGTTTATTTGATCGTACTGCTACCGCCATTTTTTCGCATTTTTGCCGCCATTACCGGCTTCAGGAAAGCTGCAATTTATTACCACTATGCCCCGCACCTTTTTTAACCTTTTTGATTTCTCGCAAAAAGTAAATTACCGCACAGAAATTCTGGCCGGTCTAACGGTTGCCATGACGATGATGCCCGAATCACTCTCCTTTGCTATTCTGGCAGGTTTTCCGCCGTTAATGGGATTGTATGCCGCGTTTATTATGGGACTTGTCACTGCGGTTTTTGGCGGCAGACCGGGTTTAATTTCCGGCGGCGCCGGTGCCACGGTTGTGGTTTTGATCGCCCTGATGCAATCGCACGGCCTGGAATATATTTTTGCCGCGGTTGCCTTAGCCGGTTTTATACAAATACTGGTAGGCCTGTTTAAGCTCGGTAAATTCATCCGGCTGGTGCCGCAACCCGTAATGTACGGCTTTGTAAACGGCCTGGCGGTAATCATTTTTATGGCCCAGATAAGCCAGTTTAAAACGATAGTAAACGGAGAAAGCGTATGGATGAGCGGCAGCGCCCTGTGGATTATGGCCGGACTGGTTTTGTTAACCATTTCGCTCATTGTACTTATTCCGCGGCTCACCAGGGCGGTGCCTTCTTCCCTGCTGGCTATTGTCATTGTGTTTTTTGTCGTGCTCGGGTTTGATCTTGATACCCGCATCGTTCGGGACATCGCCTCGGTAAGCGGCGGGTTTCCACCGTTTCACATTCCCGGGGTTGAGGTTAATTTACAAACCTTGCAGATAATATTTCCATACGCATTAATTATGGCTGGCGTTGGATTAACAGAGGGATTGCTGACGCTGAATCTGGTGGATGAAATTACCGCGACCCGCGGAAACAGCAACCGCGAATGTGTTGCACAGGGCAGCGCAAACATTCTCAACGGATTTTTTTCGGGCATGGGCGGCTGCCCCATGATTGCCCAAACATTAGTAAACCTTTCTGCCGGTGCCCGGGCCAGACTCTCTGGCATAGTGGCTGCTCTCGCCATTTTACTGATCATACTTTTTGGCGCCCCGGTTATAGAACTTGTGCCCATGGCGGCTTTAACCGGAGTGATGATTATGGTCGCCATTGGCACGTTTGAATGGATTAGTTTCCGGATTATTAATAAGATGCCCCGGTCTGATATTTTTGTGGGCGTACTGGTGGCGATCATCACGGTGTTGCTGCACAATCTGGCGCTCGCCGTACTGATCGGGGTTATTATATCTGCGTTAGTTTTTGCGTGGGAGAGTTCAAAACGCATCAGGGCACGCAAGTATGTAGATAACAGCGGAGTTAAACACTATGAAATTTATGGTCCGCTATTCTTCGCCTCGGTCAGCACTTTTAACGAAAAATTCGATCCGGCCAACGACCCGCAGGAGGT
>JBGTBV010000216.1:0-2550 GCA_041749185.1 Daejeonella sp. | reverse complement strand
AGCCCCAGGGAAATCTCCGCCCCGGTCTTGGCACTATCAAACGTGCCGCTTACAATCTGCTGAAATATATCGTAATCCTGAAAGAAAATTAGTTTAAATAGGGCAACCGCAAAAGCGATCAGAAAAAAGGCAATCCAAACGTAGTTTAAAGCCATATTGAGAATTAAAGTATTAAGAATTAGCACTGTTGTCCCGTAAATCGAGAACCAACAAATACCCTTATGAGCGCTTAATTTAAAAGTTTTTGCTGGTAATGCACCCGTTTTCCACGCATAAAAGTGTAGTCAGTTTATCCTGTAAAATAAAATCTGCGTTATCGTCAATTAAAATGTGTCGGGTTTGGATGAGTTTATAATTTGATGCGTCAATTTCTTCGTAGCCGAAAAAACCTTGAAGATCGCCGGTATTCGCAACTTCGTACACGTATGATACGGAGCTGCCGTTTGCATCAACCTGCTCATCGGCCACTAAGCCGATATCAATCTGATAAGAATATTCGGGAGCCTCTACCACACAATTTCTTAACAGAATATCAAAATGACGTTTCTCATTTGTCGGAATGACCAGGTATCCGTCAACGGTTTGACTCGCGTAAAGGTTATTCGCTATCGCGTTTAGCCCGGTGAGTAAAGCCAAAAAGGTAAGTTTTCGCACAAACTGCTTTTCCGGGTCGTTTTTATGCCCGCCGGCTTCCAGCAAAATTGTTGCGCTCCCGGCAGTTTGAAAGTTATCGCCAAAAGCCCGGATTTCATAATCATCGTCAGACCATCGGCCAACGCAACCGCTAATATGGTTTTGAATTTCGCTGTTAATAACCGTTATCACTTTTGCCGCGCTTTCGCGGGATGAATTAAATCTCTGCGAATTATCAAAAGCTGGTGCAAGAACGGAAATTGTAGCGGGGTTTCCCGTCTTTCCGGCCGACCAAATATTGGTTTGATCGTGCATATTGAAGGCAAAATGAGGGTTGATTTTCTGGTGAATATCCCGAAGAATTTTCCCCTCG
The DNA here is from genome assembly GCA_041749185.1 of Daejeonella sp. Classification (GTDB taxonomy): domain Bacteria; phylum Bacteroidota; class Bacteroidia; order Sphingobacteriales; family Sphingobacteriaceae; genus Daejeonella. Next base: position 1,544 of record JBGTBV010000216.1, on the reverse strand, counting down.
GGTGTTTGCTGTGCTAAAAAATCTCGGTTTATGTCAATTCCCTGGGCGTTTCTCCGGGTAAGACATTCCGCACCATCGGGGTTAACCATCGGCAGAATATATAGCGTGCATTTATTTAAAATAGTTTGGCGTATTGTGTTGTATTCGTCATCTGCCGATAAAAAAAGTAGCAGATCAAAAAGCACCATGGTTGCCGTTGCCTCATCGCCATGCATCTGGCTCCAGATGAGAATTCTGGTTTCCCCAGAGCCCGATTTAACCAGGTTTAGTGAACGCCCCTGAAAGGAATTTCCGACATTCTTAGTTGTAAATAGCGTGTTCGATTCGATCTTGCTAAGCAAATCAAGAACGTGCTTGTGTTTTATAAATCGGTTTGTAATTGAAGGTTCCCGGTAGCGGGAATAAGATTGAAACAGATTGTGCATTGATGCGCATTTTTTGCTAAAGTATAAATTTAGCGCATAGTGCCCGTGGAAACCTGCTAATAAATAATCACGAGTTTATTTCAAAAAAAATCCGCAAGCCGATTGCTCAGACTGCGGATTTATCAGGGTTTTTTCACCGAGCTGTTTATTGCTGATCGCCATCAAGGTTAACCATCCACTGTATTCCGAATTTATCGGTAAACTGACCGAACAACTCGGCCCAGAAAGTTTTTTCCAATGGCATGGATACCTGTCCACCGGCCGAAAGCCCGTTAAAAAGCCGGTTTGCTTCTTCTGCGTTTTCAGGGTGAATGGAAATTGTAAAGTTGTTCCCAGGTTTGAACGGTTGCCCCATTGCTTCTATGGTGTCACTGGCCATTAATGTGCTTCCGTTCCCAATAGGCAAGGCCACATGCATTACTTTATCACCATCTTCTGCCGACAGGTTTTCACTGTCGGGCATATCTTTAAAGCGGTTTACCTCGCCCATAAATTCTCCGCCAAACACGGATTTGTAAAAGTTGAAAGCTTCTTCGGCATTGCCGTTGAAAGTCAAATAAGGATTAATTGTTGCCATATCGTGAGATTTTATTAACAGGTTTAATTTATCGGAACCCTCTTTTGTACCCGCCCGGCACTAAGAATCCTGGTCTTCTATTATCGACAGAATGTTTCCTGCGGGATCTTTAAACCAGGCGATGTTTGGCCCCTGACCTTTATCAGCTCCGCGAAATACGCCTTTTTCGTCAGTCTGAAGTCCGTTATCATCATAATGTTCAAATTTTACTCCTTTTGCCATCAGCTCTTCAACCGCTTTGTCGATATCATTAACTATGAAATTAAGGATGGTGAAAGTAGCCGCAACGTGCTGATCTCCTTTGGGGTAGGCCATAATTTCCGTGCCGCCGGCAAGGTGAATTAGAAGCGAATCCATTTCACCGCTGCTTACCTGCAAACCAAGGATTTCGCTGTAAAACTGTTTTGCTTTTTGGGTGTCGTTAACAGAAAATCCGCTGAACGCTTTATTACTTCTAAACATAAATTCTGTGTGTTAATTATTGAGTAACCTTTTATAAGTGCGAGAAATAATCCTTAAAATTACTGCTCGCTTCCGGGCAT
>JBGTBV010000215.1:0-3000 GCA_041749185.1 Daejeonella sp. | reverse complement strand
AATCGGTAGAGGATTGTTCCGATGACCGGAGTTTCGCCGGAACCGTGTTATATGAATTACCGGATTTTTCAAAGACAAAAACTGCACCGTTTGATCCATCGGAGTTTTGAAACTGCTCTCCTCCCAATATGATTATGTTGTCGGTGGCTGCAAGCTTCCACTCCGTGCTAGGGCCGTTCTGGGTCAACGGCAAGTCGAGGGATTGGACCAGAACAAAAACTTCGTTGGTTTTCTTATAAACTTCTAATCTCCAATCACCCAACTCTGCAGCTAACACTATCAATTCTGTGGAGTTCATATCAAAAATCGAGTGGCCACTGTATTTTAAAACCTCGCCAAAATCTTTAGCAATTACATACGACTCGGTTGCTGAGGCCCACTCGTCGGTCGATGACTTTTCGTACACATAAAGCTTTTCCCGCAAGAGGCCGGCACCATTGTATTCGCGCGCATGGACAACAATAGTGTTTCCGAATATCTTAACGCTTCCTCCAAAATTTCTGTATTTCCCCGGATCCGATGGTATCAATTCAGCGATCTTCGCCCATTTTTCTGAAGCGTCTAGTTTGTATATGAGAACTTTACCGGAATACACCTGCATATCACTATTATCCTGGATACCCGCGACCATGTAATTGCCGTCAATGTCGATGGCCCTTCCGAGTTGTTCAAACATGGAAATATCAGCCTCGGGCAAAAAAATACGACTTGGCAGCGTGCATTGCTGTGCGTAGCTTGATGGGTAGGTAATTAGCAGGGCTGCGCAAAGGAAAAAATATGTAAAAAGATGGTTTCCCTTCCGGCGAACAGGGAGACTTGATTCTTCAATTAATGACAAAAATTGAACGGCGGACGCGGCTTGCATCAAATACATCGATAGTCTCGGTTAACAGTGCCGAAATTTCGGCAATTAGCGCCAGCTATTCAAGGTGGTGTAACATTATCCTTTGGCCCTCCAAAACTACCTGATCCCGATTATTAGCCCCAGGATATCGGTGGAAAGTGATGCCGTCTATCATCCAGTTTCCATTTTGATCTTTACCAGTCAAAGGTGATAGCCGGGACATAGCCTCGCGCTGCGACGTTGTAATTCCTTTAACCCTGCTTTTTTCACACTACGCATTAATGAGTGGTGGCGTTTATAAACCGGAAGATATCAAGGACAAGTCAAAGGTTAAATTAATCTTTCTGAGTTGTGGAAGCAAAGAGAGGCCAGAGTCTATTAAGAGTTCTACTGATGCTCTTAAGGATGCAGGCTTTAACGCATTGTCCTAGATTTCTGAAGGGACAGCCCACGAGTTCCAAACATGGAGACGCAGTCTGTATGAACTTGCGCCGCTTCTCTTCAACAATTAATTGTTATGAGTGGTTTGAGCGTTTGCTTTCGATCAACACCCACCTTTTTACAAATTTAATTGAAGTGAAATTTTAAGTCTGTTACATTTACATTTACAATTTCCTCATCATCCATGAAACTGTTTGGGCAAATCGGTTTAGTTATACGCTATCTTATTTTAGCAACGTTATTGCTACTAACCGCTTTTGTTATCAGCGACAAAAGGATTATTCATCCTGCGACGTCAAAACAAATTGAAATTCGTGGAATTTATGGAAGCCCTGAACCTTTCTGGAAAAAAAATATCAGGTTAGATGACCTTGGTGTGAACGCAATCTTTATTCATGATGGTTCGATCAATGAAAGCATGATGGAACACGCAAAGGAAGAGGGCCTCAAGGTCTTTGCAGAGTTTGCAACCCTCAACGGTAAACATTACGTGGAGGAACACCCTGAGGCGTGGGCTATTGACGACAAGGGACAAAAAGTAAAACCTGCCACCTGGTTTATGGGAGTATGTCCAACAGAACCAGGATTTCGTCAGCATAGAACCAATGAACTACGAAAACTTTTGCGAAAGTTTGACCTGGACGGAATATGGATGGATTATCTACACTGGCACGCCCAGTTTGAAGATCCGGAGCCAATTCTCCCTGAGACCTGTTTTTGTGAACATTGTCTTACTGATTTTCAATCATCCTCAGGTCTCAACGTGCCGGAAGGAAGCACGTCAAAAAAAGCTGAATGGATTCTGGTAAATCATGACACTGCCTGGCGGAACTGGAGATGTTCAGTTATTGCAAGGTGGGTACGCGATTTCAGAAAAATCATAAACGAGGAAAAGCCTGGAGCGTTGTTGGGCGTCTACCATTGTCCGTGGGACGATGACGATTTTAATGGGGCACGACGCCGAAATCTCGGACTCGATTATGATACGCTAAGAAATATTGTAGATGTTTTTTCACCCATGGTTTATCATGGACGGATGGTAAAAAGTCCTGAGTGGGTTAAAGAGAATATCCAATGGTTCAGTGACAGGTTAAATATTAAAGCAGGTTCGTTTCCAAAAGTCTGGCCAATCGTACAGGCTTACAATGATCCCGGAATTATTTCAGCCGATGAATTTGAAAAGGTTTTAGAGTATGGATCAGGCGCCCAGGCGACAGGTATTATGATGTTCACCAGTAGTTCTGTAGCCGAAGATGAGCGGAAGATAGAGACGATGAAAAAAGTGTATACCGGATGGCGAGATCAGAAATAGAAAATAGTTACAGGATACAAAAGCATATTCAAGCCTTACGCCGGACTTCAACTTGCGCAAATCGGCTGGGTGGTCCCAGACATCCACGCTCCGGTAAAAAATTCCTTGCGAGCGCATTAGGTATCCATAGTAACGGGGCGAATGGCTTACTACTCAGGTATTGAATTGGCATTCTGGATATATCAATTGCCTAACTGAGCGTTGAGAGGGGCCTTTAGGATTATAAATCAATAAGAAAAATCAAAACCCACCATTTTAGACTATCTTAGATTACTTTCCTTCTCGTTCTCCTTCGGGAACCTGACCGTTTAGTTTCGTTGGTGACGTCTTTGCTTTTTTTTCCTCTTCGTCAACCGGAAGATCAACATTGACCGTTCGCGTAGCATGCGTTCAGAGTTATCGA
>JBGTBV010000214.1:0-14121 GCA_041749185.1 Daejeonella sp. | reverse complement strand
TCGAAAAGATGAACGAGCGGGCTGGCAGTTCAATTATTGATGAGATTATCTTCCTTTAATCAGCGTTTGGGGCTTATGCCAGATGCATTTTTGATCAGCAAATAATAAAGCACCGTTAAAAAAAAAGCGATCGATACTGCTTTTAGAACAAAGAGGTAATTCAAATTCGTATCAAATCCTGCCAGATATGAAATCCCTGCCGGTACAATCAGCATCACCAAAAAGAAAATAAAAAACCGGGGCTGTAGAAATTTCATGGAAAGGGTGCTTAACATGTGCAATGCTGGCCTTGCTGCGAGTGGCCTTCTACGAAAAAAATAAACCCTTCGATTTTAGTTACTCGAAGGGTTCATTTTAATTACAAACTTAAAACCGCTCAAAGGCCGAAAAGTAGAAGCCGCCCTCTATTTCTGCATTTTCGTCAGAATCTGAACCGTGAACGGCATTGGCCTCAATGGAGTTGGCGTATTTATTACGTATGGTACCCGCATCCGCTTTCGCCGGATCGGTGGCGCCAATTATCTTACGAAAATCTTCAACCGCGTTGTCTTTTTCTAAGATGGCAGCAACAATTGGCCCGGACGACATGAAGTTTACCAGATCTTTGTAGAAAGGCCGTTCTGCATGCACCTGGTAAAACTCACCCGCCTTCGCTTGGGTAAGGCTGGTATACTTTAAGGCTATAATTTTAAAGCCACCTTTTATTATATCGTCTAAAATTGCACCGGTATGGCCATTCGCCACCGCATCGGGCTTAATCATTGTAAATGTTCTGTTCGTTGCCATTTTGCTTATTTAAAAATCGCTGCAAAAGTACAAACTATTGGCAAATTAAAATTAGCCAATTAGCAAATCATAAATAATATTAGCTTTGCAATTCTTTTTAAAAAAAGGATGTTTGATATAAACCGCTTAAAGCAACTATTAAGTCAACCGCTTCAAATTGTGATCACTACGCATCACAAGCCAGATGGCGATGCGATGGGTTCTTCGTTGGGTCTATACAATTATCTGATTCAAAAAGGCCATCAGGTACGGGTAATCACACCTACAGATTATCCTTTTTTTTTGCAGTGGCTGCCTAACAATCCAGAAGTTATAATTTACACCGGCCAGGCGCAAAAAGCACAGGAACTGGTGGCTGCCGCCGATCTTATTTTTTGCCTCGACTTTAATGCGCTTTCGCGGATTAATGAGCTGGGTGAATATGTGCGCCAGGCTAAAGCGCAAAAGGTGATGATTGATCATCATCTGGAGCCCGAAGGTTTTGACGATTTTCGACATTGGAGCATTAATGCATGCGCCACAGCACAGTTGGTTTATGATTTTATTGTAAACCTGATGGATGAAAAGGAGCTGATTAACAAAGATGTGGCCACGTGCCTGTACACGGGCATCATGACAGATTCCGGATCTTTTCGGTTTCCAAATACCACCAGCGAGGTGCATCATATCGTTGCTGATCTGATTGCACTCGGGGCAGAAAATGCTCGTATTCATCAACTGGTGTATGACAATTTTTCTGAAACCCGGCTGCGTTTTCTGGGGCATTGCCTGCTTAACAAATTGGAAGTTTTCAGCGAGTTCAACACCGCCATCATTAGCGTTACTAAAGAGGAACTTAAAAAATTTGAGATATCTACCGGCGATACCGAGGGCGTTGTAAATTATGCTTTGGCAATAAACGGGATTAATCTGGCGGCATTAATTATTGAGCGGCCAGACCGGGTCAAACTGTCGTTGCGGTCTACCGGAGATTTTCCGGCCAACGAAATTTGTAAAAAGTATTTTCATGGGGGCGGCCACCGCAATGCGGCCGGCGGTTTCTCAGATGAGGGCCTGGCAGCGGTTATTTCCCGCTTTAAAGCTATATTGCCCGATTATAAAACGTTGCTGGTGCAGTAATGTAAGCGCATCAGTAATTCGCGAAAGCTAAAAATTAAAACACGAATTGAAATAATACAAAAACAATGAGAAGAATAGCAATTATTTTAGGGCTTGCAGTACTTGGATTATCAAGCTGTAAGCAGTACGAAAAAGGTGAAGGGGATTTGATGTATAAAATACACGATGACAAATCCGGGGAAAAAATTAAGGATGGGGATTTTGTGGCCTTTAACGCGATTGAAAAAACAGAAGGCGACTCGGTTCTATACAGCTCCTATGAATATGACAGGCCATCATTGCTGGTGAAAGAGCCTTCTTTGTTTAAAGGCGATCTGTTTGCCGCTTTAGCGATGCTGAGCGAAGGAGACAGTGCGACCTTTAAAATTAACATAGACTCGATGGTAGCTAAGATGGGGCGGCCCAAATCTGCAGACACAACGTCAAAATACCTGGTTTACACCATCAAGGTTGATAAGGTAATCCCGAAAGGATCGTTGAACGACAGTCTTTTCCGCGGTAAGATTGATACGTACCTGAAAGCAGAAATGGACAAGGCCAAAGGTGCTGAGGCCGCCAAATTTAACGCTTACGTTTCTAAGGAGGGAGCTAAACCTAATGTAACCACTTCTGGTCTCAATTACGTTATTACCAAACAAGGAACCGGGCCGAAAGCGGCAATGGGCGATACCGTGCTGGTAAACTATACCGGCAGGTTTTTAACCGGGAAAGTTTTTGATACCAGCATTCTTGAAGTGGCAAAAAAGGAAGGCACGTTTAATGACCAACGTCCGTACGAACCTTTAAAAATGCCTGTTGGTATGAACGGTTCAATCGCCGGCTTTGAAGAGGGTTTAATGTTATTCCCCGCTGGTACAAAAGCAAAACTTATTTTGCCATCTAAATTAGCTTATGGCGAGCAGGGAAGTCAGGGTATCGCACCTTATACCCCGCTTGTTTTTGAGATTGAAATTGTGAAGATCATTCCCGCATCGGGAGGATCGGTACCGCCGCCACCTACAGCCCCGGGCAGATAATACAAAATACAGAAACTTTAAAAAGCCTTTCAGAATTTTTCTGAGAGGCTTTTTTTGTAGTTTTAGCCGATGATACTAACCGATACCCACACCCATTTTTATTACGAAAAAGATGCTGAAAAGCGAGTGGTGTTAATGCAGCGCTGCTTGGAGAATGGGGTTGAACGGCTTTTTCTGCCAAACGTAAATCTGGCAACCATTACTCTGGTATCCGATGTATGTGCGCAATTTCCGCAGAACTGTTTTCCCATGCTCGGCCTTCATCCTTGCGATGTGAAAGCAGAGGCAGAAGAGGGCCTGATGAATTATCAGCAGGAGCTGCTGGCCATGCGGCCGTTATTAAAGACCGGGAATTTTGTTGCCGTGGGCGAGATCGGTATTGATTTATACTGGGATAAAACCACTCTGGCCATACAGCAGGAAGCGTTTTCAATGCAAATTGACTGGGCTTTGCAAATGGATTTGCCAGTTGTAATTCATTCTCGCGATGCCTTTGATGAGGTTTTTGAAATGCTAAGCAGCAAGCAGAACGGCAAACTTCGCGGCATTTTCCATTGCTTTACAGGAAGTTTGCAACAAGCGGAGCAACTGATAGAACTCGGGTTTTTTTTAGGGGTCGGAGGCGTAGTAACTTATAAAAATTCCGGTCTGGATCAGGTTTTGGCGAATGTTGATTTGCGGCATGTTGTTTTAGAAACAGATTCTCCATATTTGGCGCCAGTTCCGTATCGGGGCAAACCCAATGAGAGCAGATACATCATACATGTTGCACAAAAGCTGGCAGATGTGAAGCAAATTCCGGTAGAAGAAATCGCTAAAATAACCACCGAAAATTCAAAGCGGATATTCGGCATTTAACCAAGAAATACGAGTAGGTGTTAAGTGATCCATTCTTCAAGCAATCAAACCTTTAAAACCCGATGACAAACATTCTTATCATCTACACCGGCGGAACGATTGGCATGACCGCAGACCCGGTAACGGGTGTTTTAATGCCTTTTAATTTTGCGCAAATCACAGAAAATGTTCCGGAGCTAAAGCGTTTGGACTACAAGATTAAGGTTCATTCATTTGATCCGGTAATTGATTCTTCCAACATGGATCCGCAAGTTTGGGTTGGCATAGCGAGGCTGATTGAGCAGGAATATGAACAAGTTGATGGTTTTGTAGTGCTGCACGGATCAGACACTATGGCATTTACGGCCTCTGCATTGAGCTTTATGCTTGAAGGTTTGACCAAGCCGGTAGTTCTTACAGGTTCACAGTTGCCTATAAACCAAATTCGTACAGACGCAAAAGAAAATCTGATTACCGCGTTGGAAATTGCTGCTGCAAAGCAGGATGGAAAAGCCATGGTACCAGAGGTTTGCATTTATTTTGATTATCAGTTATTTAGAGGAAACCGGGCCATCAAGTATAATTCTACCAATTTTGATGCCTTCAGGTCGCCCAACTATCCAAAGTTGGCAGAGGCAGGTGTGTACCTGAAGTTTCACGAAAAGGTGATTAGAAATTCAGACGGCGAAAAATTGCGGGTGCACACTAATTTATCTGCCGCGGTTGGTGTATTGAAGCTCTACCCTGGCATTGGGCAGCAGATAGTTGAAGGAGTTTTATTTGCAGATTGCAAAGCGGTAATTATGGAAACATTTGGCGCCGGAAACACCAGTACACAGCCTTGGTTTATCGGCCTTCTCAGAACAGCAATCAAAACCGGAAAAATTATTTTAGATATCTCACAGTGTAAGGTCGGATCAGTAGAACTGGGCCGGTACGAAACAAGTAAACAATTGCAGGATATGGGCGTGGTGAGCGGCCGTGATCTCACGTTTGAGGCTGCCGTAACCAAATTGATGTTTTTGCTGGGGAGCAAGCTGTCCGAGGACGAAATGCTCCATTTATTGGGCTGCGATCTGCGGGGCGAAATGTCAACAGATAGTTGAGTGAATGAGTCTGAATTTCTAGTTTTAATAGTCAGCTAAACCCCTGCCTCAGCTTTAGACTTTTTTTTCTGAAACCTAAATAGGGTGATGCTTGTATAGTGTTAATATGGCCGATCAAAAAAATACCGGGACCTCAAATTTTGCTGCTGCCACACTGGGTATTGCAGCGTTGGCGCTGGGCAATTTCACCACTATTTACCTGCTCTTGTTGTTATACCGTGCTCTTTAATTGGTTCAATTTACTTATCACCAGACTTGCTCATCCCGAGCTTTTCTCCTGAGGTTTTGTTTTTCCTTTATCATCGTCCAGATAAAATGTGGGCCGTGGTAAAGGTATCTTTTCCATAATCGCCGGGGTTCTTTTGATAAACGCACTAACCATTCTAGCCCCAGGTATATCCAAAAATTTCCCGGTCGTTTAATAGTGCCTGCGTAAAAGTCGAGCGCAGCTCCAATGTTACAGATGGTTCCGGCAAATAAAAGCGTTTTATTTTTAAAAATCCATTTTTCCTGTTTCGGTGCAGTCATACCAACAAAAAGTATGTCGGGCCTAAATTTATTAATTGCTTTAATCATCCCGGCGGTTTCGGCTGCAGAGAAATGGGCTTTAAAAGGGGGGGAATAAAACGCTGCTTCAACAGCGGGAAACTCCACAGACAGTTTTTGTTTAATTTTAGAGAGTGAGTTCTCCGATGCACCCATGTAGAAGCAGCGGCCCGCCGCTTTATCTAATTTATTCAGAAGGTGCAGATGCAGATCTGCCCCGGCTATTTTACTTATTTTATTTCCTGAAAGAAATCGGACTGCGCCCACAACGGCAATTCCGTCCGGAAGTAAAACATCCGATTGGATTAGTGCCTGTTTGAACTCGAAATCGTTTTCGGCAATACACCAGGAGTACAGATTAAGGGTATTTATAATTGTTTGCGTACCTGCGGGAAGGCTTTCCAAGTCTGTTGACCAGAGACCATAATCGGTAAACTCGGTTGTCCGCCGGGAGGAATTAATTTTTTTCAGATTTAAAAATATTGATAATGGTTAAAAACACAATTTTCAAATCAAACATTAACGACCAGTTTTCTAAATATTCAATATCGTGTTGCACCCTTTTCTCCATCAAAACGGCTTCCCTGGTTTCTCCGCGGTAGCCGTTTACCTGGGCCCAACCGCTTATTCCAGGTTTTAAAAAATGCCTCACCATGTACTTTTCGATCATCTTCCGATATTGCTCAGTATGAGAGAGCATGTGTGGTCTGGGTCCGATAACGCTCATATATCCCATCAGTACATTAAAAAATTGCGGAAACTCATCAATGCTTGTTTTGCGCATAAAACGCCCGATGGGTGTGATCCGTTCATCATTCAGGCTCGCCTGTAAATGATCGCTCTGGCCGTTCATACGCATGCTTCTGAATTTATAACACCAAAACGGTTTATTATTACGGCCGCTTCGCAACTGCTTAAAAATAACTGGTCCGGGGCTTTGGGCTTTGATAATTATCGCCAGTAAGGGATACAGCCAGCTAAAGATGAAAACCAGAATTGCCGCACTTATAATGATATCAAAAATTCTCTTTTTCAACCGGTTGGTTATTTCTTCCATGGGTTCTTTACGGGCGCACAGCACTGTAAAGTTTCCCATCTTATCTAACTTAAAATTTGCCTGTAAGGAGCCGAAATCATGAACAAATTTTAGCCGGACGCAATGCTTTTCGCCCTGCCGGACCAACTCATTAACGTGATGCAATTTCTCGGTATCTACAGAAACAAAAACTTCATCTATGCCTGCGACAGATGCCGCTTGTAATAATTCGGCCGCAGCTGTAGTTGTGTAATTGGCATTAAGGCCGCCAGTGGGGGCGTTTCCTAAAAATCCAACAAAATTTAAATTGCTTTGATGCTGCAGGTAGGATGCCAGCGTTGAGCTACCGGAGCTTAGATTTAAAATCGCAACTGGCTTGCGGATATCGAAATTTTTCAAAAAAACCGTTTGTAACACGGTTCCGGTAAACCGGCTTAATAAAAAGCTGAAAATCATCAGCAAAAAAAATGAAGCAAGAATATGCCGCGGCAATTCTGCATGGCTGCTAAGTGATAAATAGGCGATAAACAAAAGTGCCTGTAAAGATATGCTTCGCCACGTGGCCCTGTAAACGGCAACCATATTTTGGACGGTTGCTTCTGAATACAAGTTGAAAATTCCTGTAGAAATGATCCAGATCAGGTTGCTCACCAGCACATTGTTGCGGTAAAAATCGGTAGTAATGCTGATAAAATATTTTTCTGAGACATACCAGGCCAGGAAAAAACACAGATTGATCAGCACAAAGTCAGTAACCGCTAAAACAATGCGTAAAATGTATGAGTATCTGGTTTCCATCGGGGCGATTAAGATAATAATCTTAGCCTGTGTTTGAGGTAATAAATATAAATTTTTAAGAAGTTGTGAATGCAATTTCAGGCTGAACCAGCTCAAGCCTGCAGGCCGACAGCAAAATTTATTTAAACAAGATCAATTTCCAGTAGTTATTCGAATAACTAAAACTTAAAATAAAAAATATGGGATATCACGAATGGAAATCATGTATTGACGCATGTTTGGAATGTGCAGCAATTTGCAATCATTGCGCCAGCTCCTGTGTAAAAGAGGACGACGTGAAAATGATGGCCAAATGTATCGAGCTGGATATGCAGTGCGCTGCAATCTGTTATTCTGCCGCTCAGTTAATGAGTTTAGGAAGCGATAAAGCCCGGCAATTGTGCGCCATCTGTGCCGAACTTTGTGAGGCTTGCGGCGATGAATGCGGGAAGCATGAAAACAAACATTGCCGCGAATGCGCCGAAGCTTGTAAAAGATGTGCGGATGAATGCAGAAAGATGGCTGCCTGATACGCCGCATCGCCTTCAATAAAGACACGGCAAAATTCAAATAAAAAACCCGGCAGATGAGCAATCGTGCCGGGTTTTTTAATAAAGGATAGTATCAATTATTCAGGTAATACCACCGTATCAATAACGTGGATCACACCGTTTTTCTGAAAAACATCGGCAATGGTCACCATGGCAGTTCCGCCTTTTTCATCGGTTATTATTAGGTTTTTACCTTTCATGCTGGCAGTTAATTTGCCTCCGCTTACTGTGTTGAATTCAGCTTTTCCGTTTCCGGCTTTAATCGCTTTGGCAATCTCCGCAGAACCCATCCGCCCGGCAACCACGTGATAAGTTAATATCTTGGTTAAGGTTTCCTTGTTTTCTGGCTTCACCAATTCGCCAACAGTGCCTTCCGGAAGTTTATCAAAAGCCGCGTTCGTTGGTGCAAAAACGCTGAAAGGGCCTTCGGATTTTAATGTTACAACCAATCCGGCGGCTTTAACGGCGGCTACTAAAGTGGTGTGGTCTTTAGAATTTACCGCGTTGTCCACAATGTCTTTTGTTGGATACATTTCCGCTCCGCCAACCATTTTGGTTTTCTGTGCAAAAGTTTGCGTACTCATTGCAGAAGCTGCTACGGCAATGGCCATGATCAATAATTTTTTCATCTTAATTTAAGTTTATTTGTAATTTGATGAGAGTTACGGGAGCGGGAAGGATGCAGTTTTTTTGAAATAGATTTTATTTGGAGTTGGCAGGGCTAAACTTGCTCAGCTTCGTCAATAAACAGGCTCGAGGCGATGTGATCTGCGTACAATTTTCCGGTTCGCGTTAGCACGGTGGACTGTCCGGCTTGTTCCAGCCAGCCTTTCTCCATCAATACAGGAAGCCCATCTTCAACTTTTTGCGCAATGTCATGTCCGAAAGCTTTGCTCAAATAACTCAAATCCAGGCCTTCAGTGGTTCGTATGGCTGTCATAATATATTCGTTAACCTGATTAGCCACTGTTAAAATTTCTATTTCTGCAGGTATTTTAGCTGCCGTTATAGCTGCGATATATTTGAGGTTATTGGCCACGTTCCATTGTCGCGATTCACCATTGAATGAGTGTGCCGATGGGCCTAACCCCAGATACGGAACTCTTTTCCAATAATTTGAATTGTGCCTTGACCGTTTTCCGGGTTTAGCGAAGTTGGATATTTCATAATGCTCAAATCCTGCTTCGGCCATTTGGTCCATCAGGTATAAAAACTGTGCGGCACTCTGGGCCTCATCCATCGGTTTTTGTTTTCCTTTACTAATAAACGATGCAAGGGCGGTATCGGGTTCAACCGTTATGCTGTAGGCAGATAAATGCGGTACGTTGAGCTCCTGAATTTGCAGAATATTCTGTTCCCATTTTTCGGCGCTTAATAGCGGATAGCCGTAAATTAAATCAAGCGTCAGATTATCAAACCCCGCATCCTGCATGCGCTTAACGGCGCTTGTTGCCTCACGGGAGTTGTGCGCCCGGTTCATCCAAACCAAATCTTCCTCGTAAAAAGATTGCACACCAATACTAAACCTGTTTACCGGCGTTTGCCGATACTCTTTCACATTTTGCGGAATTAAATCATCAGGGTTTGCCTCCAGAGTAATTTCGGCGCCGTCGGCAACCTCAAAATTTTGGTAGATACCATCTAAAAGATGATTGATTTCATTCGCCGTTAAAAGCGATGGAGTGCCACCGCCAAAGTAGATGGTTTGTATAATTTCTTTGCCGGTGTAACGCTGTCGAAGTTTTATTTCTTCGGCTATTGCCTTGAGCATTTCAGATTTGTATTGGGATGAAGTGCTGAAATGAAAATCGCAGTAATGGCAGGCTTTTTTGCAAAACGGTATGTGAAGATAAATTCCGGCCATATAGAATGCTGTAAATTAAAATTTTAGAGATTGGCGTGGCCAAAACAGGCCCAAAGATATTGATATACACACACGCAAAATCAGCAGTATTAATTTTTAATACAACACCAGCCCTATGGCAGCGTAATAACGTGTAATTTTGCGGAGCTCGGGCGCCGTGATATTAGAGAATATGCTGAGAAAATTTACCTGGTTTTTATTTTTAATTACGTTTTGTCATTTCGGTGCCAGTGCACAAAATCGTGTAGGTAACCCGACACCAAACTTACCTGCACCAGATGTGGCGTATCGCGAAGGGACTTTAGATTCTGCAGAAATGCGTTTTGCGAAGCTCAGGCTTGATTCTCTAAAAATTCTAAAAGATTCCCTTTCAACATTATTTATCAAAGCGGCAGATCCTAACCGGCCCAACCGGTTTATTGACAGCCTGATCAATTTATATAAGGTAGAAAATTTTGACTTTGCCGCCTGGGCCCGAAAGTTTCCGCAAAAAAATCTTCAGTTCAGAAAAGGGAATGAACGCACAACCGGCCAAAGCTGGATAATTGCTACTATTCTGGCCATCATTTTATTTTTTGCTTTGCTCAAAAATGTATTTGCCAAAGAACTCACATTTATCTTTCAATCATTTTACGACAACCGGATGCTAAGCCAGATAAGCAAAGAAGATAACCTGTTCAATTCCTGGCCGTTTTTGTTTTTATATATACTTTTCGGACTCACGTTCGGGATGTTCCTATACCTGTCCAGCAGCTACTTTTCGCTGCAATATAACTACCAGGGTCTTGAATGGTTTCTTATTCTTTCTGCCATTGTAATTTGTCTTTTCACCCTGAAAATTCTGGTGCTCCGCTCGCTTGGCTTCTTTTTTGGTATGCAAAAGTTAGTTAAGGAGTACGTAGCTGTTTTGTATCTGAGTTATTTTAATGCTTCATTTATATTTTTGCCTTTGATTGTTGCTTACAGCCTTACCCCAAAACGCCATGCCGAAGTTTACGGCTATTTGGCCATCTTTGCTATCGTGTTGATATTTATAATGCAACTTTTGAGGGCCGGTACCAACATCCTGGCGAACGCCCATTTTTCTAAATTCTATTTATTTATCTACCTTTGTGCCCTCGAAATTTGCCCTCTACTAATCCTATTTAAAGCACTTAGGTTCTAAGCCGAAAAACTATGCAGCAAACGTCAGCCGAGCGAAACAAAAAGATAAAAAGCATTCTTGTTACCCTGCCAAAGCCCGAAAACGAAAAATCCCCATACTTTGACTTAGCTAAAAAGTATAACTTAAAGATTGATTTTCGCTCCTTTATTCATGTGGAGGGAGTACCCGGAAAGGACTTCAGAAAAGAGAAAGTAAACCTGCCGGATATAACCGCTGTTATCTTTACAAGTCGTAATGCGGTTGATCATTTCTATCGTGTGTGCGAAGAACTGCGTTATGAGGTGCCTGTAGAAATGAAGTATTTCTGCATTTCAGAAACCATTGCGCTTTACCTGCAAAAGTATATTCAATACCGCAAGCGTAAAATATTTTTTGGTAAACAAACCGCATCAGATCTCGCGGATGTGTTGAAAAAGCACGCTTCAGAGAAGTTTTTGTACCCATGCTCAGACGTTGCCGCAGAAGAAACGCAAAAGTTTTTGCAGGAAAACGGGTATGACTTTACACCAGCCGTTTTGTTTCGAACCGTTTGCAGTGATCTTTCAGACCTGGCGCATGTGTATTATGATGCAATCGTATTTTTTAGTCCCTCCAGCATTCAGTCGCTGTTTATTAACTTCCCTGATTTTGTGCAGGAGGCAACCCGTATTGCAGCTTTTGGCGCCAGCACCCACAAAGCCGTTTCAGAACATAAGCTGCTTTTAGACATTCCTGCCCCTACCCCCAATGCCCCAAGCATGACTATGGCTATTGAGCAGTACATTAAAAGCACAGAAAAATAGTAACTCAGTTAAAACCGATCTCCGCGGTACAATGCCTACCGGGCATATTTAAGAACTATTTCTATTTTAGTAGAAACATTTACCCACTTGTATCCGTAAAGCAAAATAATTTGTAGTTGTAAAGAATACTGTAAAGACATTGGCGTTTTATAATATCTTGCAAAAGGCATTTAAACAGCGGGGTCTTTTTACACGATAGGGGGAATAAACACCTTTATTAAAGTATTCTACTGATACAGTTAACGGGTTTTTTATATATATTCGGTACAATTTTGAAACAGGTTTTCAACCGGGAATAACAAATGAAAAAAATTTACTTTAGCGCTTTTTTAGCTGTTGCCGTTCTGGCAAGTAGCTGCGGCAAAGGTGGGGCTAATGGCGAACTGATTGGCGTCTCATCCAAAAAGTTCAGGAACAACGAAGTCCCTTACGGGATGGTCTACGTTCCGGCCGGAACCTTTATCATGGGCCAGACCGATCAGGACATTACCTTCGCTCAAATATCACAAAACAAGCAGGTTACCGTTCAGGCATTTTATATGGACGAAACCGAGATCACCAATAGTGAATACCGGCAGTTTGTTAATTGGGTGCGTGATTCTATTGCCATCACCAATTATTTGCAGGATGATGAGTTCTACATTCAGCCACGGGGCAATGAGGCCGCCAACGCCACCGGCAAAAAATACATAGACTGGAAGAAAGTTGGCGATGGATCCAGAATATGGGGAGGCGGACGCCGTGGCGGAAACCCGAATGCAAGCAAATTGGAAGCGATGTACTATCAGGGCGAAGACCGTGTGTTTGATCGCAACGAGCTTGATGTGCGCCTCTTAAAATACAATTTTGCCATTATGAAACTCCGCGAAGCCTCCAACTTCCGGAATGATAAGTCAAAGCGGCGATCTGATTTCATACTTCGCGATACGGTAGCCATATATCCGGACACGCTAACCTGGCTATCTGATTTTGCGTATGCCCAAAACGAGCCGATGACCCAGGGTTATTTTTCTCATCCGGCATTTGCAAATTACCCGGTAGTTGGAGTTACCTGGCGCCAGGCCAGGGCATTTACGGTATGGCGTACACGTTTCAACGAATCTTATAAAGAAAGTCGGGGTATTCCAAAACGGGCCGAGTACAACCTGCCCACCGAAGCAGAATTTGAGTATGCGGCCCGCGGTGGCCGCATCGGCACCAGTTATCCCTGGGGCGGGCCGTATATCCGTAACGCCAAAGGATGCCTGATGGCAAACTTTAAACCCGGACGCGGTAACTACATTGATGATGGCGGTACGTTTACGGTAAATGTGCGATCATATTATCCAAATGATTTCGGTTTGTACAATATGTCTGGCAATGTTGCCGAGTGGACCTCTTCTGCTTACGATGAGTCTGCCTCCACTTTTGTGCATGATCTTAACCCGACTTTTAATTATGAGGCCAGTGCCGAAGACGCTGAAGTTTTAAAACGCAAGGTAGTTCGGGGCGGATCCTGGAAAGACATCGGTTACTTTCTGCAAAACTCTGCGAACACGTTCGAGTATCAGGATACCGCAAAATCATACATCGGCTTTCGTTGTATATCAAAATATCAGGGTCGTGACATAAACGACAAACGCTGATCAATTCCAAAACTTCACATCATATCTAATCTCTTAATTTTCAAAATTTTATGGCTAAGAAAGCTAAATTCAAATTGGGTATTAATTCCTTAATATCCTGGGGTGCAACTGTGGTTATCATCGGGCTCATGTTTAAGATTTTGCACTGGAAAGGTGGTGAAATGATGATTGCCGCCGGATTAATTACTGAAGCGATTTTATTCTTCGTAATGGGTTTTCAGCAAGAGCCAAAAGACCCCGAATGGTCAAGAGTGTATCCAGAGCTTGATGAGGATTTCAGCGGCGAATTGCCGAAAGCAAGTGCACGTCCGGCGATGGCGAGTGCCTCCTCAACAGCAGCTCTTGATAAGATGATGGAAGATGCCAAAATAGGCCCCGACCTGATTGAAAGTTTGGGAAGCGGTTTGCGCACTTTCGGCGATAAGGTGGCTGGAATATCAAATATGGCCGATGCCTCTGGAGCTACCAACGAATTTACCGGCAAAGTTAAAACTGCTTCGCAAAAGTTTGATAATCTGAGCACTGCGTTTGACAAAGCAACCGGCAGCTTAACAGAAATGGCCGAAACCAGTATTGATTCTAAAGCCTACCATGAACAGGTTAATAACCTTGGCAAAAATCTGTCTGCCTTAAATGCGGTTTACGAGCTGGAACTGCAGGATTCAAGCGCTCATCTTAAGTCAATGAACAAGTTTTACCAGAACCTTTCTGCAACCATGCAAAACTTTAACGAGTCTATGGAAGATTCGAAAGTGTTTAAAGAAGAAGTGGGTCGTTTAGCCAAAAACCTCTCGTCATTAAACGCTATATACGGTAACATGCTTTCCGCGATGAACCAACCGCGTGTTTAACAGCCATCCAATTAATAATTTTCAAACAAATTTAACGCAATAACACATGGCTGGAGGTAA
>JBGTBV010000213.1:0-7856 GCA_041749185.1 Daejeonella sp. | reverse complement strand
TGCTGCCCGCGATATTGCAAAATTGATAACAGACTATAAAGTGATCATCACCAAATCAACCGTTCCGGTTGGTACAGCCGATAAGGTGATTAAAGTGTTTAATGATAATACTTCTGTTGAGGTTGATGTAGTTTCAAATCCGGAGTTTTTACGAGAAGGCGTGGCTGTTGATGATTTTATGAAACCAGACCGTGTGGTAGTTGGAACGCGAAGCGAAAAGGCGCAAAAGCTTATCACAGAATTGTACGGGCCGTATGTCCGTCAGGGTAACCCGATTATTTACATGGACGAGCGTTCTTCTGAACTGACAAAATACGCCGCAAACTCTTTCCTGGCCACCAAAATCTCTTTCATGAACGAGATTGCCAACCTTTGCGAACTGGTAAATGCTGACGTAGACTCGGTACGCCGCGGCATTGGTGCCGATGAGCGTATCGGTAAGCGGTTTTTATTTCCAGGCGTAGGCTATGGCGGAAGCTGTTTTCCAAAGGATGTGCAGGCTTTGGCAAAATCTGCCAATGAGCACAACTATGATTTTAAGATACTAAACGCCGTGATGGATGTGAATACCATCCAGAAAAAGGTGCTGGTAGAAAAAATGCGCAAATACTATAATGGCGATCTTGCCGGTAAGAAATTCGCTTTGTGGGGCCTTGCATTCAAACCGGCTACCGATGATATCCGCGAAGCGCCAGCGTTGTATATTATAGAAGAGTTGCTTACCAGCGGAGCGCAGGTAGTAGCCTTTGATCCCGAAGCAATGGATAACGTTAAAAAATTGGTTGGCGATAAAATTGAATACGCAGCTAACCAGTATGATGCTTTGCAGGATGCAGACGCACTGATTATTGTAACTGAATGGCCGGTATTCAGAACTCCCGATTTTGACCGTATTGAAAAGGCGTTAAAGCACAAAGTGATTTTTGACGGCAGAAACCTTTACGACTTGCAAAAAATGATAGATTGTGGATATTATTATAACAGCATTGGCCGTACCGTAGTTACGGTAACTGATCCAAAACCCGAATTCTCAAACGGGATAAGCAGATAAAACGCTAATTGCAGTTATAAATCAAATTTAAATGAGTGAAAGAAAACGAGTTTTAATAACAGGTGCTGCCGGTTTCTTAGGTTCGCATTTGTGCGATCGATTTATAAAGGAAGATTTCCATGTTATCGGCATGGACAATCTCATAACCGGGGATCTGAGAAATATTGACCATTTGTTTAAGCTCGAAAATTTCGAGTTTTACAATCACGACGTTTCCAAGTTTGTATACGTATCCGGGAAGGTAGATTACATTTTGCATTTCGCTTCGCCGGCAAGCCCTATAGATTACCTCAAAATTCCCATACAAACCCTTAAAGTAGGATCATTAGGAATACACAACCTGCTTGGTTTGGCCAGAGCTAAAAATTCAAGGTTGTTGATTGCTTCCACTTCCGAAGTTTATGGCGATCCAACGGTTAACCCGCAGCCCGAAGAATACTGGGGCAATGTTAATCCGGTGGGGCCACGTGGAGTGTATGACGAAGCCAAGCGCTTTCAGGAAGCTATAACCATGGCTTACCATACCTTCCATGGTCTGGAAACGCGTATTGTTCGGATATTTAACACTTACGGGCCGCGGATGCGCCTGAACGACGGACGTGTTTTACCAGCCTTTATCGGCCAGGCGCTTCGCGGAGAAGACCTTACCGTTTTTGGCGATGGATCGCAAACCCGCTCTTTTTGTTATGTGGATGATCTGGTTGAAGGAATTTACCGGCTGCTTTTTTCTGATTATGCCCAACCGGTAAACATCGGCAACCCCGATGAAATCACCATCAGCCAGTTTTGTGAAGAAATTATTAAACTTACCGGAACTGATCAAAAGATTATTTATCAGGAACTTCCAACCGACGACCCCAAACAGCGGCGTCCAGATATTACCAAAGCACAGCAAATTTTGGGTTGGGAACCTAAAATCAGCAGGGCAGAAGGGTTAAAAATAACCTATGATTATTTCAAGTCGTTGCCTCAGCATGAAATAAGTCATAAAGATTTTACCTATTATAACAAGTAATGCCTGAGAATAAAATTTTGGTTACCGGTGGTACAGGATATATTGGCTCGCATACGGTTGTTGAACTTATCAACGCCGGGTACATACCGGTAATTGTTGATAATTACGCCAATTCATCGCCCAAAATTATTGATCAGATTGAGGCAATAACCGGCATCAGGCCTGAGCATTGTAACTTAGATTTGTGCGATGAGGCTTCTACCGCTCAGTTCATTAGTCATCAAACCGATATTAGCGGTATTATTCATTTTGCAGCATTCAAAGCAGTGGGCGAGTCGGTAGCTGAGCCGCTAAAATATTATCGGAATAATTTGTCTTCACTCCTTAACTTGCTCGAAGCCTTTCGCGGCAAGCCGGTTAACCTGGTATTTTCTTCAAGCTGCACGGTTTACGGCGAGCCGGACGAACTGCCCGTTACTGAGAATGCAAGTGTTAAAGTAGCAGAATCACCTTACGGGAATACTAAACAGATAGCCGAAGAAATATTACGGGATGTAACCGCGGTCGACAGGAACTTTCACGTTACTTCGTTGCGGTATTTTAATCCGGTGGGAGCTCATTCATCCGCTTTGATCGGAGAGCTTCCGATAGGTGTACCGCAAAATTTGGTGCCCTTTATCACCCAGTCTGCCGCAGGAAAACGAGGCCCCATAACGGTTTACGGAAACAATTATAACACCCCTGATGGAAGTTGCGTCCGCGATTATATTCATGTAGTCGACCTGGCTAAAGCACACGTTTCGGCCATTAAACGGATGGAAAGCGATGCGGTAACAGAAAATTATAGTGTTTTCAACATCGGCACCGGCAAAGGCAGCACCGTATTGGAGGTGATAAATGCCTTTAAAAATGCCACCGGTGTAAAACTTGATTATACTATTGGTCCGCGGCGGGATGGCGACGTGGAGAAAATCTACGGAAATGTAGAAAAGGCATCCGAGATTTTAGGCTGGAAGGCACAACTCGATCTTGATGAGATGATGCGCTCGGCTTGGGCATGGGAAAAATATCTCCGGGAAAATCCTTTGTAAATTATTTCATATTAAATTTGCTCAATTGCTCGGTTTAGGGCCAGGCATCTCTGCGAAGCAAAATATGTTCTTCCGGGCTGTAAGTCTTGTTCTACCTGCGTTCATAAAATAACTATCTGATGAAAAAAATACTCATTACCGGTGGTGCCGGTTTTATCGGATCGCACGTGCTGCGGCGTTTTGTAAACTCCTATCCTGATGATCAGATTATCAATCTTGATAAACTAACCTACGCGGGGAATTTGCTAAATCTCACAGATATCGAAGATCAGCCCAATTACCGCTTTATAAAGGGCGATATTGTAGATGCCCCTTTTATCCACCAGCTTTTTGAGGCAGAGCAATTTACCGACGTTATTCACCTGGCGGCCGAATCGCATGTTGACCGCTCCATCAGCAACCCGATTGAATTTGTGATGACCAATGTGGTTGGCACTGTAAATCTGCTAAATGCCGCCCGCCAGTATTGGAAAGGAAACTATACGGAAAATAGATTTTATCACGTTTCTACGGATGAAGTTTATGGAACCTTAGGCAATGATGGAATGTTTACAGAAACCACAGCTTACGATCCGCATAGTCCATATTCGGCTTCAAAAGCCAGTTCAGACCATTTTGTACGAGCCTACCACGATACTTACGGTCTTAATACGGTAATCTCCAACTGCTCTAATAATTACGGGTCGTTCCATTTTCCAGAAAAATTAATTCCGCTGGCCATTAACAACATCAAAAATGGGCAGCCGGTGCCGGTTTACGGCAAAGGAGAGAATATTCGCGATTGGCTTTGGGTAGAAGATCACGCAAGGGCTATAGATGTGATATTTCATCAGGCGAAAGCCGGAAGCACTTACAATATTGGCGGCCTTAACGAATGGAAAAATATTGATCTGATCAGGCTGCTTTGCCACATTATGGATCGCAAATTAAACCGGCCCGCAGGCGATTCGGAAAAACTGATCACCTTTGTAACAGACCGTGCCGGCCATGATCCACGCTATGCGATTGATTCTGCCAAGTTGCAAAACGAGCTGGGATGGGCGCCTAGTTTGCAGTTTGAAGAGGGTTTGGAGGAAACTGTAGACTGGTATCTGCAAAACACCGAGTGGCTTGAGCGTGTTACTTCAGGTAGCTACCAAAGCTATTATCAGGATCAATATTCAGCGAGATAAATGTTTGATTTCCTAAAACCATCCAGAAAGAAGGCAACCATAAGTTTTCAATATCCGGGGATAGATATGCACTCGCACATTATTCCCGGCATAGATGATGGCGCCCAAAATATGGAACAATCGGTAGCTTTGGTGCGGGCGATGATGGATTTGGGTTATTTTAAAATCATCACCACTCCACACATTATGGCCGATTATTACCGGAACACCCGCGAAATTATTGAGCGAGGGCTGGACGGTTTACGGGCCGAATTGCGGAGCCGGGAAATTGATATTGAAATATTGGCTGCCGCCGAATACTACCTGGATGAAACCTTTGAAACAAAGCTGGAAAAAGGAAATATGCTCACTATGGGCGACGGCTTTCTACTTTTCGAGATTTCATTTGTTAATTACCCTCAAAACCTTACAGACCTGATCAAAAAAATGCAGGATAAAGGCTATAAGCCTATTCTGGCTCATCCTGAGCGGTACCCATATCTTTTTGAATCCATGGATCATTACAGCCGCATCAAAGAAACCGGTTGCTATTTTCAGCTCAATACCATTTCCTTAACGGGTTATTACGGCAAGGCTTCCCAAAAAATTGCCGAAGAACTGGTAGACCGCATGCTGATTGATTTTATAGGCAGTGATATGCATCATTTAAAACACGCTAACGCCTTAAAAAATTCGCTTCAGTTGCCTCATCTGCACAGGTTGCTTACCGATTATCAGTTGCAGAACGTGCTTTTGTAACCCCGCAAACTAGACCTTTCACATTTACGGTTCACTCAACAAGCAAAAAATAGCTGCAATTATGGTTATAAGAGAGGCCACTATCGGCGATATTGAGCAAATTCAAATAGTTAGAAAATCGGTAGTGGAAAACACTTTATCTAACCCGAATTTGGTTACTGATGAAGATTGTAAAATTTATTTAACTGTAAAGGGGAAGGGTTGGGTTTGTGAAATAGGTAATGAAATTGTGGGTTTTTCGATTGCTGATTTAAAAGGCAACAATATTTGGGCTCTGTTTTTAAAACCTGAATTTGAGAAAAGGGGAATTGGTAAGCAACTCCATGATATTATGCTGAACTGGTATTTCAAACAAACAGAAGCCAACATCTGGCTTGCAACCTCACCAAAAACCAGAGCGGAGTCATTCTACAGAAAAGCGGGTTGGGCAGAAATAGGAAAGCACGGAAAAGATGAAATCAAATTTGAGATGACTTTTACACGCTGGAAAGGTAAGTGAAGAGAATCTGGATTTTGCTTGCAACATGGTTGAGGAGAGGGTAGGTTCTCCTCGAATTTAAGCAGTAAGCCGCTAATAATCTGTTTTTTTGTTGCGCCCCGCAAACTTTCAGAATTTTTCGACAATAAACCTGCCGCAGATGGTTTGTTGATAAATCAATTTATGCAAATTTGCTTTGCGGCTTAATTTTATCAGACATGCAAGACGGAAACCCTGCATTCAAATAGAGGATATTTCAACACCAAAAAAATCGCGACAATGAAGACAATAGATTTTTACAATTTTTCGGGCAAACGTGCCCTTGTTCGGGTTGACTTTAACGTCCCGCTCAACGATCAGTTCAACATTACGGATGATAACCGCATGCAGGGGGCGGTGCCTACTATCGAAAAGATTTTAAAAGACGGCGGCTCGGTTGTGCTCATGTCTCACCTGGGCCGGCCAAAAGATGGTCCGGAGAGCAAGTTTTCGTTAAAGCATGTGGTTGAGCATTTGTCGGGCTTGTTGAATTTACAGGTTCAGTTTGCTAATGATTGTATTGGCAAGGAAGTGTTAAAACAGGCCAAAGAGCTTAAAAGCGGCGAAGTGTTGCTGCTTGAAAACCTTCGTTTTTACAAGGAAGAAGAAAAAGGCGATGAGGCTTTCGCCGAAAAGCTGGCTGCTTTAGGCGACGTGTATGTGAACGACGCATTTGGCACCGCCCATCGCAGGCACGCATCCACAGCGGTAATTGCGCAATATTTTAACGATGCCAAATATTTCGGTTACCTCATGGCCGCTGAAATTAAAAATGCGGAGAAAATTCTCAATGATGCTGAACGTCCGTTCACGGCTATTATGGGCGGGGCAAAAGTTTCAGACAAAATAGAACTGATTGAACAGCTTTTAAACAAGGTGGATAACCTGATTATCGGCGGCGGAATGGCTTATACCTTCGCGAAAGCGCAGGGGGGAAATATTGGGAAATCATTGGTAGAAGAAGATAAGCTTGAGCTTGCCCGCGAACTGATTGAGAAAGCGAAAAAGAAAAAGGTAAACCTGCTGCTTCCGCCAGATTCGGTGATCGCCGACGCTTTCGCGGCGGACGCGAAAACAGCGGTTTCATCCAATAACGATATTAAAGACGGCTGGATGGGTTTAGATATCGGCCCGGAGGCGATAGCGAATTTTGAAAAAGTAATTCTGCAGTCTAAAACGCTTTTATGGAACGGGCCCATGGGTGTTTTTGAAATGGAAAAATTTGAAGCCGGTACCAAAGCAATCGCCGAAGCGGTAGTTGAAGCGACCAAAAACGGAGCGTTCTCTCTGATAGGTGGGGGCGATTCGGCAGCAGCGGTTTCAAAATTTGGCTTTAATGATGAGGTGAGCTACGTGTCTACCGGTGGCGGAGCCCTGCTGGAATATATGGAGGGAAAAGAACTTCCGGGGGTGAAAGCGATAAATGAAGATCAGAACTTTTTATAGAAGTCCGGATTTTTTCCCTGACGGTGCTTTTAATGATCGGGCGGCGTTCGCCATTTTAACAGCGAACGCTCATTTAATATTAGCAGCGAGTTGTTGATGCCTGCAATATAGAAATTGAGTACCAACGGATGAAACGCGATTAATTCTACAAAGTATACTGCCCCTTTAATCTCAAAGTCACAACTATATCTGCACTTCCGTTATTCCTGAAAAACCAGCCGTGCTTGCCTTCATAGGGCGCTAAAAATGTACCCACCATATTATTGGCGTTTGCGATGGTATAGCTTTCAAAATAAACCGCTTTAGCTTCCTTTGCCTGTTTAACCTCCCCATGAAAATCAAAATAAACTAATCCTTTATCGGTCGTCCACTCATATTTCATTTTTCCGTGTTTCAGCATATTTATTTTATACTCAATTCCTTTTCCTGCCGGAACGGTTACCTGCACGCTGTCATTTCTTTGTGTCAATTGCTTATCCGGAGCCGGATTATCAGCCTCTGCCGGGCGCTTTACATCAGGACCTGAACCTGCCTTTTCCATTTTTATCAGAGGTAAAGATGTTTGCACGATTGATTCAAGCCCTGTCCTATTTGTAGTTTCCTCTGGAACATAGAGTTTGCTAAAACCAAATAGCTTGCCTGCACCTGTGGGGTCGATGCCAAATTCTGCGGGCATTACGGCACCTACTAACAGGATGGCTCCTATTATCAGCGCAATTAGCAGGGATTTAAAAATTTTCTTTTTTTCCAGTATCGGATGGTTCATTTCTGACATAATATTTATTTTAAGATGTGTAATAACCGGTTAATTGATAACCTAATAAAAGAAAGCCCGCTGCCATGAGCAGGGTATTGGTAACTGTAGAAAACCTCATAAAACCGGGAT
>JBGTBV010000212.1:0-23617 GCA_041749185.1 Daejeonella sp. | reverse complement strand
CTTCTCAAAAAATCTAACCGTGTGTATCATGCTCCAACCGCTCAAAAGCTGTGACAATACCACTAATTTCGTAGCTTGGTTTTATGATCAGTTACTTGGAATAAGTGAGGTTGAGAGCTTTTGTCGACATGCCTAAAGAATTTCAGTCTCGTCTAAATAATCTCCCCTTGCTCCATACCTTATGTACGGGCGCAGTGAATCTCGTTCCTTTTTTCAGAAGGTTGTGAACCTTAATAAAAACACCTTCTATAAATTCCACCAATACGTAAACTTTAAAACCAAAGCCCGGTTCTTAACCGAGAAATTTTCGGGGAGGTAATTGTCGGTATATACAATAAACAAATCGGAGGCGGGTTTATATCGCCATTGCAGGCGGGTATTCAAGTTTACGTTTTTCTGCTGTTCGTTGTATTGCACAAACGTGGTTAAATACAGCTTATTGGTCATGGTTACATCCAGTCGGGGGCCTATCAACCAAAACTGGGTTCTGCCCCATGGCGCTGGTAATTGAATATTGTTATAACTGGAAGAAAGGGCAAGGCTCACAAACGGCTGAAAACGGTAACCGATGTTTCCAGTGAGGTTCAGCCGGGTTCCATCAGCAAAATATCCACCGTAACGTGTAGAAAAGGCATAAGTGAATGTACTTTGTGGCTTTGAAGAGAATTCTGTACCCCAGGAAAGCCAGTGGTGTTGGCTGCCCCGGGCTAGCGTATCGCCGCGAAAGTTGGTGGGATCAAAAGGTTGCAAAAGCTTCACATAGTCGGTCGCAGTCCATGCGTTAAAGGAGCTTTGGTTACGAAAGCCTACACCATACAAAAGTACCGTAGTATTGTCGGTGGTTTTGAAAAATTCATCGGTAATGTGGTTTGTAAAGATGGAAGGTCCATGGCTCAACACCCTGCCGCTTTTCGGGAAGAAAAGGTGACCTACCCGCGGGCTTAGCTGGATAAAGCCTACCCGCGGAACATATCCGGCTTCGGCCTGATAGTTACGGCCAACGTATTGGTGTTGCCAACTGATGAGCCAGGAGCGGCTGGCATATTGTAAGTTGGATGCCTGCACAAAATCATGGCCGGTTTTACCCGGACTGAAAGATTTTAACACCAAAGTTTTGCCGGTCCAAAAATTATTTGCCGAAGCTAAATTGTATTCTAGTCCTGCGTTGCGGTTATAATTGGAATAAACCGGATCTGTCGGGTTGAAACCCGGAGTGTAGTTGAGCGATTGTTTGTTAACAATTAATGCACCGACAGTTGAACGGGCAAACACCCGCCGCTGTAAAGATAAAACTGAAAAATTTTGGGCTGGTAAACCTGTTAAACCTACCTTGCCGGTTTGCATGTTCATAATTCCCAGCCGCCAGTCTTTATTCAGCTTCCCGCTTAAGCGGATACCAAAATTAATGGGAGCGCCCAGACCAATGCGGCGGGAGAAAAAAGGGCGGATGTTCTGATATCCATAGTTGGTAAACAAATCGCCGTTCTCCAGAAAAAACTGTCGCCTTTCTGGAAAGAAAAGTTCAAACCGGTCCAGATTAGTTACCTGTTGGTCTACTTCAACCTGCGAAAAGTCCGGGTTAACCGTCAGGTCTAAATTCATGGAAGAGCTTACCGCTATTTTGGCATCCACACCCGCTTCGCGGCGATAATCATCTGGTTTGCCCGGGGAGAAATTCCTTCCAAAACCTCCTAAGGCGTAAGGTATAAGAGAAATATTGGTTCCCGCTTCGGGCGGAGCCTTGTCCCAAACAAGCGTTCCGGTATAGGCTAAGGCAGCACTCGGAAATTGTCGCGGAACCGGTGCCCATGCCGATTTTTCGGCGGCTTTTAAATCCAGTCGGCTGAAATTAATTCCCCATTGGGTAATTCCCTTTTTATAGCGGATACTTTTAAACGGGATGGACGCTTCGAAAACCCATCTATCATCGTAATTTTTAACCACCGAAACCCATTTGTTATCCCAGCTTAAATCTACCTTACCGCCATCATACATAATGCCGTCCCATTGCGCCCCGGCGGCGTTGGCGCCAAATGAAAAGCCATTAGTCAGGTCATCAAACGGGTCGAGAAAAAAGATAAAATTATCGTTTTTCCCGAAGCTGAAATCCCGTCTCAGCGACTCGACCATATTGGGGCCGGGTTTTGCCAGGTAGTTGGTTGCCACGATGTAGATGTTATTGCTGTCATAAGTCATCCGCACTTCTGTGGAAACATTGGCCCGGCTGGTGTCCATCGGGAACATCATAAAAAAATCACGGGCAACAGATGCCTCCTGCCAGGCTTTCTCATCGGCAATGCCGTCAATAATTATCGGTGACAGAGATTCCCGGATAGGGAGCTTAAATGATGCGTTCTTCTTTTGAGGCCATACCGTTAAAGAAACGCCGGAAAACACAAAAATTAGTAGGTATTTTTTCATAGAAAGACACTTCGTTATTGCGGGATGGGATGTTGCACATTGCAATGAGGTAAATATATTGAAGAATTGTTTAGTTAAAACCGAATGCTGTTTTTTGTAAAATCCTTTTGGAATACAAAATTGGTATTGAATAGTCAGGCTGATTTAAATTATTATTGCCGTCCGGCTGGGTTGCGGTTAGAAAATCTGTAGTTAACAGACCCGCTCGTACGCGAATTCCACGTGTCATCTTGTCATTCAAAATCTTCATCCCCATGTCCCGCACAATGCAAAACTCCTGTCAAACGGTGACCATTGCCACTTGGCACAAGCCTTGTTAATACACAACAGAACAGAATTAAATTTTAAACTTTAGAATATATAGAAATGTCAAAAATCATTGGTATTGACTTAGGAACAACCAACTCTTGCGTAGCCGTAATGGAAGGTAACGAGCCGGTTGTTATCGCCAACAGTGAGGGAAAGCGTACCACTCCTTCAATTGTTGCTTTTGTTGATAATGGAGAACGCAAAGTTGGTGATCCGGCCAAGCGCCAGGCCATCACCAATCCAACAAAAACCATTTCGTCTATTAAACGCTTCATGGGAAACAACTTCGATGAAGTAAAAAAGGAAATGGAACGTGTTCCTTACAAAGTTGTAAAAGGCGATAACAATACACCCCGTGTTCAGATTGACGATCGGAAGTATACTCCTCAGGAAATTTCTGCCATGATTTTGCAGAAAATGAAGAAAACCGCCGAAGATTTTTTAGGACACGAAGTAAATGAAGCGGTAATTACTGTGCCGGCCTATTTTAATGATGCCCAGCGCCAGGCTACCAAAGAAGCAGGCGAAATTGCCGGCTTAAAAGTGAGCCGTATTATTAACGAGCCCACTGCTGCGGCTCTGGCTTACGGATTGGACAAGGCACACAAGGACATGAAAATTGTTGTGTTCGACTGCGGTGGCGGTACGCACGATGTCTCTGTACTTGAACTGGGCGATGGCGTTTTTGAAGTAAAAGCAACTGACGGCGATACGCACTTAGGTGGTGATGACTTTGATGCGGCTATAATTGACTGGATGGCCGATGAGTTTAAGAGCGATGAAGGCATTGATCTTCGTAAAGATCCGATGGCGTTGCAACGCTTAAAAGAAGCTGCCGAAAAGGCGAAAGTGGAATTGTCAAGCTCGACCCAAACAGAAATCAACCTCCCCTATATTTCTGCCGGAGACGGGATGCCGAAGCACCTGGTAAAAACGTTGACCCGTGCAAAGTTTGAACAGTTGGTTGATAGCCTGATAAAAAGAACCATTGAACCTTGTAAAACGGCTTTGAAAAACGCCGGATTAAGTACTTCGGATATTGACGAAATAATTTTGGTAGGAGGTTCAACCCGTATTCCGGCAATTCAGGAAGCGGTTAAATCTTTCTTCGGCAAAGAGCCCTCAAAAGGCGTAAACCCGGATGAAGTAGTAGCTATTGGTGCTGCTATACAGGGCGGCGTTTTAACCGGTGAGGTTAAGGATGTATTGTTGCTGGATGTTACGCCACTTTCTTTAGGTATTGAAACCATGGGTGGTGTGATGACGAAATTAATTGATGCAAATACAACCATCCCGAGCAAGAAATCAGAAACATTCTCAACGGCTTCAGATAACCAGCCTTCTGTAGAAATTCATATTCTGCAGGGAGAGCGTCCTATGGCTAACCAGAACCGTACTTTGGGTCGTTTCCATTTGGATAGCATACCGCCAGCTCCAAGAGGAGTTCCGCAGATTGAGGTTACTTTTGATATTGACGCCAATGGTATTCTGCACGTTGCTGCCAAAGATAAAGCCACTAATAAAGAGCAGAAAATCCGCATTGAAGCTTCATCCGGTTTAACCGACGAGGAGATCAAAAGAATGCGTGATGAAGCAGAGGCGAATGCCGATTCGGATAAAAAAGCGAAAGAAGAAGTAGAAAAGCTGAACGCGGCGGATGCCCTGATATTTTCTACTGAAAAGCAGCTAAAGGAGTATGGCGATAAAATATCCGCTGATAAAAAAGCTCCGATTGAAGATGGGTTGAAGAAATTGAAAGAAGCTCATGCTTCCAAAAATTTCGAAGCTATTGAAGCTTCTCAGACGGAACTTCAGACTTTATGGAATGCGGCATCAGAAGAGATGTATAAAGCAACACAGGAAGCTGCTCCGCAAGAGGGCGATTCGGCTCAGGCTGAAGATGCCAACGGCGGGTCGGCAGAAGATGTAACCGATGTTGACTTTGAAGAGATCAAAGAAGACGAGGAGAAAAAATAATCGGTAAAGTCTCAGCTATAAACCCCGGGTGTTTCAGCCGGGGTTTTTTTATGCCATTTTTACTAATTTCAATAGAGCTCTCCTGCCTGTTTTAAATCTTATTTTTTTGCGTTTTTTTTCTTCTTTTCGGGAACGCAGTTTGGTACTGTTTTTCCTTTTTTTTCTTTAGTGCCAATCTGTTCGTAGCCGTCCCAGCATGGGTCTTTCTTTTCTTTTGCCATTGATTCGTGTTTTTTGTATAACCGTTTTGAACATCATGTTGTTTATGGCGATGTTAATTTTTGAAGGCGGAATGGAAATTGGGCAAAAAAAAGGCCAACAAAAACCGAGCGCTTGCTGCGGTTTTTGTTGGCCTTTTAAATCTGGTTTTATCTTGAAGCTGCCTGGCGGCGACTGTTATTTTTGGTGCTGAGTTATTTCCACAAATTCTCCGGATATGTTCCGGTGGCAACCAAGTTGGACAGGCTCTCCATCACAATAGGCTTATCTTCCTTATAAGTTACACCAAACCATTTAGATGAGGTTGGGATTACTTTGAAATTCGCTTCGCCAGTTTTAACCAATTCTTCAGCCATCAGCGGAATGAAGAATTCTGCTTTCGGGTTGTTTTCATTAGCCTCTACGAAACGCTTAAACATCGCTTCAGATTGTTTGAAAATGGCTGGCGTAAAGCCCCAAAAGTTCATTGATGCTCTTGCATCATCATGCAGCGGCGTGGTTTTGCCGTTGTCATCCTCGTACACAATCTGACCGTCTTTGGTGTAGACCTTGGTCCGTTCGTTTATCTCCTCCAGATTGCCCCGATCGTTTACTTTACAAATTCCGCGGGAAACCGACCCATAGTCAGAAAGTGTTTTATCTACCTCGTAGCCCATCAGCGAATAATAATCGTCTTTTACATCGTTATTCAGGAAGTCGGCCATCTTTTTAAACGCGTCGTATCCGTAAAAATCATCAGCGTTGATTACGCAAAAAGGCTCGTTAATCTGATTGCGGGCGGCTAAAACTGCGTGGCCGGTTCCCCATGGTTTTTGACGTTCAATAGTTTTGTTAATGCCGAAGGGCGTTAAGTCATAACTCTGAAACACATAATCGGTTTCTACTTTTCCGCTTAGCTTGGGTTCAAAAATAGATTTGAAGCTATCTAAAAATTCTTCGCGAATCAAAAAACTAACCTTGCCGAACCCGGCTTTTATAGCATCGTAAATAGAGTAATCAATAATAGTTTCGCCGTTAGGGCCAAATCCATCAGTTTGCTTCATACTGCCGTATCGGCTTGCCATGCCTGCGGCTAAAATTAATAGAGTAGGTTTCATTTAAGGTTTGGATTAATTAATATAAAACCCTCAGGTGTAAAATCCATGAGGGTTATTTTTGCTAAAATAGCAATCAGAAGTTAAACACAAAATCTGTATTGATGTTTAACGGTTTTTCAGAAAAGTCGCCGGCTACTCTGACGGGGCTTTTTACCGGTTAACATTCCAAATAAACCGCGAATGATGGCCGTTCCAATTTGCCGGGTTATCGGAGCGCCCATCACCTTCTCAAAAGTAGATTTTTCCTCTCGTCCGGACTTTGTTTGCGCTGAGGTTGTGGATTGATCGGCCCCGCCTGCGCCCTTGTTTAACCGTTCTGTTAAAATCTCATAGGCACTTTCCCGGTCAACATCTTGTTGATATTTTCGATGAATTTCACTCTCCTGCATCAGCTTATCGCAATCTGCGACCGTCATCGGGCCCATCACCGAACGGGGCGGGGTGAGATGCGTAGCTACAACTTCCGTTGGAATTCCTTTCTCATTAAGCACCGTAATTAACGCCTGCCCGGTTCCCAAAGCGGTAAGCATGCGGTCAATCTCATAAAACTCAGATTTCGGATAAGTATTGACCGTTTTTCTGAGGGCTTCTACATCGTTGGGCGTAAATGCCCTTAAAGCATGTTGAACCCGATTTCCCAACTGGGCAAGCACGCTTTCGGGAATATCCATCGGCGATTGTGTGCAGAAGAATACGCCAATACCTTTTGATCTGATTAAACGAACCACCGTTTCAATTTGCTCTAAAAATGCTTTTGAAGAATCTCTGAAAAGCAGGTGGGCCTCGTCAAATACGAAAACCAGTTTGGGCTTCTCCAGATCTCCCGCCTCTGGCATCGTATAAAAAATTTCGGCAAGCAGGCTTAGTAAAAATGTGGAGTACAACACGGGCTGGTTTTGAATATCAGAAATATTTAGCAGACTGATCACGCCTTGCCCGTCAACGCGGTTAAACAGATCCTGAATATCAAAAGAAGGCTCGCCGAAAAGTTTGGTGAGTCCCTGCTGCTCCAGAGCCACAATCTTTCTGAGAATAGTTCCCGATGTAGCCGTAGAGATACTGCCGTAAGATTCTTTAATCTCTGCCGCCCCCTCGCCTCCGGCAAGATAGGAGAGTACCTTTTTCAGATCTTTTAAATCTACCAGCGGAAGTTTTTTATCATCGGCGTATTTAAAAATCACCGCAATAACACCGGCCTGGGTATCATTCAGGTCTAAAATTTTAGCCAGCAACACCGGGCCAAATTCAAGTACGGATGCCTTCATCTGCGCCCCGCCCTGGCCAGACAACGAGTAAAGTTCAACGGGAAAACCGGTGGGTTGGTAAGCCTTGCCGAGAGCTGCGGACCGCTCATCAATTTTTGGGTTCGTCTGCCCCGCCTGATGAAGCCCCGAAAGATCACCCTTAACATCAAGCATAAAAACCGGTACTCCGGCGTCTGATAATTGCTCGGCTATTAGCTGTAGCGTTCGGGTTTTCCCGGTGCCGGTTGCCCCGGCAATCAGCCCGTGCCGGGTCATCATCTTTAACGAAAGATTTACTTCGGCCCCTGATATGATTTCTCCGTCTAAAATACCTGCACCCAAATAAATCGAAGACGTATTTGTAGTGTACGATGCATTTATTTTTTCGATAAACGAGCTTTTCTTCGTCATACTGGTTGGTTAAGATGTGCTGAATTTAATTAAGATTTTTTTGTAGATCACAACCGGGTTTCATCAACCTTATAATTCGGTCTGAAACAAGCAATCTGTTGTCGGTGTTTTTCCTGGTAGGATATCTGATTTAGTTTGAAGTAGTTAGAAAATTGTATCGTCGCAGTCGCTTAAGGGCAGATGATTATTCAGTTTTATAGGCCTATTTAGCAGAAACTGCTGCGGGCTTCTGTTTTACATATTTTTCCAGCCATTGGTCCATTTCCCAAAGCATATGCAGCACTGATTCTTTTGCCCGGTAGCCGTGGGCTTCGGCGGGTAAAAAAACCAATCGGGTAGTAGCGCCATGGCCTTTTAAGGCATTAAAAAAACGCTCGCTCTGTATCGGGAACGTACCAGAATTGTTATCCGATTCGCCATGAATGAGCAGTAAAGGCTCTTTAATTTTGTTAGCATAGCTAAAGGGCGACATCTTGAAGTACACATCTGGCGACTCCCAGTAACTGCGTTCTTCGGCCTGAAAACCGAACGGTGTTAAACTACGATTGTAAGCGCCGCTTCGTGCTATGCCGGCTGCAAACAGATCGGTATGGGCCAGCAAATTGGCAGTCATAAACGCACCGTAAGAATGTCCGCCAACAGCAATTCTGCCACGATCTGCCACACCCATTTTAACCAGGTTGTTAATGGCCGCTTCGGCGTTGCTCCTAATTTGCTCCACAAAAGTATCATTGGGGAATTTATTGCTTTCGCCTACGATGGGCATATCGGCATTGTCTAAAATGGCATAGCCCCGTGTAACCCAGTAAATGGGCGAGCCCCAGCTAATACGCGTAAACTGGTATGGCGAGCCCTTTACCTGACTGGCCGCTGCCGAGGTTTTAAACTCCCTCGGGTACGCCCACATCAGTACCGGCAGGAGACCGTCGGCAGGCCGGTAGCCTTTGGGAAGATAAAGTGTTCCGCTTAAATTGAGCCCGTCAGAGCGCTTGTAATTCAATAGCTGTTTTTCTATACCCCGAAGTTCGGGATAAGGGTCGGTGAAAGAAGTTAGGGGCTGGTGCGGTTGTGAGCCTGACAATGTCACATAGTAAAAATTCGGAACCGAGTCTACAGATTCCCGGCTTGTAATTATAAAGTTATCATTGCTGAAAAATACCGGCCGCTCATAATAAGGCGCTTTTGATCTGAAGAGTGTGTCGGTTAATTTAGTTTTGATGTTAAACTGAAGCAGAAAAGGTCGGTTGCCTTGCGGCGATGCACCCTCGCTGATGGTAAAAATATTCTGGCCCTGCGTAAGCAGCACCTCCCGATTGAACTTATTTTTGCGGGTAACGAAAGTTCCCGGTTGGGCATAGGCATCTTCATAATAAAAATCAAACAGATTTACCCGGAAGCGTTCGTTATCCGGTTTAATGTACACGCGTCTTTCGGCCCGGGTTTTCCACCAGCGCTCAGTAATTATCGCCAGGTTGTCATCGCCCCAGTTAATAGTTCTAAATCGTAGATAGCAGTCGGCGAGTTTTAACGGTGCGGCGTTAAACGGTGAGGGCAGCGTATACACCATGTCGCGAAGCGGCACTTTTACCGACGGATCTCCACCGTCCATGGCCTCAACCCAATACAGTGTGGCGGGTTTATCACTTCGCCAGCCAAATTCGCGTGGCCCGGTTGGCACCGCATCAAATCCCGAAGGTAAATTCTCTGCCAGTGGTGCCAGGTGCAGTGCTTTTACCAGTTTTCCATCCTGACTGTAGAGCGCTGTGGTGAATGGGAAAAGGTAAGCCGGAACCAAATAGGAATATGGTTTTTTTATTGTTTCCGTCAGCAGGTAATCGCCGTTTGGCGAATATTCAAACGAACGGTAAATTGCAGGTTCTCCCCAATTGGTCACTTCGCCGTTAAGGCTAACCTGCTTAAGTGTTGCGGTAAAATAGTAATCGAACAATAGTTCCTGATAAGGATTTTTGAGGAGGTCCTGATAAGTGCGGGAGGGTGCGGCCTTTCCCGAACTTTCCTGCACGATGGGGCAGGAGGGAGTCTGCAACGCCGTTGGCGCTTTGCCGCGGTTCTCGTTTATGAATTTTGCCAGGATACTTTTCCCGTTTGGTGCCCATACAAATGAGTTTCCATACGTGTCATTGAGGTACATATTACTGAGTTTCTTAGCCGAACGGGTTTTCAATTCAGCCACCCAAAGTTCTACGCCGGCATCGGTTGTGTGGGTAAAAGCGATGTAATCTTCTTCCGGCGACCAGGTAAAATCAGCAAAACGCGGCTCTGCGGGTAAACCTGAAAAACGGTATTCCTGGTTTTCAGTAATGGATTTTAGCGCAATGCCCTGGTAAGAGCTGCTACGGCTCTGACCGTTATTGGCCGGGTTTATTCGCAAACCAGCCAACCGAAGTTCAGGCTGCGCAACTTCTTTTATGGAGGGCAAAAAACCGGGGCTTTCCAGCAATAACATCCATTGGCCGCCCGGACTAATGCGCACCGAGGGCGTTGCCGGAGCTTCAACAAGGTCAATAATTGATTGCGGGGGTTTCTGATAAGTGAGGTTATCCTGAGCAAAAACGGTGTTAGCCGGAAGCAAAAGGCTTATTAGCAAGATTTTTTTTAATAGGTTCATTATTAATACGGGTTATTGTTTTTTTGGAAAGATCAGTCTGTTTCAAATTCAACAATTGTGGCGTATGCGTGAGGGATTGCAGCGAAAATCCTTTTTGTCTCGCCAGAGGCGAGGCAAAAAGATTGTAGCGCAAAGCCCGACCCGTTTTCGGGGCACGCCCAAACAATCAATTCCAGTTTAACCATTCTTTACTTTGATAGACTTTACTAAGCTTTTCATTCATCATGAACTTTTGCAATGGAATTGGCAAATTGATGCTTTAAGTTACTCAAGATTATAATTTATTTGACCGGCCTGAAATCCTGATCAACCGTTAAATTAAGCAATGATTCGTAAATCAGCCGGATTACATTGTCTACGTCTTCTTTGTGGATCATCTCTACGGTAGTGTGCATATAGCGAAGTGGAAGCGAGATGAGCGCAGAAACAACACCCTCGTTCGAATATGCGAAAGCATCTGTATCAGTGCCCGTAGACCGCGACGAAGCCTGGCGCTGAAACGGAATTTTATTTTTTTCTGCTGTTTGGATCAGCAGCTTATTTAACCCGGATTGTACAGCGGGGGCGTAAGATACCACCGGACCCTTGCCGCATGCCAGGTCGCCCTGCGTAATTTTACTGATCATCGGCGTTTGGGTATCATGCGTTACATCCGTAACGATAGCTACATGTGGTTTAATACGGTGGGCTATCATTTCTGCGCCGCGTAAACCAATTTCTTCCTGTACCGAATTGACAATGTACAGGCCGAAAGGCAATTTCTTCTTATTTTCTTTAAGCAGGCGGGCAACTTCGGCAATGATAAAGCCACCCGCCCGGTTATCTAACGCCCGGCCAACATAATAGCGGTCATTTAAAACCATAAACTCATCTTCGTAGGTAATTACGCATCCTACATGAACACCAAGTTTTTCTACTTCTTCTGCGCTGGTGCAGCCGCAATCAAGAAAAATATTTTTTAAGGACGGGGCTTCTTCTTTTTCACCATTGCGGGTATGGATGGCCGGCCAGCCGAAAACAGCTTTTACAATACCTTTATCTGTATGGATATTTACGCGTTTGGATGGGGCAATCTGGTGGTCTGAGCCGCCGTTGCGAATTACATAAATCAAGCCTTCTTTGGTAATGTAGTTCACATACCATGAAATTTCATCGGCATGTGCTTCTATTACTACGCGGTAATCCGCTTTCGGATTAATTACCGCCACCGCCGTTCCGTAATTGTCAATATAATACTCATCAACCAAAG
Organism: Daejeonella sp.; assembly: GCA_041749185.1. Taxonomy (GTDB): domain Bacteria; phylum Bacteroidota; class Bacteroidia; order Sphingobacteriales; family Sphingobacteriaceae; genus Daejeonella. The sequence continues at coordinate 12,061 of JBGTBV010000212.1, read as the reverse complement.
GCTTAACGTAATCAAGCCAGAGCCGTTGCCCTTCCCATTCGTAGCCTGTAGGCGAGGGATTGTTTATGTATTTTTCAAAAAACGAGAGGGATTGAGAGGTAACTACAGGAATATGTTTCTGCTCTTTTTCTTTTGCTTTTGCCATTGTTGTTATTTATAGATTTTTTGGATGAATGATCAAGAAGTAAAGATCAAAGAAACTTGCTTTTCTATCTTCTTATTTAGACTTTTCTTCGTTTGATTTTTTGAACTGGTCGCGATTTGCGACCGGTGAGTTTTTTTCATCGGGACTTTTTATTTCCAACTGCATAATTACATAATCAATTTCACCTTTACTAAAAGTGGTTTTCGTTTCGGTAAAGCCCAGCTTTTTATAAAAATTTAAAGCATTAACCCGGGCATTACACCACAACGTTTTTATTTTTTCGCTTTTGCTGAAGTCAATTATGTATTTCATTAACAGGGTTCCGTAGCCTACGTTTCTAAATTCTTCAAGCGTTGCGAGCTTTCTGAACCGGGCCTCTGTTTCATTTCGCCTGAACCACGATACCACGCTGATCAATTGATTATGATCGAATAAGCCGAAATGAATTCCGTTTTCATCATCATTCAGCTTAACATGTTCCAGGTTTTTGTCTGGATACATGGCCTCACGTCTTACCTGCCAGGTAAGTTCTGCGGGTATTTGTTCTATATGGGGCAATTTTGAGTCGAATTGTTGTTTACTTCATATCTACCACCAGATGTTTAGCCCATCCTGTTTCAATAAATTTTTCTTATGGTGGCCGGTTCTATATTAGACCGGTCATTTTCAATCCGTCAAATGCAGGGTCGGCTGACAACAACCTGAGTTCGATTGTTGATTGATTCAATGATACTAATTTGGGCGTTCTAACACGCTGTCCGCTGTATCTTTTTGTCTCGCTCCAGGCCAGACAAAAAGGATGCCGCTCCCATCGTTAACGCACCTGATTGCCTTGATCATAAAGCTTATAACGGATAAAAATTAATCAACTCCGGTTAATAGCTCACAGTGGTATATTTCCATGTTTTTTGCGGGGATTATTAACCACCTTATTCTCCAGCATCTTAAAAGCTTTAATTAATTTGATGCGGGTTTCGGCAGGTTCAATTACTTCATCAATAAAACCCCGTTCGGCAGCCCGGTACGGATTGGCAAAAATGTCTGAATACTCCTTTTCTTTTTCCAGCCATTTGGCGTTTGGATCTTCGGCAGTAGCTATTTCTTTCTTGAAAATAATTTCCGCCGCACCTTTTGCGCCCATTACCGCAATTTCTGCCGTTGGCCAGGCGTAATTCATATCGGCGCCAATATGTTTTGAATTCATCACATCATAAGCGCCCCCGTACGCTTTTCGGGTAATCACGGTGATCCGCGGAACGGTAGCTTCGCAAAAAGCGTAAAGCAATTTAGCACCGTTGGTAATAATGGCGTTCCATTCCTGGTCGGTGCCCGGTAAAAAACCGGGTACATCTTCAAAAACCAGCAGCGGAATGTTAAAGCAATCGCAAAAGCGAACAAAGCGGGCTGCCTTGGTAGATGAATGAATATCAAGTACGCCCGCTAAAAATGCGGGTTGGTTGGCCACAATGCCAATACTTCGTCCGGCAAGCCGTCCGAAACCCACTACAATATTTTCAGCAAAATCTTTGTGCACTTCCAGAAACGATGTCTCGTCTATTACCGCCTGGAGTATCTCGCGGATGTCATAAGGCTGCGAATTATTTTGAGGGAGAATGGTGTTTAGCTGCGGACGGAGCTCGTCAGCGGACTGATAAGGAAGCGCCGGGGTTTGCTCTTCGCAGTTCTGCGGCATGTAACTTAGCAGTTTTTTTATATCGTTGATGGCCTCCAGCTCGTTTGCGCATGCAAAATGTGTAACGCCCGATTTTGCTGCGTGGGTTGAAGCCCCGCCCAATTCTTCGGAGGTAACTATTTCATGGGTAACAGTTTTTACAACGTTCGGCCCGGTAACAAACATGTACGAGGTATTTTCTACCATCAATACAAAATCTGTAATGGCCGGGGAATAAACGGCACCGCCTGCGCAGGGGCCCATAATGGCCGAAAGCTGCGGAACAACGCCCGAGGCCATGGTGTTGCGGTAAAAAATATCGGCGTATCCGCCTAATGAAACAACGCCTTCCTGTATTCTTGCCCCGCCAGAATCATTCAGACCGATAACCGGAGCGCCGTTTTTGAGCGCCATGTCCATAATCTTACAAATTTTTTCGGCGTGGGTTTCAGAGAGTGATCCGCCGAAAACCGTAAAATCCTGAGAAAAAACATATACCAGCCGGCCATTTATATTTCCGTATCCGGTAACAACGCCATCGCCGGGGTAGCGCTCATTTTCCATTCCAAAGTCTGTTGAACGGTGCGTAACAAGCATGCCGATCTCTTCAAATGTGCCTTCATCCATCAAAAAATGGAGTCGTTCTCGGGCGGTTAGTTTTCCTTTCTTGTGCTGGCTTTCAATACGGGCACTTCCGCCGCCCAGTAAAGCTTCCTCTCGTTTGGTATTTAGCAATTCAATCTTTCTGTTCACTGTGTATCGGTTTATTGGCTTACGTCCGGCAATAAAAGTACAAATTTACATCACATCCGTCGCCCGAAGCGCCTGCAAAATCATGAATCTCCCCTCATCCGGTTGCGTTGGTTGGTGCCTGCGGATGCTATTTGCTCGAAATTCGTCGGGACGCTTTTGCGCTTCTGTCCCGGTCTGATTTTTATTGCTATTTTTTTTTCTTTTTAAAAACTGCTTGGTCATTTTTTGGGTTAGAAGATTAGTGTAAATCAACGGGTTATGAAAAAGCAGGAGTACGCCCCCATAAAAAATTGGATAAAATCTATGGGCTTTGAATTGGTAAATTCCCATTCTCTAAAAAATATGCTTATCAACTATTATCATCTTGGAAATTTTGGGGTTTATGAAGAGGTCTTAAAGCAAGAAGGTACGAGCCCTGAGGCTGATCTGATATTTGTATCCTGGAATCCATGGGGTGAGGTATTTGAAGTGAACACGGTAAATGATCTTAGCCGTGCGTACGCGGAAACTTTAACCATAAGCCCTCAACTAAGTCAATAATAGTTAGGTTTTCAAACAGTACTCTCCTTGAAAATTTGGTTTATTGTTCTCCCTCTTCGGTGCTTGCTGATATTGGGTAATTTATCAAAAACTTTTCCCTAAAAATGAGAAATCCTTTCTCATTTCATGTGATAAAAAGTCCAAAGCTCAACCAAAATTGTTTACTGTAAAAGTTGCTTTTGATTGTAAATTTAAAGGTGCAATCTTAACGTTTCGCTTTACGGATTTTCTGAAAAATCAAGGGTTTTCTTAGAAGCAAAATACTCGCAATTCACGATGATGGTTTTTCAGAAATTTGCCAAATGTCAAAAAATTACCCGGTTTTTTTTAAGGCTACAGAATTAAGGCTTTCGACAGGCATATTGCTCGTTCCGGTTTCTTCATTTCATTTTAAATAGTGTCGGTATGAAGAAAATGTTACGCAGATTTATTAGTACATCACCAGTTATTTCCTTTTTCGGAAAACCTTCGGTGCGAAAGCAGTTATTGGTTTTAATTTTAAGCTTGCCCGGCCTTTTCGGCCTAATTTCTCCAGCCCGGGCGCAATTGGTTATAGTGACTCAGCCCGCTTCCAGCGCCCGCTGCCAGCCCAACGCTACAACATCATACGCTATCGCTACGGTAGTTGAACGCGGTCCGGGTTGCAGTCCTGTTAAAACCGATAACGTAAATTTTATTTGGGAATACTTTAACGGCTCCGCCTGGAATTCGGTCTCGGTAAATGCTCCCGCAGGGTTCAGTTACTCGGCAGCATCAAGCATCCAGGGAAACGGAATCAATGCAAAGATTACTAGTACTTTAACGCTTACCCTCTCGCCCACTGCAGCCACAGGCATATTTCAATTCAGAACCAGGATCAACCAGACCGGGGGTTGCACCGGGTTTGTCACCTCCGACCAGGTTAATTTTACTGTTTTCCCCAAACCTGTGCCCACGTTTACCGCCCAGGCTGGCGCCACGGCCTGTGTCGGTTCTGATTATACTTATGCCACCCAGCCAGGGCAAACCGGCTACAGTTGGGCAGGTTTTGGAGTGCTTAATACAGATTATTCAATTGTTTCCGGAAGCATCTCCAACACCAGTAATTCTGTTACCGTAAAATGGCTTAGCCCCGGTAATAAAACCATCACCATTAATTACAGCAATTCAGACGGATGCTCTGCCGCCACTGCAACGTCGTCGGTAACCACCGCAGTTAATCCGAACCCTCTGCCAACTTTCTCCTCCCAGCCCGGTTCATCAACCTGTATTGATGCCGACGTGACGTATACAACCGAGACAGGATTCTCAAATTACCAGTGGACTTTTCCCGGTACATCGGGAGTTGATTATTCAATTATTTCTGGCGGAACCGCCTCCAGCAATACGGTTACATTAAAATGGCTCTCGGCTGGAAGCAAAACCATATCGATAAATTATTCAACAGCCGCCGGTTGCCAGGCAAGTGTGGCTACATCTTCTTCAGCCACCACGGTATTTGCCAGGCCGGCAGTAACTTTTGATCCTGCTCCGCTATCGGCAATCTGCGCTGGAGCGGATATTACTTATTCTACTCAGTTGGGGCAGACAGGCTATTTGTGGACACTCACCGGATCACTGAACACGGATTACGAAATTGTAAGCGGAGGCATCAGCAGCACAGATAATTCGGTAACTCTGAGATGGCTAACAACCGGTAATAAAACTGTAACGGTAAATTATAGCAATGCAAATGGCTGCACTGGCCCCTCGGCGGCTTCGGTTACCACTTCGGTTAAACAACTGCCTGTTCCCACATTTTTAACTCAGGTTGCGGCAACTTCCTGCGTCAATACCAACATTACCTACACCACGCAATTAAGCGGAAATAATTTTGCCTGGGTTGTTTCAGGAGTATTGGGAACAGATTATTCAATAATATCTGGCGGCACCGGTCCGGGCAGTAATACGGTTACTTTGCAATGGCTGACTGCTGGAAACAAAACCGTCTCTGTTAACTACCAAAACGCCGATGGCTGCTTTGGAGTAGTTCCTGCATCCGCAACAACATCGGTAACTGCCCGGCCTGCACCCACGTTCACGACTTTTCCGGGAGCTTCTACCTGCGCCAATGCGGACGTAACTTATACCACGCAGGCATCGCAAAACGCCTACGTCTGGAGTGTAAGCGGAACAGAAAATGTAGATTACCGCATCATATCTGGCGGAATTGGCAGCGGCAGCAATACCGTTACGCTGCAATGGATTAGCACAGGTAGCAGAATAGTTTCCATTAATTATAACAATACCGACGGTTGCGATGCAACTCTTCCCACATCGGTAACCACGTCGGTCAGTTCGCCCGCTGTCCCGGAGATCACCGCAGAAAGTTCCACCACATTTTGCGTAGGCGCAAGTGTGAATCTCACTTCAACAACTGCCCAGTCCTATCAATGGTTTCGGGATGGGAATTTGCTTAGCGGCGAAACAGCTCAATCATACCTGGCTACCCTGACTGGCTCTTACACCGTAAAAATAACCAATGCCGAGGGCTGCACGGCCTCATCGGTCGGAACAGCAGTTACTGTAAATCCCTTACCAACTATTTTGGCTTCTGCTCAGGCAGCCAGTTTATGTTTTAGTTCAACTGCCCAGACTACGCAGCTCTCATATACCAGCACAGAGAATTCACCGAATAGTTACAGCATTACCTGGAATGCTGCTGCTCTATCGGCCGGATTTGTAAATGTTTCTAACGTTGCGTTAGCGCCAGGTTCTATTGATATTTCGGTCCCGGCAAATGCTACCGGTAACACCGTGTTCTCCGGCGATCTGTTTGTTACGAATCCCAGCGGTTGTGTAAGCCCGGCAAAGGCATTTTCGGTAGCGATTACTTCGGCACCAGACATCAGTGATTTCAGTATATCGGCTGCTGATGGATGTGTGAATGGCGGAGCAGTGATCACCATAAATTCAAGTTCTATAGTTAACGGAACTTACACGGTAACTTATGATCTGTCGGGCGCTAACTCGGGTACTGGAAATACCGCAGAGATGGTTTTTTCTAATAATTCGGGAACCTTTTTATCATCAGCTTTTAATGCCGGAAACACAACGGTAACGGTTACCCAATTGGCTTTAATTGGCTGTACCGCCGATGTTAATACAAATAATGCAGCCGTGTTTAATGTGAGTGATTTGCCCGCTGTGGACCAAATATCCGGTGCAGACAACGTATGTGCAGGCGGCTCGGTTGCATTAAGCAATTCAACTTCCGGAGGGTTATGGAGTACATCAAATGCGTCTATCGCAACAGTTAGCTCCGAGGGGGTTGTTACAGGTTTACTTCCAGGAGATGTAACCATCACTTATACCACCGCTGCAAATGCCGGCAATTGCACAAACAGCGCAACCTGGCCGTTCAGAGTGAACGCTCTCCCCGCTGTGGCCGCCATAACCGGAACATCCACACTTTGCATCGGTACAACCTCAAATTTAGAAAATGCGACGCCGGGCGGAACATGGGTCAGTAGCGACCCCAGCGTAGCCACAGTTGCTTCTGATGGCTTGGTCACCGGCATTTCTGCTGGAAGTGTCACCATCACATTTACCAGCCCTGCTAATGCGGAAGGTTGTGTAAATTCAACGGCCTTGCAGGTTGTTGTTGATTCGGCGCCGACCGTTACCGCAGGGGCGCAATTGGAGGCATGCCAATCTGATGCGCCCGAAGCAATTATATTGAGCGGAGCAACCTTTGGCGGGAGTGCAACCCAGGCCCGCTGGGTTATTGAAGCTGGCGGCGGCACCTTAAGCACAACAGAATTTACCGCCGACCCTGCTACTGTGACGTACACCCCCGCAGTTAATTTTGTGGGTACGGTTACATTATCATTAGCTACGAATGCGCCTAATTCATGCGCTGCCGCCAGTGAATCCCGTACCATTATTGTTTCTGAAAAATCTACCGTAATTTCCGGCGCACCGATTTCGGTTTGCCAGTCACCTTCGCCATCGGCAATTCTATTATCCGGAGCCAGCGTAGGCGGCGGCGCAACAACGGGGGCATGGTCAATTACCTCCGGATCGGGCACATTGAGCGATTTCGCCCAAACAGCTAATCCCAACCTTATTACTTTTACTCCCGATCCAAATTTTAGCGGCATTGTCACCTTAACGCTTACAACAAATTTCTCCGGAGCTTGCAGCCCCGTAATCCAATCCAGAACAGTTACTATAACTCCAACGCCAACCGTGTCTGCGGGAGCTTTGCTTTCGGTTTGCCAGACTTCGGCACCCGGGCCCATAACTTTAGGCGGGGCGAGTTTCGGCGGGGGAGCCACCATGGCCGCATGGACAATTCTGTCGGGCGGTGGCACGTTGAGTACCAACGCTCTGTCTGCTAATCCGGAAACGATAACCTACACGCCAGCCATCAATTATACTGGTGAGGTAAGATTGTTGCTCACAACAGATGCACCCGGTGGGTGTGCAAGCGTGAGCGAGGAGCGGATTATTGAGGTTTTGCCAGCTTCTACAGTCACTGCCGGAGCGGAGCTTACGGTTTGCGAATCAGCAACGCCGGTGGCAGTTTTACTTGCAGGGTCAACCTTTGGAGGCGGCGCAACAATGGCTTCCTGGGCTATTACTTCAGGAACAGGAAGTTTAAGCAGCACGGATTTGACCGCAGATCCGGCATCAGTATCGTTTACCCCATCGGCAAATTTTAACGGTACGGTTACGCTCACCTTAACAACCAACGCTAACGGCTCATGTATTCCGGTAAGTGCGACACGCACAATTACGGTTTCGCCGCCGCCAACATCAGTTGCAGGGCCTCCGATTAGTGTGTGCGAGAGCGAGGGTGCGATAAATATTACCGATGGCGCAGTAGCCGGTAATTTCACAAGCATTCTCTGGGAAGCATCGGGATCGGGCACTTTTACCAATGTAACTTCCTTAACAGCAGCAACCTACACACCAAGTTTGGACGATATCTCTGCCGGATCGGCGACCATTACATTAAGGGTAACCGGCGGCGCATGCAGCGATGCCATATCAAGTAAATCACTAACGATAACAAAAGCACCAGTAGCTGGCGCAGGCGCAGATATAGAGATTTGTGCCACAGCGAATGCGCTTTCTATCGGCCTTGATGCATCCGCGTCAAATTTTAGTAGCTTAACATGGACATCAAGCGGAAGCGGAACAGTAAATAACCCGGGTTCTTTAACCGGAGCCACGTACACACCTGCGGCAGGCGAAAGTGGTCTGATCACTTTAACGCTTACAGTTGCTGGTACTTCGCCTTGCGGCGATGCCATTTCTACGAAATCCTTAATAATTAACCCGGATGCCAGCATCTTGCTCGCCTCGCTGGCCGGTACTGCCGCTCAAACCCTATGCATAAATTCTCCCGCATCAAATATTTCATACACAATCGGCGGCGGCGGAACTGGCGCCACCGTTTCTGGTTTGCCCACCGGGCTGAACGGCGCTTTTCTGAATGGTACATTCACCATCAGCGGTTCGCCATCCGTATCGGGTACATTTAATTATACGGTAACAACCACCGGAACCTGTATTCAAAAATCTGAAAGCGGAACTATTGTTGTAAGTCCGGTGTCTGTTGGGGGCACACTTTCTCCCGCCCTGGCAACCGGTTGTGCTGGCGCCGCGTCGGGTTCCATCTCGCTGGCAGGTGAAACAGGGGCAGTGCTGAGGTGGGAATCATCTATCAACGGCGGCACCTCCTGGAGTAATATCGTAAATGAGACAGGCACTTTATCGTATACAAATCTCGCACAAACCACCATGTACCGGGCGTTGCTTAAAAGCGGGGCTTGCGCCGAAACTTACTCATCCCTGAGTGTGATAAGCATTGTGCCACAATTTAACCCAACAACGGTGGCCTCACCAGCCGCTATTTGCGCCGGAGAAACTTCATCGCTTACATCTGCAAGCGGTTATCCGGCAACCGGTATTGCCGACCCGGCCGGAAACTTTAGTGATGCAAACCCTGCGGGCTGGCGGCGGGATGGACAAAGTTCAGGGGATTTTCTCCCCGCTAACCGCGATAATACTTCATCGGGCCCGTGGGGAGAGACGAATGGACCTAAAGTCTTCAGCGGTATAAATTACGATGGGGCCGGCGGCAAGTTCGCAATCGCCGACGGCAACCTTACATCATTACTTGAAACGCCGGTCTTTAGCCTCATCGGGCAAACTTCGGTCTCTTTTACATTCAGCCAGGCTTACAAACTGGCCGCCGGAGCCACCGCAATAGTTGAGATTTCTACAGATGGAGGCGCCACCTACAGCAATGTGAATTTACTTGCGCAATACAACGCTGTTTCAACTTTTGGAATTACCGGGGTAAACGGTGTGGTGCAACCCGTAAGTTTTTCGCTGGCCAGGTTTATCGGCCTGTCTAACTTGCGCATCAGGTTTAGATACATCGGCTCTGCAGGCAGCAGTTGGGCGCTGGATAACGTGAAAGTGCCGGCCATACTGCCGATAACCTATTCCTGGACAGATCCCGCAACCATAATTACCGATGCCAGCCAGCCAGGTGTTACCGTAAAACCAACAGTGACCACAACCTACACCCTCACAACGTTCGTGAATGGCTGCCCTGCGGGAACATCAACCGTTACCGTAACAGTAAACCCGTTGCCAACAATTACTCCGGCGCAGGCCAGCAACGGAGCTGTAGAAACCTGCTTCAATTCCGCAAGTCAAACGTTGCCGCTCCCTTACAGCGCGACTGATATTCCTTCGCCCGCGACCTACAGCATCGCCTGGAGTGCTGCCGCACAGTCAGCAGGTTTTGTAAATGTTTCTCCTTCGCCCCTGGCACCGGGATCGGTAGGTTTAGTTATTCCCGCTGGCGCAACTCCGGCCACGTATTCCGGCATGATTACAATTAATAACGCCAACGGATGTGCGAGCCCTCAGGCAGCATTTTCTGTGATCATAAAACCATTGCCTGTTATTTCTGTGCCGGCGCCGGCGCTTATTTGTTCAGATGGAAGCGTAAACTTAACGGCGACAGGCGCCACAACCTATTCCTGGAGCCCGGCTCTCGGGCTGTCGGCCACAACAGGAGCAAGCGTTGTAGCAAGTCCCGGCGTAACCACTACCTATACGATCACCGGAACTGATGGAAGCACCGGATGCTCAAACACTACAACCGTGACGGTTAATGTGAGTACAGGATATGTATGGACAGGGGGCGCAATTCCAGACAATAAGTGGACGAACCCAGCGAACTGGACGGTATGCGGCGTTCCGCCAAACGGAGCAAGCGTCACAATTCCGCAGGTAGCGAACGGAAATTTTCCACTGCTGGATGTAAGTTTTAATTCGAATAACTTTGATCTGCTGGGCAGCGCAAGCATCACGTTAAACGGCTTCACGCTCGAACTTGGAACTTCGAGTGCCTCGGTAATTAAAGCAGAAGGTTCTATTATTGGCAGCGCTTCCAGTAACCTGATCATCAACGGAAGTTTTAATACCACTTTAAAATTCGACCAGTCTGTGCTGTCCCAAACCAATGCGCTGTTAAATTTTACCGTTAATAGCAGCGGACAGACTCTAACCCTGGGAAATCCGGTTTGGGTGATTGGAAACATGAATCCGCTGGCGGGAACGACCGTATCGGATGGAAACCTGACCATGGTTTCCACTGCGGGCACGTCGTCAAACATAACTACGATGTCTGCTTCCGCGGATATCACGGGAGATGTAAATGTCCAGTCGTACATCACCGGCGATGGGGTAAGTACTTTTTACCGTGGATTCAGATCCATGTCATCGCCGATAAATGATGCGCTGATAACTTCAGGAAAGAAAACATACCGGTTGTTGCAGGACTCAATAATTGTTACGGGTCCCGGAGGCGTCAGCAACGGTTTTGATCAGGGAGGCAATGACCAGCCGTTTGCCGAAACCATTACACTTTATAATGAGCAAGCTACTATTGGTTCGCCATCATTCGTTTCTATCGGCACCATTAACCAGGTTAATTTACCCGGGTCTGGATTTTACGCCTTTTTCCGCGGCCGTCAGGGTGGAAGTTACGCCGCAAACTTTAATAAACTCAACGCCCCGTATGTAGCGCCAGAACCTGTAACCATCAACTACCGCGGGCCCATAAACAAGTTTGATGTAACGCCCGTGGTTTTACGCAACAGCGGATACCCGGCCGAATCTACAAATGGCTACAATCTGGTTGGGAATCCATACCCAAGCGCTATTGACTGGACAAAAGTTACGCGGTCTGCGGGTGTACTCAATACGGTTATTGTTTACAAGCCTGGCGGGGTGCAGGCCAGTTATATTGACGGCGTGATTAACAACGGTGGTTCGGCCATTATCCAGCCGGGACAGGGATTTTATGTGCGGACAAGCACTGATGGCGCCACCATTTCATTTCGCGAAGACGCCAAGACAATCGTGTACCCGGCCCGTTTGCTCAGTCTTCCGGACAAGAATGTATTAAACTCGGTTAGTGCCGTTTCAATCGCAACAACCGACGAAAACCAGGGGGCGCAGATTTTGCGTTTACATTTATCAGACGGAAAGTATTTGGACGAAACCACTTTGGTATTTGGCGGAAAAGCTGCGCTCACTGCGGGATATGAGGATGTTGCCTATCTTTCGGGTGGTTCTGTTAATCTGGCAAGTTTATCCTCCGACGGTAAAAGCCTGGCGATAAACGGCCTGCCGGATATTGGCGAGGTGAAGGAGGTTGACCTTAATATCAACGCGGTTAGGAGCGGAAATTTCCAAATGAAATTCACAGACATGCCGCAATTAGCAAATTATCAGGTGTTTTTAAAAGATGCCTTATTTCCTGAACAATTAAAGCTGGTAACCACCGGTTACGTCTACAACCTGAATATTGATAAAAGTAATGCTTCAACATTTGGCAGCAAAAGGCTGAAGTTGCTTTTCCAGCCAGAAGAGGAAAAACTGCTTGAGTTGAAATCTTT
>JBGTBV010000211.1:0-4689 GCA_041749185.1 Daejeonella sp. | reverse complement strand
TGTTCTACCCGAAATCTTTGTGGCATTTAACAAACGTACCTGGGCCGGGTTTTCCAATACCTGCAAGCCATTTTCTGCCAAATCCTGCACCTGGTCAAATCCGGAAGGCGTTTTTCCTATCCGGCGTGGATAAAGTAGGCCGCCCTGGTTGAACAGATCCGTGCCTTCCTTAAAAAAATCCCGGTTCTCATCAAATTGAACCTCAAAAGGTGTGAGATTAAGCACCTGCGGATCTGAGGGTACCTGGCCAAAATCAGGAACAAGAGTCATATCAAGCGTAAAACTTTCGTTGATACCCAGTTTTACATCGGCCCCGCCGTTGTACGTTGACGAATAGTTGTTAATGCCGGGCTTATCAATTGGGAAGTGGCTGATGGAAGTGCTGATGTACGGAGTAAAAAATAAACGCAGTGGCGGATCTATCGCACTAAGTCCTTTTACCGTCCCAAAATAAGGAACAATATTTTGGGCCGTGGCCGGAGTTTGGGCCCAAAAATCTTCTTCGCGAAAGCGCCTGATGTCTCTTTTGAAATTTATACCCCATGGCTGCACCGACTTTTTCGGAAACCGCAACGCCGAAAACGGGATTTTGATTTCGGCAACCCAGCCTTGCTGATTAACCCGCACCCCACTCTCCCAAACCACATCGAAATCTGCAGCCGCATCACCATCAATATTAGGACCAATGCGTTCATCAATCTGTACGCCCGCTGCCGTTACCGCAAAAATGAACGCGTTCTGATCGTCGTTGTAGGTATCAATGGCAATCGAAATCTGGTCTGCGTTGCCCGATTGATCTCGCTGTGTAAGCTGCGTTAAAATACTATCGGGCTTCGTGTCAAACATGAAAGCCGCTATGTAAATCGCCGTGTTATCATAAGCCAGTTTAATTTCGGTGCGCTGCGACGTTGGCGCATCAAAACGTGGCGAAAACTGTCGGAAGTTGCCTGCCGCCGGAATCCGATCCCATATTTCGGGTTCCAGCTCGCCATCAATGCGGGGTGCCTGTTCAACACGCAGCGCCAGAATTTCTTTAGCAACCGTTTGCGCAAACATTGTTTTACCGGCAATCAGTACAACAGAAATGGTCAGAATTATTTTTAACCGGCAAAACATTCTGCAATGTTAATCAGAACTTTAAACTTGATGGATGAATTTGCGGAGTTTCTGTAAAAAAGTAAAAAGGCATCTGAAGAATAGGGTGCGTGCAAATAAATCGTACTACCGGAATAAAATTCAAGATGCGCAGGCCGCCTCTTCCTCTTTGCAGATGTTTATTCAACGTATAAATAAATTCCGGGTTGAGGTGGCTCCGCCGGAGCCGGTCCGACATTGACAATAGTTCGATAAACAGGATGCTTCTGCGGAGCTTAATTAAACAGCCTTGCATTATAAAAGAGTATGGGCCTTAAAAAACTAAATTGTCTGTGACAATTGTCTGTAACCAGGTTCGAATTAATTCTACCGTTAGACGATATTGAATTACTATCGTAATTTCGGGTGCGTTAACGCCCGAAGCATAGCAATAAGCTATTTAAACTAATTGACACCGATTGATAACTCTTCAATTTTTAGCCTGATTAGCATACCCGGGTTTAAATTCATTTTGTTGCCGGAAGTTCGGCAGGATGATTTTGACTTGCACCTCTCGTTCACTTAAAGAAGTTAGGAACCTCCCACGGAATATAGTTTCAAAAAATTGAAGCAAAATGGTAGTTTTACGCCAAATTTCAAGCAAATGAACATTCACGAATATCAGGGTAAAGCTATTTTAAAGAGCTTTGGCGTACGCATTCAGGAAGGCATAGTGGCCGATACCCCAGAGCAGGCTGTTGAGGCCGCCAAAAAATTAAAACAAGATTATAACTCTGACTGGGTTGTTATTAAAGCTCAAATCCATGCAGGCGGCCGCGGCAAGGGAGGCGGCGTAAAACTGGCCAAAAATCTTGATGAGGTGCAGGAAAAGGCAGAGCAGATAATCGGCATGCAACTCATTACACCGCAAACCGGTGCCGAGGGTAAGCTGGTAAGTAAAGTGCTGGTTGCCCAGGATGTATACTATCCGGGCGAAACAGAAACCAAGGAATTTTATATCAGCGTGCTGTTAGACCGCTCAAAGGGCCGCAACATTGTAATGTATTCTACCGAAGGCGGAATGGATATTGAAGAAGTTGCTGAGCATACCCCGCACTTGATTTTTAAAGAAGAGATTGACCCGAAAGTGGGTTTACAGGGTTTTCAAGCTCGTAAAATTGCCTTTAATCTTGGCCTTAGCGGCGATGCGTTTAAGGAAATGGTGAAATTTATTACCGCTCTTTATAAAGCCTACGAGGCTACAGATTCTGCGATGTTTGAAATCAATCCGGTTTTAAAAACATCCGATAATAAGATCATGGCGGTAGATGCCAAAGTTGATCTGGACGACAACGGCCTGTTCCGTCACCCGGATTACGCCCAGATGCGTGATATAAAAGAAGAAGATCCAACCGAAGTTGAAGCCAGCAAATCAAACCTGAACTACGTAAAATTAGACGGGAATGTGGGTTGCATGGTTAACGGTGCGGGCCTGGCGATGGCAACTATGGATATTATAAAATTAGCGGGCGGCGAGCCGGCAAACTTTCTGGATGTTGGCGGTACCGCTAACGCCGAAACGGTAAAGGCTGGCTTCAACATTATTCTTCAGGACCCGAATGTGCGGGCCATTTTAATTAATATTTTCGGAGGAATTGTACGCTGCGACCGCGTGGCACAGGGTGTAATTGATGCCTACCAGGAAATCGGCAATATTCCGGTTCCTATTATTGTACGGTTACAGGGCACCAATGCGGCAGAAGCTAAAAAACTGATTGACGATTCTGGCTTAAAGGTATATTCAGCCATACAGCTAAAAGAAGCGGCGGATCTGGTTAGCAAAGTTTTAGCCGAGTAAACCAGAATTTCACATAGAAAAGGCGCCCGGAGCGCCTTTTTTGTTTTCAGTAAATTTTTTGTGTCACCGCTAACGGCGGCAAATTCATTTCCTTCGCTGCGGCGGATTAAAAGCTTTCCTTAGTTTTTTCCTTGCGGATCATTTCCCCGAAATCCCATTGATGCTCCATGGCGTTCACCGTCATTGCTATCCGTTTAGCACGGGTTGGTTCTGTTTTGGCGGAATTTATCCAGTTGAAATAATAATTCTGATGTGATGGCGGCTGCTTTAAAAAAATTGCCATCAGTTCCGGCAAATCGTTGAGGCATTCCTCCAGATCAGCGGGCATTTCAATTTTAAAATCAACGTGCTCTTCTAACCTTGCGCTAAGTGGCTGCCCGACTTTTTTATGCAATTTTTTGCGTAGATCAGCCTTCAACGCTAAAATGAAATCGCCCTCGCCCATCGGGATCAGCGCAATCCCGCTCACCGGAGTTTCATCTAAAAAACCTTTAACCCGAAAACTGATGCGGCAACCGGGCTTTATCTCATTGGCGGTTTCTGCCGGAAGGTGAATATATGTCCAGCCTGTTTTCTCGCCCTTATTGGTAAACCGTTCTATCAGCGTGGTAAAACAGACCATTGATCAATTTTTCTGAAGCTTTTCATACGCCAAAAAGCCACCTTCCAGTTCGTAAATTTTCCTAAAGCCCATTGCCCTCATCATCGCAACCGCTTTTTCAGATCGCGAACCGGAGCGGCAATAAACGAAATACGGCTTATTTTTTGGCAGAGCCGACAACTGTTGCGCAAAATCCGCACTTCTAAAATCGTGATTAACAGATCCGGGGATTTTGGCGATAGCATTTTCTTCTGGTGTGCGAACGTCCAAAATCACAATATTTCGCTTCTTTAACGTCTTCTGCGCTTCTGCTGCCTTAACGGCGATGTATTTAACAGCTGGCTTTTGGGCGTAGGTTGCCGCTGTTTGGGCGATCAATACAAAACTGACGAGCATCAATACATTTTTCATACAGGCAAATTTAGCAGATAAGCTAAAAACTCTGCGGGTTTCAGAGCCGATTTATCGGAAAAATTTTCATGCATAATTTTCCTCGATCCCCAAACCGAAAAGAGCAAAATCATACTTTACCGGATCTTCCGGGTCAAATCGGCGGAGATTTTCTGTGAGTTCCAAAGCCGTTTGCCAGTCGGTTTGCTTACGGGAGATCAGGTTTAGCTTGCGGGCAACGCGTTCTACATGCACGTCGCAGGGGCAAATCAACTGGGCGGGTTTAATGCTTTTCCATATCCCGAAATCAACGCCGTTTTCGTCATCCCGAACCATCCATCGTAAAAACATGTTTAAGCGTTTGCAGGTAGATTTTTGCAAGGGAGCAGAAACGTGCTTTTTAGTGCGTTGGGGATAGTCCGGCAAACTGAAAAAGTACCCACGAAAATGATTTAAAGCTCCCTCTATTGAAAACTCCCTTTGCCGCAGCAATGAATTAGAACAAACCGGAGATGAAAAAGCTTCCGCGGAAGCGCCTGATCCGCTCTGTAAAAATTCCGGACGAAATGGTTGTTCTATGTCTATATTGGGCAAAAACGCGGTTTCCAAACTCTCATGTTCATTGTAATGATGATTGAGAAAGTTTACAAAGTATAACAGATCGGTATCGTTAAACGTACGATGCTTAAAATCAAGAAGGTTTTGAAGATCAGAATCCTGATGATTGAGAATAAAATCGTAGGGCGCACCATCCATACGCTCAATT
>JBGTBV010000210.1:0-13220 GCA_041749185.1 Daejeonella sp. | reverse complement strand
GTTGTTTCATCCGCATTCGGCAAAAAACTAGGTGTAGCCACCATTAATGAGTTTGACGATGAGTCGTTGAAAAAAGTGGTGAGCCGAGCCGAAGAGCTGGCCAGACTAGCCCCTGAAAACCCGGAATATGTTTCGTTTTTAGGTCCGCAAACGTATCTTGATTCACCAACCTTTGCACAGGCTACAGCGGATATGACGCCCAAAGACCGGGCAGATGCCGTTGCCGAGAGTTTGAAAATCTCAAAAGACAATAAGCTCACCGCGGCTGGTTTTCTGGAAAACAGTAACGGATATGCGGCGATGATGAATTCAAAAGGCTTATTCGCTTACAACACCTCCACCAATGTTAATTTCAATGTGACCCTGCGAACCGATGATGGCAAAGGCTCTGGCTATGCCTCAAAAGGATATACTGACGTTACTAAACTGGATGTAAAATCGCTAACCAAAACCGCGGCTGATAAAGCCACACGGTCTGTAACCGCCAAAGCCATAGAGCCGGGAAAATACACCGTTATTTTAGAGCCTATAGCCGCCTTGGTTTTATTGGAGAATATGTTTTTCGGGATGGATGCCCGTCAGGCGGATGAAGGCCGCAGCTTTATGAGCAAACCGGGCGGAGCAACTAAACTGGGCGAAAAACTGGTTGACGAGCGGGTGACTATTTATTCAGATCCGTTTAATGCCACTGCCCCAACCAGCGGTTGGAGCGGCGATGGCCGTCCGCAGGAAAAAACCGTATGGATTGATAAGGGCGTGATCAAAAACTTATATTCCAGTCGTTACTGGGCGCAGAAAAAGGGCATTAAAGCAATACCATCGCCGGATGGCGTAATTATGGAAGGCAGCGATCAATCATTAGAAGACCTGATCAAAGGCACGGAAAAAGGTATTCTAGTTACCCGATTGTGGTACATCCGTAGCGTTGACCCGCAAACCGTACTGCTGACCGGCTTAACCCGCGACGGTACTTTTTATATTGAAAACGGGGAGATTAAATTTCCGGTCAAGAATTTCAGGTTTAATGAAAGTCCGATCATCATGCTGAACAACCTGGAGGCTTTGGGTAAACCGGAGCGCACCGTGAGCGGCGAATCCGGCCTTACGGCGATGATCCCGCCGATGAAGATCAGGGATTTTACGTTTTCTTCTTTATCAGACGCGGTGTAGAAGGTTTTAAGGTTTCAGGCAAAGCAAAATAAGGGTTTCAGGTAAAGCAAAATAAGGGTTTCACGCAAAGGCCGCAAAGTGAGAACACGCAGAGGGCGCAAAGATTGAAGAACAACTCTAATTTGTTGCCAGCTAACTTTGCGCCCTTTGCGTGTCTTTTTCTTATCTGCTTTGCGTGAAATTCTTGTTGCTATTGATCAAATAAGTCTACCTTTTATCACCAGTGTTCCGGCCATTTTATCGTGTAAACATTGCTGGCGTTTATCGAAAAAACCCATCAAATAACCTATTCCCAAAGTTAGGATACAGATCAGTTTTGCAAAGTTGCGGCCAAATGCCTGCGCAGAACTGATCCGGTTTCCGGCTTCGTCGGCCACTTTTATTCCCATTAAAATCTTGCCAAAAGTGGCCTGCCGGTATGAAGATTCAATAACTCCACCATAAATCAACTTCGCAATTGGTAAAACGATTAGTGCAGACAAGGCCACAATTACATTCATTTGCCTTGAATCCAAAAACAGAATGATCAAAAAAAGCAGCACACTAATTGCGGCGCCAACGATAAAATAATCAATGATTACAGCAAGCAAACGAATATCCAGGGTGGCAAAATATTGAGGTGCAGTTGTTTGAATGCGGAGGTTAAGCAGTTGCCGAAGTTCAGGTATTTCATGGGCTTCTTTATAATCATCCATCGCCTCCGTTTTCACGAAGGTGCCTGAATTCACTCCAACTTCCTTTAATTTTTCAAGGGGATAGGGACCTTCAGGCTTACCATTTATTACCACAATATAGTTGGGCATTTGCGTGGAAAAATTTCGTTAAAAATAAGAAAAGCAGGAGATGATTTTCTGCCTGCGTTTTTGTAAAACTGCTTTTGTAATTATTAATACCTGCTCACTTCAAAATTCGATAGTCCGCCTTTTAACGCGATGTTTATCTTCTCTACCGACGACGTGTAGTTGTCGGTCTGATAACTTCCATCGGCTTGCTTTTTAAACCCGGAAAAATCTTTGGAAGAGAGGCCGCTTTCTACAGTAATTCGGCAGGCTGCATTTTCGGGCACTTTAATCGAAACATCGGCCACTCCGGTTTCTGCGCTAACATTCATAATGGCTATCGGGGCCGGGAGTTTTATCTTATAAGATGCCACGCCGCCCTGCAGGCGCAAAGACTGTACTTTGAAGCTACTCAGATCAAAAACAGTTTCGCCGGCTCCCACCTCAACATTAAAATCCCATATCGGATTTGTGTTAAGTCTGATCTTGACGTCGTTGCCTTCCATATCGTCCATGTTCCAGCGCTGTTTGTTATCCCTCATTCTGAAATTGAGAACTTCGACGGAATCTTTCGTTGTTTTTTCAAGCGTAAAGTTTCCAAAGTTTTGATCCACTACCGCATCAAAAAGATTACTGGTGCTGTCATCAAGTCTGAAACTTGTTGCTCCGCCCTTAATATTTAGCTGGGCTCTGCTGGTACCTGCTTCATATGCTTCGGTAAATGTTTGCGATGATGTATTTCTGACATTGTCTTTGACCACCCGGTTATCCCGATGATCAAACCGGAACCACGACCGACGTGAGCTCTGTTCATTTGGCCGCGTTCCCTGGTATCCTATAAAGATCAGCGCAATTGCAGTTAGGCCTACCGATATAATCATTCCGCTTTGATGTTTTAACCGGCTCAAAATCATATTCGCTCCAATCAAAATCAAAACCAGTGGCCAAAACCGCCATACAGATCCCCAATAGAAATCTATTACGCCGAAGTTGCTCAGCAAAAATATTGCTCCTATAAAAATGAGGATCAAGCCCCATATTAATTTTTCCGTTTTCATAATTTCTCTCCTCTATTGCTGTAAAGTGGTGTCATCTGCTGTTGCAGAACTGGTGTCAGTTGCCATCGGCGAGATTGGCTGCTGGGTTTCATCTGCCTTTCGGCGATCATTTCTCTGACTTTTTGAAATGATTAAAATGCCAGGAATGATAAATACCAACGGCCAGAGTTTATCAAAGTCGACCCAGTACGGGATAATGTTAAACTCATCAAGAAGCAGATACGCACCCAGACAAACTAAAATCAACCCGGCAATCATGCCGCCATTTTTACTACGGTTACCCCGTTTACTGGTGTTCGGTGGTTCGGGCACCTGGTAGGCGGTGAAATCGTCCGGCTGCCTTGATTCGTTGTAAACCCGGTAATCTGCGTTGTAATTACGGTAATCTGGTACGGGCTGGCCAGGCAGATAACGCTTTGCCGGAATAGCTATCCATAAAATAATATAGGCTAAAATACCCGACAAACCAGCTATGACCGCTACCACAAACCCAATACGTACCCAGGTTACGTCCACATCAAAATAATCAGCCAACCCGGCGCAAACCCCGGCAAGCATTTTTTCCTGTTCGTTTCTATAAAGCTTCTTTTCCATGATCTTAAATTTTTTTGGTTTGATTGTTTCCTATTGATAGATCAAATGTAGCTTGCGCAGCAATCCCGCGAAACATCAACCGGGCAGGGCAAGTCAAGTTCTCGGTAAAAGGCTGTAAAAAGTCGGTAAACTATGTGCGCCTTTTTAAATAAACTAAAAATTCCCGTTCAGCGGTCTGATCAAAATCTCATCTACATTGGCTCCAGGGCTCATGGCAAGACAGGCAATTATCGCTTTGGCGATATCGTCGGGTTCTATAAATTGGTTAACCGGGATATTTGTCCCGTCCCAGGATCCGGTTAACGTTGCTCCGGGAATAACAGCGGTAACCTTTACGCCCGATGGCATTAATTCCTGGCGTAATAATTTAGTTAATCCCAATAAGGCCATTTTACTAATGCTATATGAAGCTGCGCTAACCACCGGGTTTATTGAAGCAGTTGAACAAATATTTACAATATGGCCTTTCCCGGCATCCCGCATTTTACGTCCGAAATATTTGCTGAAGAAATGCGGAGTGAGAACATTGGTTTGCATTTGCCTTTGGAGGTCATCGTCATCTTCATCTAAGAGTGTTGCCGGAATATATAGTCCGGCATTGTTGATCAACACATCCGCAAATTCAAAACTGCTGGCAACGAATTCGGCAAACAAACCCGCCTTTACGGGATCTCCGCAATCTGTGGCCAGCACATGCACTTTTGTTTCAGGATGTTTAGTAGCCAGTTCGTCTTTTAAACTTTCCAGATCATCCGCATTGCGGGCACACAATGCCAGATTATATTTGTTAGCAGCCAGGTGGTTCACAATGGCAAGCCCGATACCTTTAGTAGCTCCGGTAACTATTGCATTCATATGATTAGGTAAGTTGATTGCTGAGCAAAATAATACTCTTAAGATGAAGGCGGAAGGAGAAAGTTACTATATTTTATATCAAGCAGCCGTTCAGACTAAATTTTTGTATTATTATTGCGTTGCGCTAAAATAAACATACATGCTATTCCATTCATTAGGTAAATACATTTTGCTCCTTAAAGCAGTGTTTCGGCGGCCCGAAAAATGGAACATCTACCGTAAGGAGATATTTAAAGAAATGGATTCTATCGGGGTGGGCTCCTTGGGAATTATTGCCATCATTTCTGTTTTCCTGGGAGCTGTAACCACCGTACAAACGGCGTTTCAACTGGTTAGTGATCTTATTCCGAAATCAGTAATTGGTGGTATTGTACGGGACTCTTCTATACTTGAACTCAGTCCGACCATTTCGGCAATTGTTTTAGCGGGAAAGGTAGGCTCCAGTGTGGCATCTCAGATTGGCACCATGCGGGTAACCGAACAAATTGACGCTTTAGAAATTATGGGTATCAATTCGCCGGGTTATCTGATACTCCCCAAAATTATCGGTGCTGTAACAACTATTCCACTGCTGGTTATCATTTCTATTGGTTTGAGCATTATGGGCGGTTATCTTGCCGGAACCGCTTCCGGCGCAACTACTTCTCAAGACTTTATTACCGGTTTAACAACCGATTTTAATCCCTTTACCTTTACCGTTTCGATGGTGAAAGCGGTTATTTTCGCATTTATAATTACGTCTGTATCAGCCTATCAGGGATTTTACACTAACGGCGGGGCGTTGGAGGTAGGCCAGTCGAGCACGCGGGCGGTTGTAATTAGTTGCATTATGATTTTATTTGCCGACTACGTTATCGCACAATTGTTGTTATGATAAGCGTTTCTAACATTAATAAAACATTTGGCGAAAATCATGTTCTGCGTGGTATTTCTGCCGAATTTAAAGATGGGGTTTGTAACCTCATCATCGGCGGATCGGGTTCCGGAAAAACTACCTTGCTAAAATGCATGGTGGGCTTGCATGCTCCCGAAATTGGCTCTGTACTTTACGACGGCAGGGATTTTACGCGTATGAACTTTGAAGAGCGCATTGAGATCAGGCAGGAGATAGGCATGCTTTTTCAGGGTTCGGCCTTGTTCGATTCACTGAATGTGGAAGATAATATTATGTTTCCCCTCAATATGTTTACCCAAAAACGCCGTAAGGAAAAGCTGGAACAGGCAAACTTTTGCTTAGAGCGGGTTAACCTGGCTGGAAAAAATAAATTGTTTCCGGCAGAGCTATCGGGAGGTATGAAAAAACGAGTTGGGATTGCACGGGCCATTGCCATGAACCCGAAATATTTGTTTGTGGATGAACCCAATTCAGGACTTGACCCCAAAACGTCTATTGTAATAGATGAGCTGATCAAAGAACTAACCGAAGAATATAATTCCACAACCGTTGTGGTAACACACGATATGAACTCCGTGATGGGTATCGGTGAAAACATCATATTTTTGCACCAGGGGCAGAAATGGTGGGAAGGTTCTAATAAAGAGATCGCCCACACAGATAATGATGAGCTGAACGATTTTGTATTTGCGAGCAAATTTATGGAAGCGGCCAGGGGGAAGTTATAATTCAATTTTGAGCTGCTGGCTGCAGGATTTGGGCGATAGACAGCCCGTTATACCTACTACCATAGCCTTCACAACCCGCAACTTTCAACCCAGAATTAGATGATCCAACTTTTAACTCCCCAACACTGGCAAGATTACGAACTGCTTGACTGCGGAGACTTTGAAAAACTTGAGCGTTTTGGCAACCTAATACTCATCCGCCCCGAGCCTCAAGCCGTTTGGGCAAAATCATGGTCGGTTGGCGAATGGCAAAAGATGCATCACATCCGGTTTAAGGGGCGCTCGGCCACGGCAGGTGAGTGGATAAAGAAAGATAGTAAAACTCCCGACCGCTGGCATATCTCGTATCAGAACAATGAGGTTGCCTTTAATTTTCGACTTTCCCTAACCTCCTTTAAACATGTTGGCATTTTCCCCGAGCAAGCTGTAAACTGGGACTACATTACCCAAACTATTCAAAAATTTAAAACACCAGAACCCAAAGTATTAAACCTTTTCGCCTATACCGGTGGCGCTTCATTGGCGTCGAAAGCTGCAGGCGCAGATACAACCCATGTTGATTCTATAAAGCAGGTGGTTACCTGGGCTAATGAAAATCAGGAAATTTCCAAGTTGGAAAACATCCGTTGGGTGGTTGAAGATGCCCTGAAGTTTGTAAAGCGGGAGGTAAAACGAGGTCGCAAGTACAATGGAATTATTTTAGATCCACCGGCGTACGGCCACGGCCCAAGCGGCGAGAAGTGGAAGCTGGAAGATAACATCCAGGAAATGATGCGGGATGTGGTTCAGTTGCTTGACGAGCAGGAACATTTTCTGATTTTAAACTCTTATTCCCTGGGTTTCTCTTCCGTGATTGTTGAAAACCTGATCCGCTCGTCTTTCCCCGGGGCGCAAAATTTGGAATCGGGAGAGTTGTATCTCCAGGCAAAATCGGGCAGTAAATTGCCTTTAGGGGTTTTTGGAAAGTTTTGTAAAACGGACCGCTAAATTTTCATTTTCGCCGATGAAATACAGAAAGTTTTGAAATAAACCCGATAGCAGTGAAAAGCCCTCCCGATCCTCATCGGGAGGCTTGGAACGGATAGCGGGGCTGAAATAACCAAAGTAGTTCTGGCATTGCTTTCCAAATAAAAAACATCAGCAAATTGGATTTATGTTATCGAATCTCAAAATTCAAACTTCCATAAACTTCACAATCTCCGGATAAAAGCTAAACTTAGCGTATGTCCCATCAATTAATCTCGAATCTGTTGAAATCTTTTAATTGCTAATTCGTTCAATCCGAGTTATTTTACCGAAAAAAAATCCGCGTTGAAAAAGCTTTTGTTTATAGTTCTTTGTAGCATCCCGCTACTTTTATCGGCTCAAAAGAAAGCCGATATCCTGATCACCAATGGTAAAATTATCGACGGCTCAGGCAATTCATGGTTTTATGGCGATATAGCAATACGCAAAGGCAAAATTCTGGCCGTCGGGAATCTGAACCATTTAAAAGCCAAACTGATAATCGACGCTAAAAAACAGGTAATTGCCCCCGGGTTTATTGATGTTCATACGCACATAGAAGGCGACGAAAAAGCTACGCCCACTGCCGATAATTTTATTTATGACGGCGTTACTACCGTGATAACCGGGAATTGCGGCTCTTCTGAAGTTGACTTAGCAAGCTATTTTAAGATGCTTGACAGTCTTAAACTATCTATCAACGTAGCCAGTTTTATCGGTCACAATAACGTCCGCAAAGCCGTAATGGGCACTTCTGCCAAAGCCCCGGATGCCGGCGAATTAAATAAAATGGAAGGTATCGTCGAAAAAGCGATGCGGGATGGTGCTGTTGGATTTTCAACGGGCCTGATTTATATTCCCGGCACCTACGCCAAAACCGATGAGGTGGTGGCTTTAGCCAGGATTGCTGCAAAATACAAGGGTACGTATACATCCCATATCCGCAGTGAAAGCCAACAGGTTTTCTCCGCGATAAATGAAGCACTGGATGTTGGCCGTCAGGCGGATATGCCCGTTCAGATATCGCACTTTAAAATTGGAAAACCTTATTGGGGTAAATCAGATTCAACATTAAACCTGGTGAAAAAAGCCCGGGCTGCGGGGTTTGACGTAACTATAGATCAATATCCGTACACGGCGAGCAGCACCACGCTTAACTCGGTAATCCCATCCTGGGTGCTCGAGAATGGTATAGATTCGATCAGGTATCGCGTCAACAATGCCGAAATTCATAAAAAAATTGTAGCAGAAATGGTTGAGGACATGGACAAGCGCCAGCGCAGTAATTTTGACTATGCCGTGGTTGCCAATTACAAAACAGACACTGCTCTCAACGGCAAAAGCATCTCGCAAATAAATTTATTAATGGGGCGGAAACCTGGAATTGCAGAGGAAATTGAAACCATTTTAGACATCACCAAAAATGGCGGGGCAGCAATGGTTTTTCACAGCATGGCCGAAGAAGATGTAGAAAATATTATGCAGTACCCTTTCGCCATGATCGCATCTGATTCTGGGATACGCCTTTTCGGCGAAGGCGTGCCCCATCCCCGCGGTTACGGGAGCAACGCCAGGGTTTTAGCACGCTACGTGCGTGACCGGGGCGTAATCGGGCTGGAAGATGCAATTCGAAAAATGACCTCCCTCCCGGCCCAAAAATTTGGCTTCAAAAACAGAGGTCTATTACGTGAAGGAATGGCGGCTGACATTGTTATATTTGACCCCGCAACCGTAACCGACCAATCTACGTATGAAAAGCCGCATGCCTATTCTACAGGAATAAATTATGTGCTGGTTAACGGACAGCTTACTTTAAACAACAGCAAACATACGGGTGCCCGAAACGGCCAAATCCTAACTCATTCTGCAAATAAATAAAAATGAAAACCAATAAACATCTATCTTTTTCTCTGGCCATGGCTGCAGCCAGTTTCGCGATTTTTAGCAGTTGTACAGATTCAGCAACAAAGGCCAACGGGAAAACGTCGGCCAGCGATACCACAGCCCTCAAAACCGAAATTGAACAGCAAGCCAACGAGGTAAGCGAATCTAACGCAGAACCCGTTGATACAGCTATTTATAACCGAAAAATAAAAGCGTTGGCAAACGGCGACACAACCGGCAAATGGCCGGTAATGAATCAGCCCTATCCATTAGCGGGAGCTATTTTGCCAAACAAACGCATTGTGGTTTATTACGGGAACCTTTATTCCAAAAAAATGGGAGCGCTTGGCGAATATGCGCCCAAAGAAATGTGGAGCCGCTTAAACGCGGAAGTTAAAAAATGGGAAAAAGCAGATCCGGCAACGCCGGTTCAAGTGGGCATTCACTATATTGCCGCCGTAGCAAGCGGAACCGAAGGGAAAGACGGAAAATATATTAACCGCATGCCCGATAAGCAAATTGATTCGGCACTCACCATTGCCAAAATGCATAACGCCATCGTGTTTTTGGATTTGCAGGTTGCACTGAGCACCATACAGAACGAACTGCCTCGAATAGAGAAATATTTAAAAATGCCAAACGTACATCTGGGTATTGACCCGGAGTTTTCGATGAAAGGCGGAGCAAGACCTGGTTCAAAAATCGGCACCTATGACGCAGCAGATATTAATTACTGTTCAGACTATTTGGCCAAATTAGTGAAAGCCAATAATCTGCCGCCAAAGGTGTTTGTAGTACATCGGTTTACCAAAAAAATGGTAACAAATTATGAAAATATCAAATTAAGGCCTGAGGTTCAAATAGTAATGCACATGGATGGATGGGGCGAACCAGAGCTTAAAAAAGGAACTTACCGGCATTTCATTTATTCGGAGCCTGTACAATTCACCGGATTTAAGGTATTCTATAAAAATGATTTGAAAAAGGCGCCTAACAGATTGATGACGCCCGAAGAGCTGTTAAAATTGAAGCCTCAACCGATATACGTTCAGTATCAATAAAGGTAAGCCCGCGTAATTTGCGGGTTTTTTGTTTAAGGATTTTGTTAAAAACCTTATGTGCAGCCCTTACGTTAGTAGTTTATGAACTTAGAACAAGCAACATTTGGAGCGGGCTGTTTTTGGTGCACCGAGGCGGTGTTTCAAAATTTACAAGGCGTACAGAAAGTAATTTCGGGTTACATGGGCGGCCGTACCGAAAATCCAACTTACACAGACATTTGCACAGGCAATAGCGGTCATGCCGAAGTTATTCAGTTAGATTTCGATCCCGAAAAAATTTCTTTTGAAGAATTGCTGTTGGTTTTCTTTAAAACCCACAACCCTACTACGTTAAACCGTCAGGGTAATGATATGGGAACGCAATACCGCTCTGTTATTTTTTATCATAGCTCGTCCCAAAAAGAAACCGCTCTGGCAACTATTGATCTGCTAACCCGGGAAATGATTTTTGACAAGCCGATTATTACCGAGATTTCGCCGGTATCAAAATTTTATGAGGCCGAAGATTATCATCAGAATTACTTCAATCAGAATCAGAATAAACCGTACTGTGCCTTTGTAATCCAGCCGAAGCTGAACAAACTTATTAAAGAATTTAGAGACAAACTTCAGCCAGGCCTCGTATAATCAAATTAAAAAAGCCGTGCATCCATTAGGATGACGGCTTTCCAGTAAGAAAAACTGAGTATCACTAATTGGCTTTTGTGCCAGCATTGGCTGATTTGGATGACATTTTCTCCGCCAATACCAATGCATTGTACGCGTTTACGATGCCTCCGGACACACTAAGTTCGGAGAACGATACTTTTTTAGTACTACCCTCTTCTTTTATCTTTACCTTATTCTCCACTTTAACTACAGAATTTAAGATCGCGTCTTTAACCTGCACTGAAGTTAACTCAGGGTAGTAAGACCAAATTAACGCGGCCAGCCCGGCCACTACTGGTGATGCCATACTCGTTCCGTCATTATCTTTATAGGTAGAATTCGGATACGTAGAATTGATCTGAACACCGGGCGCAAACACATCAACCGATTTTTTACCGTAATTAGAAAAGTCGGCCAGTATTGTTTCATCATTTTTCCATCCAGAGGCGCCAACTTCGATCCATGCCGAAGCTCTGCCCATGTTTAATCCTAAGCTGTCTACAAACTGCCTGTTCGGGAAGTTGTCTTTTTTGTCTGTATTTTCTGCGTCGTTTCCTGCAGCGTGTACCAATAACACACCTTTCTCCATTGCGTACTTTACAGCCGAATCAACCACCGCCTTATCCCATGAGTAAGATTTACCAAAACTCATATTTATAATTTTTGCTCCATTATCAACTGCATAGCGGATCGCGTTTGCCACATCCTTATCCCGCTCATCACCGTTAGGCACGGTTCTCACACCCATGATCAGCACATTATCCGCAACACCCTTTATTCCCAGATCATTGTTGCGGTCGGCTGCTATTATACCGCTAACATGCGTACCATGTTCAGCATCGGGCCCGGTAACATCGGCGTTGCCGTAGAATTGCTCGTTGCTATTGCTGTAATTATCACCAACCGTGTCTCTTGAACTGAAATCAAGGTTTAGGTGATAATTTAACATGGCGTTATAATATTCTAAACCTTCGTTCACGTCAGTTTGAAGTTTTTTGAAATCCGGATTTTCTTTTAGCTCGCTTTTAACGGCCTTCAACACTTTGCTTTCAATATCATTCGCGGGCTTATATTTTTCAAAATCTTCGAGTGTCGGATTTTCAACCTTCATTTTCGCAGTGATCTCGTCAATGTATCGTTTAAAAATCACGGTATTGGCCTGCCCAAATTTGGCGTTTTGAAGTTTCTCCATATAATCAGTTATCAGCAACTTATATCGGGTAAACTCCTTTCGTTCTTCGGTGGTAAATGGCGTGGAATTTAAAGCAGCCGCGTATTTAGGCTGTAGTTTTTTAATGAGGCGAACCAGTTCCATATTGTCATAGTGGACGTTTCCTTTGGAAGAGCCGATAAAATTCCAACCATTTAAGTCATCGGCATAGCCGTTCTTATCATCATCAATGCTGTTCGCGGCAATTTCATCAGAATTTTTCCACATTATTTTCGACAGATCCTCATGATCCTCATCAACACCGCCATCAATAACCGCTACAATAACCGGCTTTGAGCTTTTCCCTTTTAATAATTCCTGGTAAGCCTTTTCTGTACTAATGCCAAAGACCCCATCTTTCTGCAAATCAAGGTTTTGCCAGTTTGCCTTCGGTTTATCACTTTCCTGGCCGATAGAGATGAAAGGCAGAACTGCCAGTGCTAAGAGGGTTATAAATTTCCTGATATTAAACATTCGCATATGGTTTTTAAAAAGCATTAAGGTAAGATAATAATTATGCCAGGCGCAAAGGCGCCAAATTTACCCAGGTTAAATCTGAAAGTTAGTTTTTGCAATGCCACATTGCCCGACGCTTTATATACGCAGTTACATTAGCATCTGTTTGTGTCAATAATAATAATTAAGTCAGAATTTGATTCATGATGCCATAAATGCGGCGAAGGATTGTAATCCGCCAAAAGTCGATTTGTTTCGATTGGATTCCGGCCCCGCCTCGTCGCCTATTCTTGTATTTTGATCACAAAAAAACCCTTATCCGTTTTTATGCGGACAAGGGTTCTAATAAATTGGGCACCGACCTACTCTCCCACCTGTTACGGCAGTACCATTGGCTCTGGCGGGCTTAACTTCTCTGTTCGGAATGGGAAGAGGTGGACACCGCCGATATAGGCACCTGAAGGTTTTAGTGGTAGTGCGTCTTGAGTATGGCGTATTGTGACTGATCTCAATACGCATATCGCTATACGCTATACCACATAAATATCTTAACATATCAGAAAAAAGTACCTGAAAAAGAAAACAACACTATATACTATCTGCCTAAACCCCGTGTAAAACGGGATGAAGAAAGCCTCGGGTAATTAGTACTACTTGGCTATGCTGTTACCAACTTTACACCTATAGCCTATCAACGTGGTCATCTTCCACGGCCCTCAATGGAAATCTCATCTTATGGCTAGTTTCGCACTTAGATGCTTTCAGCGCTTATCTATTCCCAACGTAGCTACTCTGCAGTACACCTGGCGGCATAACAGATTCACTAGCGGTTGGTCCAACCCGGTCCTCTCGTACTAAGGTCAGCCCCATTCAAATT
>JBGTBV010000209.1:0-2227 GCA_041749185.1 Daejeonella sp. | reverse complement strand
GAATAAAAGACAACTGAAATGTTCCAATAATTTCAGCGTTTTCGTTTTCTACGACAATCAGTTCCTGATTTTTATCCGCACTTATCTTTTCGAATGCTTCCAGATATTCTTGTGGCAAAGGATTTTGAAAATTTTCTCTTTTTCTACCCAGTTCATCGTCAGCCAACATTTCTACAATGGCAGAAATATCGTGTTCGGTCGCATTTCTAAATTTCATAGGTTTTTCATTTAGTTAACAACTATTTTCCCCAATTCTGCAGCCGGTCAAGGTATAAATAGCTTTCCACAAACTCTCTATGTTCCGCACTCGTCATTTTTTCCAGTAGTTCCAGGGCAGAAATATAACTTGCTAAATTGCCATTGGAGGATAAAAATTTGCCGTCTTCCACAAAAGTTACCGAATCGTCGTTTTGCACGTTTAACTTCGGATAATCCTTCTGAAGTTGTTCGCCACCACCAATCCAGGTCACGATTTTCCTTCCGTCTGCAATACCAGATTCTCCGATTAATTGAGCTCCTGCGCAGTTACTTACTGTAAATTTGGTTTCCTTGTTTTTCTCTATTATAAACGCCACGATTTTCTTGTTATGAACCTGCGCGTACATATCATACGCACTAGGCACAAAAAGAACTTCCAATGTCGGACAATTCTCAAAGGTATAATCCGGAACGAACTTCATTCCTTCTTCGGTGATGATGGGATCTGTGGTTTCTGCAATCGTAATAACATTAAAAAGATGTTTTCCGTCTTCGGTAGGTTTGGCAAAAACATCTGAAGCTGCAATCACTTCACTTTGAAGCACGCCATCGTACATCAAAAGTCCAATGGTAGGGAGCCCATCATTGAAAGGTCTTACGTGTTTTGTTAATGTGTCCGATTCACTTATATGTTGGGCATCGTTTTGGATTTCGGAAGTATCGCTATGGCAACTGCTTAATATAGTTGACAAACACAATATTAGCAGTAGATCAAGAGTTTTCATTTATCTGGTTGTTTTGTATTGTGCCGAACTGATAAAGGTAAATTCCATTTTGATAAGGCATAAAATCACTCTGAATTACCGACTTTCTGTTTCCCCTAAACTTTCTTCTATGGCCGAAATTAAGTCATTGCCCCGTAAATCCCGGGCTACAATTATCCCATGTTCATCGATCAAAAAATTATCGGGAATTCCATTAACGCCATATATTAAATACGGATCGGCCTTATTCCCACTTTCCTGCCATAGATTAACCCAATCCAATTCATTTTCCTTCACAGCGGTTAACCAACCCTCTCTGGTCTGGTCTTCTGAGATACTTATTATTTCAAAATCGTCATGGCTAAATTGAGAATAGGCTTTTTTCAAGGCTGGATATTCTTTGATACAAGGACCGCAGGAGGGGGCCCAAAAATCTAGCAACACCACTTTACCTTCATAGTCTGACAGGCTAATCAATTCACCTTTTTCATTGGTCATTGAAAAATTTACGTATCTGTCTCCAATTTTCAGGCTTTCATTTAAGGTCAAATAACGATCGATATTTTGGCCAAAGTTTGACGTTTTTATACTTTCGCTGAGAATATCAAATAATTTTTGTGTGGTGGTTTTACCAAGGCTGACGGCATAAAAGTCAACAAGAAAAGCGCTAACAAATGAATTAGGGTGGTTCCGAATGAACTCCTGCTCTAATTCTAAATGATTGGCGTATATGACCTGCAAGCTATCCTTTGCCATATTTCGGATACTGTCGTTGTATTCCGGATTTACTGAAGCAGCACTTAAACTGTCTCGTTTACTTCTATATTTTTTTACTATAGCATTTAATCTTTCCTGTTCTGTTTGAGTTTTCGAACCTGTTATTTCAGCATTCCGGAACTCCCCATTTTTTGCGTTGAAATTAATAATACCCTGCTCCAGCCAAATAGGTGCAAAGTTTTGTGAGGTCTTCACATACAACTCATAATCCTGAGGATGGACGATATCGCCTTCAAACTCAAACGTGCTATCCATTATTTGGGCAGAGTCAATTTCCTGACCATCCCGGGCTAAATAGATCCAGGTGTTGTTTTCGAATCCACTGACGGTTCCTTTAAGAATATACTTGTTACTTGATTCGTCTTTTTGACTCTCGGTACAGCTTAGGAGCAAAGCGAAAAATGCAATTCCGAAGAGTGGGACTGATTTGATCATATACTTTTTTGGCTTGTTGGTAAACAAGATAAAATAACTATTCCGAATACTTC
>JBGTBV010000208.1:0-28071 GCA_041749185.1 Daejeonella sp. | reverse complement strand
AAAAGAAATCAGCGCAGCGGTATCTGGCCCTTCGGCGATACGGGCCCATATAAATTGAGAGATTGGGTTGATGCCATTCAAAAGTCTGGCTGCCAGATAAATCTTTGCTTAAAGAAAAAACCGAGACCTGGTGCCCCGCAGCAAGCAGCGCATTAATTTCATGATTTACCGGGCTTCCGCCCATTCCGGCCGGCCATTTTTTTCTATCGCCGTCAAAATCAATATTTATTGATGGCAGATGTATTGGCCCACTTATCCCGATGTGCATAAATCTTCTATTTAGTTTTAGGCCAGCTTGTAAGGGACAAGGATATTGCCAAAGCGGCTAATATTCCAAACGAAACGCTGCGTGCCCAGGCAATACCAGTGGAGCCGAATTGGGCCAGCAACGCACACGAAACGGTAATGACGAAAAGTCCGGCAAAATTAACCAGAAAAACTGTTTTGCCGCGGTTTTCAACTGTTAACAACGTGTTTCCAACAGAGAATATCAGCACAAAAAGGAATGATATTGCCAGTATATTGGCAGACCGGTACGCCTCTGTGAACTTTCCGTTAGTAAGTATGCCGATTAAATGTTTAGATGAGAAACAAAATATGGTCGTAGTGATAAAGGCAACTAACAACAGTAACTTCACGTTGGCAAACAAGCTTGCTAAATCTGAATTTGCCTTCGCCCGTATAATATCGGGCTCTAAGGTTTGGTACACGCTAAAATTAAAGGTGTGCAGGTAACCGGCAAACCCGAGGCCGATACTGTATAAACCAAGTTGCTCCCGGCTAACGTAACGTTCCAATATTATTTGGTCCATGCTGATCAGCGGATAATATAAAATACTGGATAGAAGCAATGGCCAAACAAATTTGAATATTCGCTTGAGGTCTGCTACCGGGATGGAAAATCCCCCATCATAAAAAACTGAAATATAGATAATGGCCGTGGTAATTATTTCGGCCAAAAGCACACCAAGAAAGCGACTTTCGGCCGTAGGCCTAACATAAATAATAAAATATAAACCGAGCAGTGTTCCCAAAATTCTGGCTATTACAGAAACCCCGAAATATTGCAGTGCCTGTTGGCGCAATCTGAGTTTTATCAGAAAAATGCTCTTTAATCCGGCCATACTTACCGCAGCCAATGATAGCAGTAAGTATTGCCCGGTATCAAACTTTACTTTCAGCCAGACATGTAAAACAAAATTAGAAATAAGATAGGCCAAAGGGAGTGCCAGCACATTCCAAACCAGCAACAGGCTCATTAACGACTTTAACAATGTTGCTGACTGTTCATTTTCATTACTGAAAAAATGCGCCGAAAAAAACATATACAGGTTTATAGAAAACAAAAAAATGAAAAACCCGCTGTAGTTAGTAAAATAGTTAAACGCGGCAAACTCTGAAATACTCAGGTAGCTGGCAAATAGCGGGTAGGTTACAATAGAAACAGTAAAGCTGATGAGGGTTGCGCCGAAATAAAAAAACGTATTTTTTGCTTTATGCAACAGGTTTTGTGAAATCAGATCACGCATGTAAATAATAGCTGATGTATTTTCTGATAAGTGACCTTCGCTTTGCGAATTTTAAGAAATGATGTTTCATGTGGTGAATATCATAGCCATCATTCTGTACCGTTTCCTTCGGCGATTTTTTGAAAACCCAGGCGTCTGTTGGCTGGTTAAAAACATACGTCCGGGCAGCCGCCGCCTTAGTTTCGACGTGTGCGTGACTGCCCTCCAAACCGATATTTGAGACAAGGTTCACATCCGGCACTATGGCTAAGCCTCCCTCTTTAAATAAGGTGTACTGCCATTGATAATCCCAGGTATGTTTGTGTTTGGCAATATAAATATCCCTAAAAAGCTCTTTCCAAAATTGTATAAACACGGGCTTCTTTAACGCACTTCCTATTTTACGAGAATGATCTGTCCAATTGTGCATTTCGGCATCGTATCTCTGCCATGCCCGTTTCCAGGTTGCCCAGCCCCATACATGGCCGATTGATGAAAAAAGATACGAATCAGTGGTTTTGAATTCAGGATTCCATCGTGTGCCAGAAATGTGCATGATCCTTCGGTCATCTGCATATTGCTCAAGCATGCGGGCGCAATATTTAAAAAACGTGATATCAGGCAGGCAGTCATCCTCCAAAATGATCGCTTCGTTCTCGTTTTCAAATATCCAGTTAATGGCAGTTACAACAGCTCTGGCACAGCCCAAATTTAGAGTTTGATAATTTGTGTGCGGCGTAACCGGCCAGTCGAAATTCTCAAACAACAACCTTGTTTCTGCAACCTTAATGGAGTCTTGCATATCACCTTCCCTTGGTGCATCAGAAAAAATATACAACTGATCAGGCCTGGCCGAAGCAATGGCCTCCAAAACTTTTCTTGTAGCTTCTGGTCTGTTGAAACTTATTAGCAGAACGGGGGGAATTTTGCACATCGCTTTCGGTAATACTGCTTAATGCTTTCGCAGGAAACTTAAACAGCTAATTTTCTATTTCTAATTTCTTTTGGTGTTTTGATTGTGATAGTAACCGAAACCGTAACGATAACCGTAACCGTACACCCCGCTTTCTTTTACTGCGTTGAAAACGACGTTTAAGTTTTTAAATTTCTTCTCCCGGTACAGTGCATCGAGGGTTTTTAGAGCTTCCTTGGGCGTGTAATTATGCCGAAGCACAAAGAGCGTTGCGTCTGCCTGCTTTTCCAATAACTGTGCATCGGTTACAATACCTACCGGGGGCGCATCTGTAACAATATAATCAAACGTTTGCCGCAGTTCGCGGTACAACTCTGCCAGCCGGCCGTTAAGCAGCAATTCGGCGGGGTTTGGCGGAATATCGCCGCAGGTAATAATGTAATAATTCGGCTGACCGGAAACCGGGAAAATGATCTCGTCCAAATCTGCCTGGCCAACCAGGTAATTGCTAAGCCCTAATTGGTTGGGCATTTTTAAGGCGGCATGTAACTTCGGCTTTCGCATATCCAGTTCCAGGATAATGGTTTTTTTATCAGTCATGGCCAAACTGGCACCCAGGTTTAACGAAATAAAAGATTTCCCCTCGCCACTCATGCTGCTGGTAAACAAAATACTTTGTACTCCCTTGCCAGGGTTTAGAAACGAAAGATTGGTACGCAATGACCTTACCTGCTCGCCCATCAGGTTTCGACTATTGCTATTTACTATCAAGGGCTCATAATGCTCGGTGAATGAAATGTCGGCCAATATGGGTGCATTGGTAACCCGGTCTATGTCGCGGCGACTTTTTATTTTATCGTTCAGCAGGTCAATCAGGTAGATAATTCCAAACGGAAGCGCTAATCCTGCTAAGGCGAACAATAAGTAAATATTCCGCTTAACTGGTTTTACCGGCCGGGCACTATTTCTGGCCATGTCAATAGTTCTGCTATCTGAGACGGCGGAGGCGTAGCTAAGCGCTGTTTCTTCTCGTTTTTGAAGCAGATATACGTACAGGTTATTTTTAATTCCCTGCTGCCGGGTAATGTTTATCAATGCCCGCTCTTTTCCGGGTACGGTACGTATTAAGCCTTCCATTTGCTTATTACGGCTTTCCAACTGTTCGCGGGTAATGGCCAGGCTGCGCTTGAGACTTTGAAGGTTTTCGCCCAGGCTGATTTTTGCAGCACTGATCTGATCATCCAAAGCGGTAACCAGTGGGTTATCCGCTTTGACCAGCTTCACAGCCTGTGCTCTTTTTGATTCTAACTCTGCGAGTGATTGAATAAGGGAAAGCAATGTGGGATCGCTGATACTTAAGGTAGCCGGCACCGTGCCAGAAGCCGCATTTTTATTTCGAACGTAGCGCTCTATATTTTCAAGCACGTTTTGTTGTATCAATATTTGGCTTAACTGATTATCGGTTTCCTGCACGCTTTTTAAAAACAGGCCAGACTCGGCGCTGATGTCTGTAATTCCCTCCCGCGATTTATAGTCTTGCACGCTTCTTTCAACCTCAGTTAAATCTTTAGAAATGAGTACCAGTCGGTCTTCAATAAAGCGCAACGTATTGGCGGCAACCTTATTTTTATCTTCCAAACCGGCCAAATTGTAAAAGCCGATCAGTGTGTTGATCACGTCCCGGCCACGCATGGGTTTCGCATCTTCAATACTCATCAACAAAACCGACGACATTTTGCTGCTGGGTTCAACCTTCAGGTTTTCAACCAGTCCTTCGGTAACCTGCTCTACCGGGCTGACGCTGATGCTCAACTCTTTAACATCTAAACTGTTTCCCGTGCGCCAGAGCGTAAGCGTACCAAATGCGGTTTTTACCTTGCGGTTAAAAGGAAGTTTAACGCTATTGATTTCGGCCGTAAGGCTATCTAAAATCGTTAGGCTTAAGGGCTCATCGTAAACCTGAGGGTTAACAGAATTAAACTCCAGTTTTACCGGGCTGTTTAAATACAATTCGGTTTCTTTATGAAAATTCTCCCTGACAAAATAAGCTACTTGCAGGTTCAGGTTTTCCACGACCTTCTGCATAAGCGTGTACGATTTAAGAATTTCAATCTCATTATCTACCACCTTATTGCTCGAAAAAATTTCAAGCTCTTTCAGCATCGCATCCTGCCCAAGACCTTTTTTCTCATCTTTTATCAAGATGCTGCTTTGTATGCGGTAAACCGGAGTTTGATAGCGCAAGTATATAAAAGCGGCTATTAAAGCAATAATAAACGATAGAATGATCCACTTCCAATAGGCTAGATATTTATACAGCAGTTCTTTAAGATTAAAGTCGTTCTCCTCTTCCTGCTGGTAAAAAAACGGATCTATCGGGGTGTTGTTGTTCATTAGGGGTAGACGTTGTACGGTGTAAGTTTTTCGGTTTGTGAGGGCTTTAGGGTTTATTGCTGTTGATCAGTCTATTATGTTTTGAAAAGCAATTTCAGTTCATTTTTTTACGGTAGTCCCGCTATCCACTATAGCCCTCATTCCTGCGTCATTCGGGCTGCCGTTTCTATCGGGTTTAGATTACTCAGTTCCGTCGCTTTTTTGTACCGGACCAGAGCACTGCTTTAATTTTAATTCGCTTATCTGTTTTTTGTTACGCTAAGCAGAAGGTGTATTATTTTTAAAAAATAAGATAAATTCATACGGTCAATCTGCCTGCTCTTCCTGTTATCCTGAGCGTTTCTCTTTCTCATCCTTCATCTATCCCTGTCATCCTGAACGCAGTCTTTTTCATCCTGAGCGGAGACTTTGTCATCCTGAGCGGAGTCGAAGGACATCATAAATCCAAACCACCACCCCTACCAACAAACAAAAAACCAACCCCTTCATCCTTCCACCTTCAACCTTCCACCTTCCACCTTCAACCCTTCAACCTTACCTCAAAATACTCGTTACCAGCACGGTAATTAAACTCAGACCGCTGATCACAATAGGTGCCAGTTGTATCGTTCTATCGCTGCCGGTTACGCGTCCCTTGGTGGGTTCTACATACACCACATCATTGGCGTGCAAATAATAATAAGGAGAAGTAAATAGATCACGTTTGGTAAGATCAACCCGGGCAAATTCCCGTTTACCTTCAGTTTCCCTGATCACCATAATGTTGTTGCGCTGGCCGTAAATAGTCAGATCGCCGGCAAGGCTTAAAGCTTCCGGAAGCGTGATGCGCTCGTTGGGTATTACATATACCGAGGGCTGGTTCACTTCGCCCAAAACCGAAATTTTATAGTTCAGTATGCGAAGACTTGCGGTGGGCTGCTGTAAATATTTATTGAGTTTCTCCGTTATCAGGGCTGTGGCGCTGCTGGTGCTGAGGGTTTCTACCCGCAGTTTGCCGATAAGCGGCAGGGTGATGTTGCCGTCATCATCTACCAGATAACCGTTGGCCGGAGGCAGGTTATTGGTGCGTGAATTCTGCATCAGATTAACTTGCGGAGGATAAGGATTAAACATGGCACTGGCTTCGGCGCTTAAGCTGCTTACAATAATCTGCAGGATATCACCCTTCTGAATGGTGGCCACAAACTGCTCACCAAGGGGCGCAATCTCTGAATCCCTGTCGGCGGAAGCAGCCTGAAAATAAGTAACATCTTTTTGACTAACACATGATGCCGAAACACACGCAAAACTCAGAAGAACAGAATATACTGCCGAATTAAAAAACTTGGATATAGATAGCATACGTCAACGAAAGTAATGAATTATTTGTTCTGACGATAAAAGGGAGAAGGCTCGGTGAAGCAGCATCACCATCCCCGTAAGCCGGGGCCGCGTGTTGGCATCAACCTCCGTTCTTAGACAACGCTAAAAAATTAATAAGCCACACGTAGCGTTCAGCTTTTTTCTATTTTTGGCGTTCAGTTAATAAAAACAGAATGAATAATTGGTTCAAACGCAATGGCATACACCTGGCCATTACCGGAATTTTTATTGTTTTAAGCTTCGTTTATTTCGGTCCGGTATTACAGGGTAAAGCCTTGCCTCAATATGACGTTTTGCAGGCGCAGGCTATGCAGCGTGAAATTATGAAGGTAAAAGCCGAAACCGGCACCGCCCCGTTATGGACCAATGCCATGTTTGGCGGAATGCCCGCTTACCAGATCTGGGCGCAATATCCGGGTAATATTACCACTTACGTGATTTCGTTCTTCCGCACGGTTTTTCCCAACCCGGTTGATACCGTGTTGCTTTACCTGTTGGGAGCGTATTTACTTTTCAGCGTACTACGGGTTAGGCCCTGGCTGGCTGCTGCCGGTGCCATCGCCTTTGCGTTTTCATCGTACAACTTTATTATTATTGAGGCCGGCCACAGCAATAAAGCCCTTGCCATCGCTTTTTTTGCTCCCATTGTGGCAGGAATAATTTTAACCTTCAGGCGGCAGTATATTCTCGGCGCCGCCTTAACCGCTTTATTTCTGGCGATTGAAATCCGGACGAACCATATCCAGATGACCTATTACCTGTTCATCGCCCTGCTTATTTTCCTGGGCTTTGAATTGTACCATTCGTTTAAAAACAAAACACTACCGCATTTCGGTAAAGCTTTCGGCTATTTGTTTGCAGCCACAATTTTGGCCATGGCGGTTAACGCCGGTAATTTATGGACCACCTACGAGTACGGTCAGGAATCAATCCGCGGGCGTTCTAACCTCACTACAGAAAAATCGCAGCCCAATAATGGCTTAGACCGCGAATATGCGTATCAATGGAGCCAGGGCATCGGCGAAAGCATCACCTTTTTGGTTCCAAACGCCTACGGTGGCTCGTCCACTCCCCAATTGGGCGAAGATTCTGAAGTTGCCAAAACTTTGGTAGCCAAAGGTG
This sequence comes from Daejeonella sp., assembly GCA_041749185.1. Taxonomy (GTDB): domain Bacteria; phylum Bacteroidota; class Bacteroidia; order Sphingobacteriales; family Sphingobacteriaceae; genus Daejeonella. The sequence continues at coordinate 20,772 of JBGTBV010000208.1, read as the reverse complement.
TTCCTGCGGATCAGGCAACCGGCTTTGCCAGGCAATTGCCAACCTACTGGGGCGATAAATCGTTTACTTCCGGGCCCTGGTATTTTGGAGCCATCATTTGTTTCCTGTTTATATTCGGGTTATTTAGCGTTAAAAGCCGCTTAAAGTGGTGGATTTTAACCGCCACATTGCTCAGTATGTTTCTGTCCTTCGGCAGACACCTGCCATTCATATCCGACCTATTTTTTGATTTTTTCCCTCTGTACAATAAGTTTCGTGCGGTAGAATCCACACTGGTTATCGCCGGTTTTCTGGTGCCGGTGCTGGCTATTCTGGCTGTTAAAGAAGCGGCAGAAAATAAAGGACCGGCTGCCGGCTTACAGAAAAAGCTTTTCTATTCGCTTTACATTACGGTGGGCATTCTTCTTTTGCTGATATTAATCCCCGGTGTACTATTTGATTTTAAGGCCGAAAACCACCAGACGTTTACTGAGCAGATGATGCAGGTAACCGGTGGCGACCGCAGCCTCGCTGATTCTATCGGCAATGCCCTGGTTCAGGATCGGATCAGTTTAACCAGAACAGACGCCATCCGTTCACTGCTGTTTGTACTTGCAGGTGCAGCATTGCTCTGGGCGCTGATTAAACAGAAAATCAAAGCTGAGTTTGCCTTTGCGCTTTTCGCTATCGCGATATTGATAGACATGTGGGCCGTAGATCGGCGCTACCTGAACAACGAAAATTTTGTAGAAGCATCAGCGATTGAACAGCAGTTTCAGGCCCGCGAAGTAGACCAGTTGATTTTGCGAGATACCGACCCCAACTACCGGGTATTAGATCTGACCATTCCTACTTTCTCAAGCGCAAATGCGACGTATTTCCATAAAACAGTTGGCGGATACCATGCGGCTAAACTAAAGCGCTTTCAGGAAGTGCTGGATAAACAATTCAGCAATTCCATTAACCAGGATGTGCTGGACATGCTGAACACCAAATATATAATTACGGCAGATCAAAGCGCCCAATCGCAACGTATGGAAGTTCGCAGTACCGCAGCGGGCCATGCCTGGTTTGTGCCGCAGGTTACCTATGTAAAAGATGCTGATCAGGAGATGACGGCCATCAGCAGTTTCGACCCGAAAAAAGAAGCTTTTGTTAATAACGAATTTAAGCCGCTTATTGATGAGAAAAAACTCGGTCCGGTTCAAAATGCCTCCATTAAATTAACCAGCTACCGCCCGGATAACCTAGTTTACGAATACAGTGCGCCGAACGATGCAGTTGCTGTGTTTTCAGAAGTCTGGTATGATAAAGGCTGGAATATGTACGTAGACGGCGAACTGAAGCCGCATTTCCGGGCGGATTATCTGTTGCGTGCAGCGCAGTTGCCGGGCGGAAATCATAAGGTAGAATTTAAGTTTGAGCCGAAGTCTTATTACACCGGCGAAATTATTTCAATAATCGCCTCTATCTTACTGGTTTTAGCACTCGCGTTTGCCCTGTACAGAAATTGGAAGAAGAAGGATGGTGATGAGCCGGTGGCGGTTTAAGTGAAATAATCCAGCATTCAAAATTTTTTTCCGCTTTCCCCGATCAGGTCCGATCTGCTAATGTGCGTCAACACCTAAATTAATCCTTCAATCCGGTTAAAAAAGCTAATTAGCAATATTAATAACCTGGGTTCGATTATTAATTAATTGAATGATACCAATTTGGGCGTTTTAACACGCTGTCCGCTATATCTTTTTGGTCTCGCCTTGGGGCGAGACCAAAAAGGATGCCGCTCCCATCGTTAACGCACCTGATAAACGTTATAACCCTGCTCATAAACTACACGGGTTAAAATTAATCGAACTCAGGTTAATAGCAACCCATACTGCCAATTGGCTGACCCGGCGGCGCTTCCAGCGGCTCGGGAAACGAGAACTTTTCGGGCGTATCCTGATAGCTGCCAATCTGGTTGATGAGATAGGCAAAATGCGCCTTCCATTGATCTGATTTACCCTGATTCATCCTGCCCGAAAAATAACTTTTTAATTGCGCCAACTCGTAATCACACAAAGCCTTTGCCTGCGCAGAAGCCTGTTTGCTCATGCTGAGCTTAAACAGATTGGTTAGCACCACATTATTAACCGTCATCTGCACCGCGTCCTGATACGGATTGGTGGCAGGCATTTTAAATGTTGCGCCGATGAGGCGGTTAAGCAGGTAAGTAAACCCGGGCTGCTGCTGGTCTCGGGCATGATATTCTAACAGGCGGGAAGCCCTTGATGGATTGAGCAGCAACGATGCGCTCAGATCAGCGGCGGCTTCTACGGGCGCAAGGGCATCAAAGGTCAAATCATTTCGGCCGGAAAACAATTCCCGGTGTGCCGGATATCCCAGCGGACGCGGGGGCAGCAATTGAAGCAGCTTTTCGGGTAGCATCAGATTCTCTGCGCTAAGCGTGGCCAAAACGCTGCTCAGCGCTTTCTTCTGCCATTGCTCATCAACCATTTCGGTAATGGTCTGACCATCTCCGCGTAAAGCGTACCGATAGTTTAAACCGCCAATGATTTTAGAAGCCGCTTCTGTTTGATACCGGTGCAGAAAATACATCGGCACTAAAACCTCCTCTAGTGTGGCCGCAGGAGCACCTGGCTTTATGGCGTTTTGCGAAAAGTTTCGTAGCACCACTTTCCGGATGCTCAATATCCGGTTCAGTTCATCGGCTGCATCGGGGCCGCTATCCCATAAATGGGCGTACGGATGAGCGCTTCCCGCCGGCCTTGCATCCTGATCTGATAAAAAAGTTAAACCAGCTTTTAATGAATTCTGAACTATCGCGTTAAGCGATTCTTCCTCGTTAACATTCGCGGCAAATTGGCGGTAACCATAATTAATGGCCACTTTATCCAAGGATCCTATCTTGGTATCGTATGCATTTGCCAGACTTATCTTATCGTTTTGCATGCTGATATAGGGGTGCGGATAGTCCATTACAGAAGCGAAATTTTCTGAACTTGAGGTATACGCATGCGCCAAGCCCAGCGTGTGCCCAACTTCATGCGCCGCCAACTGACGTAATCTGGCGAGCGCCATTTCTTTCATTTCTGGCGAAGCGGTACCACCTTCGTCGTAAGGCGATAACAAGCCTTCTGCAATTAAGTAATCCTGACGAACACGTAGGGAGCCTAAAGAAACATGCCCTTTAATAATTTCGCCTGTCCGCGGATCGGTAACACTGGAACCGTAGCTCCAGCCGCGGGTAGAGCGGTGCACCCATTGAATCAGGTTGTATCTCACATCCATCGGGTCGGCCCCGTCTGGCAATATTTCTACCTGAAACGCATTTTTATAACCGGCGGCTTCAAACGCCTGATTCCACCATCGGGCACCATCAAGTAAAGCACTGCGTATGGGCTCTGGTGTACCGTTATCCAGATAATAAATAATCGGTTTTACCGCTTCGCTCTGCGCCGCCCCGGTATCTTTTTTCTGCAGGCGGTGCCGGGTTATAAATCGCTTTTCAATGGGCTCGTCTATGGGGGTGGAATAGTCAAAATAGGAAGTAGAGAAATACCCTGCCCGTGGGTCGAATTTGCGTGGTTTGAAGTTCGCATCGGGCAGCTGCACAAATGAATGGTGCTGACGCACGGTGATAGCCGAAGCTGTAGGCGTAACGCTGCGAATGTAACCGCCCGCCGGCGTACCGGTAAAAGTGAGCGTAACATCCACTTCGGTATTTTGAGGAAAATTTTTTGTGCGATCAAGGTAAAACGCAGAGCGGGTTTTATCAACAGAATAGCTTCCCTGCTGCATGGCCCGCAGTTTGCCCCCAACGTCATGCATATCCTGCAAATAGAAATCGGTGGCATCAACCAGCACTGCGCCGCTGCTTTCTGCATCGGCCTTAAAGCCCCATAGCACCGATTGTGCAAAAGCCTCTTCAACAGATCTGCGTTCGTTTGTATTTTGGGTTAATGCCCGGTAGCGCAGGTTGGGCTCCAGGAGTAGAATTTTATTGCCGCGTTTTTCAAATCGTACAACCCGCTCTCCGCCGAGTTGCCCGCGGTCAAGGCCGATATCATTTGAGCCTATGCCTGCGGGCAGGGAATTTACATAGAGAAACTCTTCATTAAACCTGGAGATAAGCAGGAAGATTTTATCCTGTTTATCGTCATAATAAAAATCAATGTAACCCGGGAATTTCTTCATCCCGGCCACTTTTGCTTCAATAGCATCCGAAACGCTGGAAGCCGGTTTAGCCTCTCTATTTTTTTTCTGCGCAAACAACGTAGCAGAAATAAGCAGTGTGATGAATAATAATTGAAATTGGCGCATAATTTTGGAGATGATTAATTCTTAATTTTTTTTTGCTGACAGTGGCATTCCCTGTTTGGCTGAGGAAGGCTATTTTATTTCTGAATGCTCTTTAAAACCTTTCCCACAAGTTCATCCATTGCTTTGTTTTCTATCCAGCGGGCTACAATAATCAGGTTGTTTTCGCGGTCGGCGTAAATCATATTGTTGCCTGCTCCCAGATGATAAAATGCCGAAGCTGGCGCAGAAGGCAGCGGTTTCTGACCGGTGTTTAAAAAATAGTTCATGAAACCATAGGTTGGCTGGGCAGGAGTGGGAGTTAAAGCCATCTCAATCCACTTTTCTGAAAGTATTTGCTGGCCGTTCCAATTCCCTTTATTTAACGTTAAATATCCGAAACGTGCCTGGTCATAGGCGTTGATATACATACCGCCGCCCCAATGCGAGCCGCCGCTAACAGCCTGTGCAGGCAGACCATCCAGCACTACCCAGGAATTATCATACCCCAACCATCGCCAGGTGCCAGATGCGCCGATCTTATCCATCAAATTTTCTTTAAGCACAATGGGCAGGGGCTTTCGCCAGATGTTCATCGCGGCAAGCGCAAGCACGTTTACCCTTACATCATTGTATTCATAAACCGCTCCGGGGAGGTTTCGAGGCCGGTTTGTCCAGCTGCTTACATCCGCCGCCGGGCGATCTGCCCATTCTGGCTTTCCCCACAAGGTTCCTTCCCAATCGCTGGTTTGCCGCAGCAAATTATCCCAGGAGATTTTGCGGTTGTGTTCGGTTTCAAATAGATCAATGAGATCATTTTGTATCAGTGCGTCTGATTTATTGGCGCTGCGTCTATAGGGGTCGTAAGGCACAATTGGCGCCATAGATTTATAAACCAGTTCCTCTACACTACTTATCAGACCGCGGTCTACGGCCATACCCACGGTTGATGAGAGGAAGCTTTTGGCAACGCTAAAGGTTTGGTCAACCCGCCCGGGCTCACCCCAACTTGCTATAATATATCCGTTTTTTATAATGAGGCCGGTTGCGGGTCCGCGTTCTTTAAAAGGCCCGATGGCATCGCCGAAAGGCTCTTTACCAAAACTCTGATAATGGCTAACCTTTAAGTCTTTAGGGGTTTTCGCTTCTGCGGAAACTGCAAATGCAACGGCCTCTTCAACCAGTTGGCCGCTCATGCCCATAGCTTCCGGCTTGCGCTGCTCCCAGTTTCCGGCTTCGGGAAAATATACTTTTGCCCGGCTTTTTTGGCCTGAAGCAGAAAACTGAACTAACTGGAGAAGGAGAATACAGGCAGTTAAGCGGGTAAGTTTAATCATGAGCTCAAGATTTGAACGCTCAATATAAATGTTTTAGCCCTTACCGCCCGATTTTTTATCCACGCGGCCATTAAATTCGCCCTTCTCATCAAGCAGAAAACTCAGCGGATTGTCGGGATCCTTAATAATCTCAAACAAGCTGTAACCCCAGGGTTTCCAAAAGTTTTCCAGCACCTGTCCGTAAGGTTTGGCCTGCCATTGGTCAAATAACGGTTTGCTGCTCATGCCCCGCAGTGGCATCGCTTCAATATAAACGGCATGTGTAGTGGGTAAAATGTTGTATTCGGGCAGCCGGTTGAATAAATAGTTTGAATAATAAAATCGTGCGATTAATTCTTCAAACTGAATGGGCTTGAGTGTTTTCTGATCAATTTTTTTCAGCAAATCTGCGTGATAGATGGCGTTGGCGCCGTTATCCTGCAAACAGGCAATTAGACCGAAGTTCTGAATGGCCAGAGAAAAAGTGAGCGTGTTGATTTCGTCGCGGTAGTTAAAAACTCCGGGATCATTTTCTACTTTGAAAATACGGATGCTCCAGGGGGTACGATCTTCAAACTCTATCGGTAAAATAAGGGATTGAAGCATCAGGTGCAGGCTGCCGAATTTATGTTTTAAGCCTTCGGAAAGCGAAAAAGTTTCGGCCGCCGATTGCTGGCGTAAACCAATCCGGAGCTCATTGTAAAGGATTCCGTACACCAATTTGGCCATCCACTGAAAAAGCTTTACAGTCGGAAGTTGAACCACCGCATCATAACCTGCAGTAAACGCCTGCTGTATTTCCACTTCCATATTTTCCACCGCGGTTATCGCTTCCGCGGAAGCGGGAACCCGGAGATCAGAATAGGTTGCTATACTTTCGTCGAGCAGTTTAAAAGGCTTATCCGCCAACTGAAATTTTTCCATCAGCCACAGCGGAAACACGGAAATCTGCTCATTATAAGGTGATGATTTTCCGGTTAAAAAGCAGTTATCTCCGTTAAATTCTAATCGCCTGAAGGGGTTGTAAATAGGGTCTGCCATGGCCGGCAAAGTTAAAAAAAATGACCCCGAAAATGGCTGCTGAGTGGCTAAGTTTTCTTTTCAGAATAGAATGAACGGAACTCGCTGGAAAGCCGTTGAATAACTTCTCTGGAAAGGGCTAAGAGAAAATCAATTTCCTGCGGTTCAAGTCCGGTGTTTCTGGAAAAATACAGGCTTGGGTCAACGGCACGCTGGTCTCCGCGGATGTTATCCACATAGGTGTTTGTGTAGTTGTAGTTTGGACTGAACGTTTTTTTGAAATTTTTAGTTGGATCTTCCTTAAACTTCACTTCGGCCGCGAAACGGGCGTTAGAACGTCGCTGTATCTGAATAATATCAACCGAGGCCTGCACGGTTTGGTAAACCGGTTTGCCCGATGCATCGGTACCGGTTTGAACCACGCGGCTTAATGTGCGTCGGCTTACCCGTTCATCCCGGGGCCATAAAACAAAATTATCTATACTGAGGTTCAGTGTAATTTCCGGGCTCTCATCAGGCTCTACCTCTAAAAACTGCACGTTTTGAAAATCTTCCAGCTCATCGAGCACCTTCAAGCGATAATAATCTAAATTGATGAAGTTTAAACTTGAATTGTTGGCTGCTTTGATGTTAAAAGCAACAGGCACTACCCGCCGAGCCTCGCGTTTTTTGCCGCCCTTGCTGGCGGTGCTGCAAGCAGATGCGGTAAAAAGGATCAGTACAAGAAACGGAACGAAAAACCTCATACGCGTAAAAATTAAAAGTACACCTGTTACCTGCTACAACCGTCATTGTTTGTGAGCCTTGCCGCAGAGAGTCCTGGAAAAGATTGGAACGGATACAATATACCAATTAAAACTTTGGCTCAAAACTGAATAACCTAAGTCCGATTATTAATTAATTGAATGATAATAATTTGGGCATTTTAATCCGATGAAAATCGGGACAGGCTATGCTGTCCGCTAAATCTTTTTGTCTCACCCCAGACGAGACAAAAAGGATGCCGTTCCTACGTTAACGCACCTGATAAACTTAATAATCCTGTTGATGAATCTTAAACGGGTAAAAATTAATCGAGCTCAGGCTCATTCGAATTTTTACCGTCTGATAACCTGCTTCGTCATAATTGCTTTTCTAAATTGATTGCTTTCTGGCATTGCATCCAAAAATATTATGAGTACTACAAACGCGGGATATCTGAAAGTGGTTTAGGAAATTCATACCCTGAACATTAAATTATTATTAAATCTCCTCGGCTGCCGGAATGCCGTTTTTAATTTTGTTATTTAGTGTTAGCATTTACCCTGAAGAAGTTTTATCATGAAGATAGGTTATAAGCCGTTTCAACTTGAGCTGAAACACCCCTTCACAATTTCCCGTTTTTCGCGGAACTCCACGCCGCTGATACTTTTAGAAATTAGTTATGACGGAATTCTGGGCCAAGGCGAAGCATCAATGGTACCTTACATGGGAGAAAACATTGATACTGCAAGCGAATTTCTGAAAGCGGTTGATCTAACCTGGCTTAAACACCCTTTCAACTTTGAAGAAGTTATCATCTATCTCGACAAAATAGCTCCGGGAAACCCGAATATAAAAGCCGCGATTGATATTGCTTTGCATGATCTCTCCGGCAAGATTGACAACATTCCCTGCTACCGCATGTACGGTGCAGAGCCTGAAAAAATGCCGCAAACATCGTTCACCATCGGCATTGATACGCCCGATGTAATCACTGAAAAATTAAAAGATGCGGCGCACTGCCAGATCATTAAGGTAAAGCTTGGCCGCGGCAATGATAAAGAACTGATTAGCACGATCAGAAAAGAAACCCAGAAACCGCTGTTTGTTGATGCCAACCAGGGATGGAATGACCGGTACCGTGCCCTCGATATGGCTTATTGGCTGGCCGGTCAAAACACCCTGCTGATTGAACAGCCCATGGCCAAACACGACCATGACGCCAATGCCTGGATGACCGAACATAGCCCGGTGCCCATTATAGCCGACGAAGCCGTGCAACGCCTTGCCGATATGGAAAATATTAAAGGGGCCTATCATGGAATTAATATGAAATTAATGAAAAGCGGCGGCATGGCAGAAGGCGTGCGAATGATTAAAAAAGCCAGAGAATGGAAAATGAAAGTGCTGATTGGCTGTATGAGCGAAACCAGTTGCGGAACCTTAGCAGCCGCGGCACTGGCTCCTTTATGTGACTGGGCAGACCTTGACGGGCCTTTTTTAACCAGCAACAACCCCTACCCACAACCGGAATTTAAAAATGGACGCTGGGTTTTAAGCGATGCGCCCGGGCTCGGCTTGGGCGAAATGAATTTGAACGCCAACCAATAATGCTTCAGTTTTTAAACTGGGTGTTGTCTATCCTGCACCTGTTGCTTATCGGGTTTAATCTGCTTGGCTGGATATGGCCCCGAACCCGAAAACTTCATTTATTTATTGCGCTTGCCACGGCTTTTTCCTGGCTCGGTCTGGGAATCTGGTTTGGCCTGGGTTATTGCCCCTTGACAGATTGGCATTGGCAAATCAAAGAGCAATTGGGCGAAAGAAATCTTCCAAATTCGTTCATTAAATATTTAGCCGATTTGATAACCGGAGAAGACACTTCTGCTGATCTCGTTGATCTGGCAACTGCCACAGGTTTTGGTGCTGCGCTGATAGTTAGCCTAATTTTGAATCTTAAAAAACCGGGGCATCACCAATCAATTGCTGGCTAACTTTTACTTTTGTTGCTGAGTTGCCGCACACTTTTAATTACCCTGATTTTTAGATAAATACAGAGCGCTATAGCGGCAAGGGCCATCATCGCGTAAGCGTAAAAGCTGTTTTTAAAAGCCCAGTAAATACTCAAAGCCAGGGTGATGATGGCGATGTTTAAAATAATATTAGCCAATACTTTTTTAATCATTGCCGGAGCTTAATAAACCTGCATCGCCGGATCAAATTCTGCGGCCCAGGCCAGTATACCGCCTTTAAGGTTATAGAGGTTGGTATACCCGAAATTCTGCTCCAATTGTGCGAGAGCCGCCGCACTGCGGGCACCGCTGCGGCACTGGATAATTACGGGTTTATCTTTTGATATTTTCTGCGCTTCAATTAATACTCCCGCCAGCGGAATGTTCTCGCCATTAATGTTAGACATCTCGTACTCAAAAGTCTCCCGCACATCTATCAACTGGAAATCTTCGTTATTATCTATTTTCTGCTTTAATTCGGCTACCGTAATTTCTTTCATGGTTGTAGTTTCTATAATAATTCCAAAGATAAATATTTTATAACAACAACGCCTTGCAGCCGACATCCGGGCGTGAAACAAGGCGGCATAATTTCGGGCTTAACTGCTATATTTGCAGCGTTTTGTAACATGTACGGTACCCCGGGCGTTTTATAATTTTTTCTGTTGATTTTTAATGCTTTAAGTAAAGCGTTAAACCGCTGAAGGCCGTTAGTCCTTAAAAATGAATTCAAGCAATGAAGAATATCACTGATTTTTTCTGGTTTTGCTCCGGGGCGCATGCCGCCACTTTAAAAAAGTATCCTACAGAACACAACAAGTATGTGGGCATTGGCGCAACTATATTTTTTACCGCACTGTTCGCCGCATTATCTGGCGGGTATGCGATGTATTTTGTTTTTTCGGGAAGTACAGCCGCGGTGTTTTTTGCGGTCTTTTTTGGGATTATCTGGGGGCTGGCCATTTTCAATATGGATCGCTACATTGTGTCAAGCATCAGCAAAAGCGGCACAACCAACCAGCAGATTATGCAGGCCATGCCCCGAATATTGCTGGCTATTATGATTGGTATTGTTATTTCGCGTCCGCTGGAGCTGAAGATATTTGACAAAGAAATCCGCCAGAAATTAAAAACCAGCTACCTGAACGGGCAGCGTTCAAAAATTGATACCCTCAACAAAACGTTTGACCTCAAATACGGGTCAGAACTGCAAAAAGTGGCTGATCTGAAGGTCGAAAAAGATTCGCTCGAAAGCGACATTAAACAAAGCAGGTATGTGTTGAACCAGGAAGTTTTTGGCGATAAAACCAATCAGACATCCGGCATTACCGGCTTCGGCACGTATGCCAAGCAAAAGGAAGCCCTGGTAATACAAAAAGAAAGCAGGCTGGAATCGGTTCGGGCAGAACTGGCAGCCATGGAGACATTTTTTACCCGGCGTAAAGATCTCGACGGAATTTCTGAACAGCGTATGTTTAGCGGCAAGCAGTTAGACAGTTTATCGAACGTAGCCGGTTTCGCCGATCGAAACTGGGCCCTCGGTCAGCTCACGTTTAAAGAAGATGGCAGCCGCGATCTGGATAACTACCTGGCCATATCATTTATCGGTTTTCTGTTTATTCTTTTTGAGTGCTTGCCGGTATTTGTAAAACTAATGAGCAATAAAGGCCCTTACGATGTGGCTCTGCAAAATATTGAAGAATCTGCCATGCACAGCTCTTACAAGGGCAAAGATTATGAAGTAGCGGTAACAGACGGGGTGCAGGAAACCAAGGTGGATACCGAAATTGATAAGCAAAAAGAGATGATCAGGCGCAGTTCCATCCGGGAGCTGGAGGCGTATAATATGGATGCTTAACTCATCATTCAAATTCCTAAATTTCTTTTTATCAGCTATTAGATTTAATTTCAGCGGTATATAAATCTCTTATGACCGTTAAAAAAATACTTGCAGTCTTTTTCCTTTGTTCCGCCGCTACGGTGGGATTTTGTCAGAGCTCCATCCGGTATGAAATATCCTTTCCCAACGCCGTGCACCATGAAGCCGAGGTGAGTTTGGAGGTTTCAGAAATTCCAGCCGGCCCGCTAACTTTTCGGATGAGCCGTTCATCTCCCGGAAGGTATGCCACCCATGAGTTCGGGAAAAATGTTTACAACGTAAAAGCCGTAGATCCAAATGGAGCGGCACTGTCTGTCAAGCAGGTTCAAGGCGATGTTTATGAGATTGAAAAACACAACGGACAGGCCAAAATTACTTATACCATTTTTGGCAATTGGATAGACGGCACCTACCTGGGGATAGATAAAACCCACGCCCACATGAATATGCCGGCAACTTTTCTCTGGATTCCCGGAATGGAAAACCGTAGCGTCAGCATCAAATTTAATGATTTGGAGAAATACAGATGGAAGGTGGCCACCCAGCTAAAACCCGGTTCCGGCGATAGCTTCACGGCGGAAAACTTGCAATATTTCATGGATAGCCCCACCGAACTTTCAGCATTTAAGACCGCAACCTGGACGGATGTAAATACAGATAAAAAAACGCAAACGCTGCGGGTTACATCCCACACGCCTGACGACCAAGCTGTTGTAGATCAGTTTGGTAATATGGTACGCCGTATGGTTAATGAATCAAAAGCCGTATTTGGCGAACTTCCGACTTTTGATTACGGAGTATATACTTTTCTGCAGGATGTAAATACCGAAAATGCCGGCGACGGCATGGAGCATCGGAATTCTACGGTAATAGTTGAGCGCAGCGACAAAATTGAAGGCCATGCAGAAGATATGCTGAGCACTTTTTCCCATGAATTTTTCCATTCGTGGAACGTAGAACGTATCCGCCCCAAAACGCTCGAGCCCTTCAATTTTGAACACGCCAACATGAGCAATGAACTTTGGTTTGCCGAGGGATTTACGCAATATTATGGAGAACTGATTTTAAAAAGAGCGGGCTTCCGCGATTTAGATACCTATTGCAATACACTCACGGGACTTGCTAATGCGGTACTAAACTCGCCCGGTGCGGCAATTTATTCGCCTGCGCAAATGAGCCGTTATGCTGTTTTTGCCGATGCCGGCGTGGCGGTAGACCAAACCAATTCGGCCAATATATTTACCTCTTACTACGTTTATGGCGCAACCGTTGCGCTGGCCCTGGACCTTCGGCTACGCTCAGAATTTAATTTAAGCCTTGACAGATATATGCAGGAAGTTTGGAAAACCCACGGCAAAACCGAAATTCCATACACCATCCCCGACTTGCAAAATGTTTTGGCTAAAATAACCAATAACGCTTTCGCGGATGATTTTTTTAGCCGCTATGTATACGGGATCGAAAAGAACAATTATGCTGTACTGCTGGCAAAAGCAGGGCTAATTTTACGACCCGCTGCACCAGAAATCGCATCTCTTGGCCACCTTCGGCTAACTCCGGAAAACGGAAAAATGAGGATTTCCGCAAATACGTTAAAAGGGTCGCCTGCGTACCAGGCCGGGATGGACGATGGTGATTACCTGCTTAAAATCAATAACGATGACCTAAAATCTCCCGCAGACCTTAACCGAATTTTATCAAAATATAAGCCCGGAGATGAAGTAGAATTAGCTTATGCTCATCGCAAAGACGTTTCCGTGGTAAGAGTAAAATTGGAGGCCAGTAGCCAGTTTGAAGTGATAGCTCTTGAGAAAACGGGCGAAAAACTCAGTCCGGGAATGGCGAAGTTTAGGGCCGACTGGCTGGAAACGACGGTAAAAAAGTAGGCGACAACCAATTAACTCAGAGAATAATCATCATGAAAAAAATCCTGCCGGCTGTATTAAGCCTCTTTCTGGTATCAGCCTGTGCCGTAAAAAACCCCGCCAATCTAGTGCAGGAAAACGAGGTGGAGCGGCTCATCCGCACTCTTTCTGCTGATGATATGCAAGGCCGTGCAACGTTTACCCCGGGTATAGAAAAAGCGGCAGCGTTTATTGCAGCAGAGTTTCAGAAAGCCGGATTGCAGCCCCTGGCGGGAGCAGAAAATTTCAGGCAGGAGTTTGAGATGGTTCGGGTTAAACCGTCAAACCAGGCGGTAACTATAGATGGAGAGTTATTAGCCGACGATTTGGTATTTGCCATAGCCGAGACAGCTTCTGTAAACTGGACTGAAAATTCGGGCGTTGATATGATGCTGATCAAACCTGGTGAAAACTTTATCGAACGATATAGGGCTATCATAAATTCTGAAAAAGAAGCTTTGGTACTTGTTGATGCATCTCATGCCGATGCGTTTAAGCGCTTCCACCGGTCTGTCCGGCGAGGCAAAATTTTAGAAGAAATAGCTAAAAACCCGGCGCAGGTTTTCATTCTCGGCTACACCCAGGCAAGTACTTTTAAAATTGAAATAACCAATACGGTAGAGAACTTAAAGCTGGCCAATGTGGCGGGCATGCTTCCGGGCCGATCAAAAAAGGAAGAGCTGGTTATTTTCAGCGGTCATTATGATCATATCGGTATTCAAAAAGGCCAGGCAGATTCCATAGCAAACGGCGCCGACGACGACGCATCTGGCGTAACCGCGGTAATTGCGCTCGCAAATTATTATCGGCAGATCAATAACAACGAGCGTACACTTATTTTTGTAGCCTTTACGGCCGAGGAAATAGGCGGCTTTGGCTCCAGGTATTTTTCGCGGCAGCTTAACCCCGAAAGCGCAGTGGCCATGTTTAATATAGAAATGATTGGCAAGCAGTCGAAATTTGGCGCTAACAGCGCATTTATAACCGGTTATGAAAAATCAGACTTTGGCAGTATTCTGCAACAGAATTTAGACGGAACTGAATTTACTTTTCACCCCGATCCATACCCTTCGCAAAACCTTTTTTACCGAAGCGACAATGCTACACTGGCCGCTCTGGGAGTTCCGGCGCACACCATTTCAACCGTTCAGATAGATACAGATAAATTTTACCATACACCCGGCGACGAGTTCGAAACATTAAACGCAGGCAACATTACGGCAACTATCAAAGCAATAGCCTTGAGTTCGAGAACTATAATTTCGGGTAAAGACACGCCAAAGCGCATTCCCAAATTACAAAAACAGTAAAAGTGTAATAGAGAGAAGGGGTAAAGATGTTTGATAGATTTTTTTCAATCGGTGATTCGGAATTACACCAAAAAATCATAAGCTCTTCCGCATCACGTAATCGTTGAGCACAAAATGGTGATATGGGATGTCTACCTTTTTGAAAACCTCAAATCCCAACTTCTTGTAGAAATTAAACGCAGGGTTTTTGCGGTTCACGTTCAGTTCCAATACCTTTCCACCTGCCTGGCGAGCAAGTTCAATTACCTGGTCTATCAATAACTTGCCGGTTCCTTTTCCTTGTTCGGAGGGTAGAACATATAATTTTTCGAGTTTAAAAATCTGCTCTTCGGGCAACGTTAATGAGTAAGCAGCGAAAGCAACTGCCGCCGCTTTACGCTCAGCCAGCAGAAAATTAAATCCCTGCTTCATTTGCTGTTGCAATGCCGCTTCAGAATACATATCCATTAGCATAAATGCAACCTGCTCATCGGCCAGAAAACCTGAATAAGTTGGCCACCAGATCTCTTCTGCAAGAGTTGAAATTGTTTGCACATCCTGCTGGTTTGCTTTGCGGATATCCATAGTCAGACAGATTCAGAAATAAATATAAAAGGCTGATCAAACCGAAGGTGGTAGAAGCCATCTTTTTCAGTTTCGAATAAATTGCCATGCAAATGCTGCATGCCAGAAACATCCAGGCCTTGCGGCATCGTTAATATTTCGATATGCTCTCCCCCGGTTTGCCATTTGGAGAAACCCGAACGAACCGGAAAAATTTTTCTATCGCCGTTAAAAATCACCAGGTCTATTTCATCGGCGTAAAACGCGTAATCCTTTATCTTAAAATCTGCACTAATAATATTTACAGCGGGATACTGTGCTGAAATAAAATATTTAAGCGCATCTTCTAAAGGATTGCTTCCGCAGATAATCATGATCGTTTCTTCCTGGGCTTTAAAATCCGTATCGCTGGTTACCACTCCGTCAATTTTTATACCCAGCGATTCGGCATGATCATAAGCCTCTGCGGCTACGATAATTGTTGGGCTCCACTCCAAAAGCTGGCCCAGATTTTCAGGCGAAAAATTGTCAATCTGCATAATAAGCAGGGCCGGCTCCTGCTTCTCTCTGACAATATGATGTGATGACATAAGCTAATATTGTGATATTTACGCTTGAGAAGGGTTTTTTAAACCAGCAATTTTCTAAATGAGTCAAGCGCATCCGCCGGGTTTGCTGCCAGATTTACCGCCGATGAAACCGCCACACCATATATACCGGTGGCCAGCAGATCTGGAACGTTTTCAACTTTTATTCCTCCAACGGCCAAAAGCGGAATATCTATTTGCTGCTGCCTCATCTGCTCCACAATTTCGCGGTACCCCTCAACTGCAAGCAACGAAAAATTATTAGGCTTTGTTTGTGTAAAGCCGAAAGGCCCGCAACCAATGTAATCAACAGCTCCGCTTTGATCAATACGCCTGATATCCTCAAAAGAATGTGCCGAGGCTCCGAGGGTTTTCTCTTCGGAAATAATTTGCCGGATGGCCGCAAAATCCGACTCCATATCTTCCAGATGAACGCCCTGGGCATCAACAAGATGAAGCAAATGATAATGATTGGTTAAAATGAGCGTAGCGCCCCAATCGTCGCAAATGGCTGCCACGTGGTTAATTTCCTCCAGCAGTTCTTCATCACATTTGGTTAAACACCGATATTGAACCCAGTTGGCACCTGCCTGACAAGCCATTTCAGTTTGCTCTGCATGGGTAAAATCAGGCAAATCCTGACTGAGGTATTGAAATTTGTCAACGTACTTCTTCATTCCAAAAATTAAACTATCACAGACTAAGTTTCAAGAAGTAAGTCGCTATTCCAGTGCCTCAATTATGGGAGTGCCAATATTGCCATTGGGAACCTGTATTTTAAGGAGGGCCGCAAGCGTAGATGCGATATCACTCATATTTACCGGTGCGAAGGTTTTACCAGGCTTTATGCCCCAACCCATAAAAATTAGCGGAATATGCGTATCGTATGGGTTCCAGGAGCCGTGGGTAGAACCGGTAACACTGTAGCCGCTATACCAGGCCGGTTTTAAAACGATTTGAATTACGCCGCTGCGCTCGCGATTATAGGAATTGACAATCCGCTCCCGCAGAATGGCCGGCACCGGCGATGTTAATATCTTGTCTATATCAATCGCGTAAGCTACGCCCGCCTGTCTGCTTAAAAAATCAACAGCGAAACTGCGCAGTTGAGATTCGTTTATCTTTTCTGACGAAATAAGCGCATTGTTGAAACTCACCTGGTAATTGCTGAAACTAATGACCAGATTTTTCGCCTTAAATTCCTTTTCCAAAGCCGCATTTAAATCTTTTAAAGTTTGGCTGGCTGGCCAGAAGCCTGCCGGGATCTTATTGTCTATCGAGAAATTTGGATTATGGGCAACGCCATGGTCTGCTGCTAAAAATGTGGTGTAATTTCCTTTGCCTATTTTCTGATCTAAATAACTCAGCAGATCGGCCATATCACGGTCAAGCCGGAGATAAACATCCTCAATCTCCACAGAATTCGGCCCAAACTGATGACCGAGATAATCGGGAGTAGAAAAACTAACAGCCAGAAAATCAGTAATAGCATCAGCACCCAATTTTTCATTTTCTATGGCGGCCTTGGCCATATCCAGCGTGATGGTATTTCCGGCCGGGGTAACCCGAATTAACCCTAAACCACGTGCAGACATTTCGGAGATTTTGATTGGGAAAGAACTCTGATTTGCTCCGCTAAATTTTCCCTCATAGCGGTTATCATCGGCCGAACTTTGCGTGTAAGTTTCTACCGGGTAGAGGGTATTCCAGTCTTGCTTCAAATACTTTTCGGTCAGTTTTTGATCGTTAAACTTCTTAACCCATGCCGGTAGTTCTTTCATGTAATAGGTTGATGTGATCCATCCGCCGGTAGCGTCATCAAACCAGTAGGCGGCGTTGGCGGTGTGCCCGGCGGGTAATATCCCTCCCCGATCTTTTAACGCGATGCCGATAACTTTTGATCTGAAGTTTGTAGCCAGCTTTAACTCATCGGTAATGGTGGTGGTCAGCAAATTTCGCGGCGACATCTGACCGGCGTTTGAAGTGCTTCCAACGGTTTGTACCGTGCTGTCTTCTGTGCAATATCTATTTTCGCCGGTTGCCTGAATAATAAAATCATTACCTGCAATACCGTGGAAAGAAGGAACCGAGCCGGTGTAGATTGTGCTGTGGCCAATTCCGGTAACGGTAGTGGCATAGTCAATATTGGTATTTTCGGCTGCAAAGCCTTCATTCAACATACGCTTAAAACCACCGGCCTCATAGCGGTCATAATACCGGTATAAAAAATCCCAGCGCATTTGATCTACCGCAATGCCTACAACCAATTTCGGCCGCGACAATGCTGATGCCGTCGGCTTGCTTTTTTGGGCGAAGGCCGCCACAGGAATTAAAACCGCAATTAACAAGTTTCTGATCTTGATCATATCTGATTTTTTTAACCGGGCTAATATCGGGATTGATTATCTATTTCGGTGTGATTTTTATGTTAGCTCAAAACTACAAGCCCGATAGCGGATATGGCCTGAACCTTAAAATTTAAAGTTGAGTCCAAGTAAAAAGTTTTGTTTTGCCTGCGGATAATAGAAATTTTCTGTGGTCGGTATTCCGTCAAAAACGAAGCTAAACGTGTAACCGTTTGTTTCATACAATTCGCCAAACACATTATTAACCAGCAAGGTCAACCCGATGTTTTTAATTTGCTTAAACGCCCGGTTGTAGCTTAGGCGCACGTTGTTGACAAAAAATGGATCAATACCCCTGCTGTTGTTTGAAGTGTTATCCAAAAATTGCTCACCAACATATTTACTGATCAAAGCAATTTCAGTTTGGCTTGTTGGTTTAAACGCAAACTCGCTTGATGCGATAAAACCCGGAGAAAACGCGATATCAGTGTTCCTGTAATCGTTGCGTATTTGCGTACCGCTATCGTAATCGTCTACAAACTCTGAGTACGTTTTAACTTTGTTGCGGCTCAACGCAGCCGATGCAGCCCAGCTAAAGCGGGAGCTCATCTGCCAGTTTCCATTGGCTTCTAACCCCAGCCTGTAGCTGTCGGGCACGTTCTGCCGGATATATTCGCCCACATCATTTATCTTTCCGGTAAGTACCAACTGATCTTTGTAAACCATGTAAAACCCGTTTAACGCCGCATTTATATTCTGATTGCCTACCCGGTAGCCCGCTTCAACGTCCTTCAGATTCTCTGCTTTCGGCGAAGTCTGCGTTGGCGAATTTATATAATCGTCGCGGTTAGGTTCTTTGTTCGCTACCGCGAAAGATGCGTACAAATTGCTGGCATCGTTTAACTGATAACTCAGTCCAACTTTCGGGTTAAAAAAGTTAAGCCGGTCAGAAATATTTAGGTTATTCCGGTTTTTGTCAGTCCCGCTTATCTGGTAATCCAGTCTTCGATACTGCAAATCGCCAAATAAATTTGCCTTGCCGAGCTGGTAGGCGACTTTACCGAATATATTGAAATCGGTTTTAAAGCCGTTGCCATCGTAATAGCGCTGGCGGATGTTGCTGTTTGAAGCAAATTCTGCCCAGATCACCTCGCCATAATGATCGCCGTTGTACTCGTTGTAAGCGCCTCCTAATGTAAAGTTAAGGTTGGCGTCCGGCGTAAAAATCAGTGAATAGGTTGCGCCGTAAAAGTTATTATCCAGCCAGCGTCTGCGTATTAAATCGCTATTGCTGATGGTTTCTGCGCCAATTACCAAAGGTTGAATTCCGTAGCCGGAAAATGACTGATCGTCTTTAAACTCTTCATAATAACCACGGCCATATGTATAATGCAAAGCAGTATTCAGCGCCAGCTTTGACGAAATTGATGTGGAATACAGCAACTGGTAATGATCCTGGGTGTAGTTATCAGTTTGATCATCGTAGGTAAAACCGTTAAACGTGCGGTTGCTTTCCAACAAATTTTCGGGCACGCCGTTCCAGGCCTGATACGTTCGCTCCGAACCGCTGAAGACGTTTGCCCGAAGCAGGCTTTTTTCTCCGTACCAGGCTCCGGATAAGAAATACGATCGCAGTCTTGAAGAAGCCCTGTCAATATAACCGTCAGAAACTATCCGCGACAGGCGTCCGTCAAAACTAAATTTGTTGTTAATAATACCCGAACCCAAACTCACGGTGTTTTTTTGCGAATTGAACGAGCCGATAGAATTGCTTAATTCGGCGTAAGCAGAATCGCGGCGGGTGGCGGTTTGAATGTTCAGACTGGCGCCAAAAGCACCCGCACCGTTGGTAGAGCTGCCCACGCCACGCTGTATCTGGATATTATTTACCGAAGACGCAAAGTCGGGCAGATCAACCAGATAGGTTCCCTGGCTTTCAGAATCATTGTAGGGAATACCGTTAATGGTCACGTTTATGCGGGTTGCGTCGCTTCCGCGGATGCGGATACCAGTATAACCAATTCCGGCGCCGGCGTCAGAAGTAACTACTACAGAAGGTGTTTGATCCAGTAAAAACGGCAGATCCTGCCCCAGATTATTCTTCTCCAGCTCGGCCTTGCTGATATTCTGGTACGTACTTGCGGAGCGGGCAGTGGCCCTCGATGCCATCACCACCACTTCTTCGGTTAGCAAACTGGTTTGTTGCATCGCAACATCAATTATCTCATCTTTCGCCACGTTAACGGCTTTTTCAACCGGTTTATACCCGAGAAATGAAATCCGGAGAGTGTATGAGCCAGGTTTAACATTTCGGAAGTTGAAGTTTCCGGTGGTATTAGTTTGAAGGCCAAAAGACAAATCATTGAACCTTACGCTTGCCCCGACCAGCGGCACACCAGTAGAACCATCGGTAATCTTACCGCTTACAGAGAATTGGGCCAGGGCCACCGCGGGCATTAGCATCGCTATAAGAGCGATTGTTAAGAAATTTTTCAATTGATTAAAACTATAGAGTTAAACATCCCGCACAAAGGAGTAACATGCGGTTTTATTAACTTTTACCTTCCCTACGCCGGCATTACCCGGATCAGGTGCTTGGGAAAATTCTAAGTTTACGTTGTGGGTTGTAAGTTTATAGCATAAAACTTTCAACTTACCACTCAACCTATAACTCCCAATGGGTATATTCTCAGCCTGTTTTTGTGTTTGATTTCGCAAACAAGGCACCCCTTATTGATGACGCAAAGATAGAAATTACTTTCAAATGCGTTTGATAAGATTTATTGCTCTGAACCTCTTTTATAGCAGCTTTAAGTTTTTTTGCGTTCGAAATCTTA
>JBGTBV010000207.1:0-1543 GCA_041749185.1 Daejeonella sp. | reverse complement strand
ATCCCGATAAAGGATCACGCCGCCGGGCTGCAGGAAGTAGCAAGGTTACTCACTGACAAAACCATCGGGGTCATTCGAAATCCGGATGAAATTGATGTTGTTGGTCATCGTGTAGTGCATGGCGGTGAGACGTTTTCAAAGACCATGATCATTACCGACGCGGTTAAAGAAAAAATCAAAAAACTCTTTCCACTTGCTCCCCTTCATAATCCGCCAAACTATCTGGGCATTGAAGTAGCGGGGAAAGTTTTTTCAAAAGCGAAACAGGTTGCTGTGTTCGATACAGCCTTTCACCAGACAATGCCACCGGTAGCCTATCGGTATGCTATTCCAAAAGTATTTTACGACCAGCACCAGATTCGGGCTTACGGATTTCATGGCACAAGTCACAAGTACGTGTCAGGGCTGGCGCTGGAATACTTGCAAAAGAAAGATGCGCGGGTCATCACTATCCATTTGGGCAACGGTTGTAGCATAAGTGCCATCAAAAATGGTGAATGCATAGATACCAGTATGGGCTTCGGCCCGATGAATGGGTTGATCATGGGAACGCGTACGGGCGACATCGACCAGTCTATTATCTTTTACCTTGTGAACCAGGCGGGTCATTCGTTAGATGAAGTTAATAACATGTTGAATAAAAAAAGTGGAATGCTAGGTCTGACAGGGTTTAGTGACATGCGCGATGTGAAGAACGAATATGCAAAAGGGAAGAAGGAAGCAATATTAGCCTACGACATGTATGCATATCATATCAAGAAATACATTGGGGCGTATGTTGCCATACTGAATGGAGTGGATGCAATCGTATATACTGCCGGCGTAGGAGAGAATGACTCGCTTACACGAAAATTGGCGACACAAAACATGGAGTACCTGGGTATTCAGCTTGATGAGGTGAAGAATGAATCCGGAGGTAAAGGCATTTATGAGATAAACAAAACAGATTCGCTGGTTAAAATCTTAGTCGTTCCAACCAACGAAGAGCTTGAGATTTCCAGGCAAAGTTATGCTTTGCTCTGCTGACAAAATGAGGTGACATTTGGGTCGAATATGGGTAGTTAGTGGTCATCGGATATGCTGACGTTGTGTTATTAGTTTAATGAAAAATCATCTTTTGAAAGAATCAAAACCACCAACAATTTGTGTAGCTGGTATCCAACGAAGATAATTTCAGAAAAATTACTAAATTAGATTCCGATAACGGCTGAGGTTAACTTAGATGGAAGACTTTTGTACCGGCAGATTCGCTCTTCATTTCCTTCGAGGGTCAAGCTCAGACAAAACGAACATTCTGGAATTATTGGTTTTCTTTAACTATAAACTGAACACGATGAAAAAAACAATTTTCCTGCTCCTTACGACATTCACTTTGATGTCGTTCAATAATGATTATACAATTGATGACAATTCGTTTGTAGTTGTAATTGACGCAGCGCATGGCGGTACAGATAGCGGAATAAAAAACAATGATGGAATAAGCGAAAAGGAGCTAACACTTGCGGTCGCTAAACTTATCCAACAAATAGGTGAGGGGAATGAA
>JBGTBV010000206.1:0-3266 GCA_041749185.1 Daejeonella sp. | reverse complement strand
CGCCCTGGAAAGTTCGCTGCATTCTAGTTGTATGGCAGTGGCGCGACTGAAAAGTCGCTTGTTGAACCCCGCCCTGAAGGACGGGGTTATTGAGAACACATTTCTGAATATTAATATCCCTTGGCTTCAGCCAGGGTTCCGCTGACAAACCCATTATGGTTGCGCCTGCACACTTGAAAAAACCTTCTGGCTTTCTGGCGCAACTACAGATGCTACATTTTCAGAATGCAGGGTGTGATGTGATGTTGGCTGTTTGAGATAAAGGATTTGTTAATTGCTTCAATTGGACGGATTTTCAGGATGATAATTTTGTTTTAAAGAACTTATAAGCTTAAAAATTGTTCTACAATCATGAAATGGACGGATGTTATAAATTTTGCAAAAAAAGGAAATCTCACGCCTGACAGGAGAGTAGAAAAATCGGAAGCCGAGTGGTTAAAAATTCTCACTCCAGACGAATTCAGGATCACCCGCAAGAAGGGAACGGAACGTGCTTTTACAGGCGAATATTGTGAGGCACACGAACCAGGACTCTACGCATGTCGCTGTTGTGATACACCACTTTTTGACTCCACCCAGAAATTTGAATCCGGAACGGGCTGGCCAAGTTTTACCGAGCCAGTCAAAGACAATGTTATTAAGTACGAAGGAGATACCACTTTCGGAATGACCCGGATCGAAGTAATGTGTAATGTATGTGATTGCCACCTCGGTCACGTATTTCCAGATGGCCCTGCCCCAAGTGGTCTCCGCTTCTGTATCAACTCAGCGTCTATCCGGCTTAGCCGTTAATGGTTATCCGTATTAACTGATCAACAGTCACACATCCCACACCCACGATTAACTATTAACGGATAACGTCCCCCGTCTAGACTCCAACATAATTAAACGGTGTAATCTCTTTCAATTTTTTCTTCACCTCATCTTTTATGGCAAGACTATCGATAAAAACTATCAGGCTGTCTTGTGTTATCTTTTCATTTTTACGGGTCAGATTTAACAACGCTTCGTAAGGATTCGGATAGCCCTCTTTCCTTAAAACTGTTTGTATAGCCTCAGCTACGACTGCCCAGTTATTATCAAGGTCCTCATGGATGGCTTTTTGATTAAGTTCAAGTTTTCCAATTCCTTTCAATAGCGACTGAAGTGCTACATAGGTATGAGCCAGAGGTACGCCAATGTTACGCAATACAGTTGAGTCAGTGAGGTCGCGTTGCAGGCGCGAGACCGGAAGTTTGGCAGATAAGTATTCAAAGATTGAATTCGCAAATCCCAGGTTACCTTCGGCATTTTCGAAATCAATTGGATTCACTTTATGAGGCATTGCCGACGATCCGATTTCTCCAGCTTTGATCTTCTGTTTGAAATATTCCATTGAGATATATTGCCACATATCACGGCTAAAGTCAATCAGGATGGTGTTGATACGTTTAAGATTGTCGAACAATGCAGCCATATTATCGTAATGTTCGATCTGCGTTGTGGGGTAGCTACGGACTAACCCCAGGTGCTGGCAGAATTCGTCGGCAAACTGATTCCAATCTGTCGTTGGATAAGCGATATAATGAGCATTCAGATTGCCCGTTGCGCCACCGAACTTTGCCGCGTGAGGAACAAGTTTTAGTTGAGTCAACTGCTTTTCAAGGCGTGCGGCAAAAACCATGATCTCTTTGCCCAGGCGCGTAGGTGTGGCTGGCTGACCGTGTGTGTGGGCAAGCATTGGGATGTCTTTCCATTCTTTTGCCAATCCGTTTAACCGGCGTAGCAGGGTATTAACAAGCACGGTGTATTCATGTTCGATGAATTCCTTCAACAATAATGGAATGGAGGTATTATTAATATCCTGGGAGGTGAGTCCGAAATGGATGAACTCCTTAAAATCATTCAGGTTTAATCTTTCAAACTCCTGTTTTATGAAGTACTCAACCGCCTTAACGTCATGGTTGGTGGTTTTCTCAATCTCTTTAATCTCAGAGGCATGAAACTCTGTAAAGTTTTTGTAGATCTTGCGGAGATCGTTCAGTTTATGGACGGGGAAGTCAATCAATTCAGGGAGTGCACCGGATAAAGAGATCAGGTATTCGATCTCAACCTGAACCCGGTAGCGCATCAATCCAAATTCCGAAAAGTATGGGGCAAGTGGTTTTACGGTTTCAAAATATCGCCCGTCTATGGGAGAGATAGCAGTAAGGGAATTTAATTGCACGGCTTGGCTTGTTAAGGCTCAAAATTAAACCCTTCATCGGACAAGCCAAAAATCCAGGAAAAAAGGTTCTTCTTCGTTTCCGATTAAATCGTGTATTCTACTAAATCTTAAGAGGAAAGGAATATTGAGAGAAACCATCACTTGGGTTAAGTATCAGTATACAAGGAAGTTATAAAGATACGGCGCCTTGTAAACACTTTTTGCCATAACCTTCACCTATAATGTATTCCTTGCTACTTTTGTGCGCTGGACATCTTCTATTGAATTTGGTTAGTGAAAGTAGAACCGGTTGCGTCATTCGGTTGTTCGGAGGTAGATGGGGTTTAGGCCTGGTATTTCAGATACCAGACAGAATTTTTTAATTGTTAATTATGGCATTTAGTTTTTTTAAGAAGTCTGACAAATCCGAAAAACCTTCAAAGAAGGAAGAAGTACATGGAGGGCCGAAGTACTACGACCTGGCGGTAAAAGAGATTGTCCAGGAAACAAAGGATGCGATTTCTATTGTGTTCCATCATCCTTCGGATGGCAAGATTCTGTATAAGTCAGGACAGTTCTTAACACTTATTGTTCCCGTTCAGGGCAAAGAGGTCCGCAGGGCATATTCATTGTGTACATCGCCATTTGTAGATGAGGACCTCGCTGTAACTGTAAAACGTGTCGATAATGGGTTAATGTCTAACTGGCTTCCCGATAACTTAAAGGCCGGACTGAAGGTAAAGGTGATGGAGCCGATGGGCCAATTCACAACCGAATATGATAAGTCAAACAAACGTCACATTATTCTTTTTGCAGGAGGTTCCGGAATTACACCGATGATGTCCATCATAAAAAGTATACTGATGCAGGAACCGGACAGCATCTGCTCATTGATTTACTGCAACCGTGACGTTGATAGTATCATTTTCAGGAACGAGTTTGATAAGTTGCAGACCACTTACGAAGGGAGGTTACATGTTATTCACGTCCTGGATAATGCGCCTATGAACTGGCAGGGGTATTCCGGATTACTGAACCATGATATGCTGACGAAGTTATTTGAACGAGTTCCGGATTGGGG
>JBGTBV010000205.1:0-3682 GCA_041749185.1 Daejeonella sp. | reverse complement strand
TGGCTATGGTATTAGACAAAAAACTTTGGCTTCCCCATGTGCCCGTTTTTGCACTTCAGATGCTAATGGGAGAGATGAAAGCAATAGTGCTCGACAGCGTAAAAACATCGGCAGAAAAAATAAAATCTGAGGGCTTCCGTTTTGATTTCCCGGAATTAAAAGATGCATTAAAAGATATCTACTCTAACTAAAAACGCGTATCGCGGAAACTAAAACACAGAATTTCTACTCGTTTTTTACCTCAGTAAGTTCAATGTCAAAATCTAAAACAGAGTTGGGCGGAATTGCGATCCCTGAACCCTGAGAACCGTAACCTTTTTCTGAAGGGATTAACAACCGAATTTTGCCGCCCTTTCTTAACAATGGCACCGCGTCTTTCCATCCCTCAATAAGCGTTTGTAATGAGCTGGTAAAGGGCTTCGCAACTGTTGCCCTGTCGAAAACGGTTCCGTTTAATAAACGCCCTTCATAAGCTACGGTTACGGTTGAGGTTAACGTAACAGAATCAGTTCCGCTGCCAGGTGTAACGATATTATAATACACTCCACCGGGTAATTTGCTGAAACCTGTTAGGGCTTTTTTGGTGATAAATCGGTTTATCAGTATATCATCTACCGCCGCCTGTGTGTTCACATCGAAAAGTTCAAGTTCACTGTCGAGCACGGCGTTACCATCAAACACCATGTTGCCATTGCGGCCAAAACCCAATGTGGAGGGCATAACCACGCGAATGGTTCCGCCTTTATTAATCTTGTTTAAGGCCAGTCGCCAGCCTTCTGGCCGCACGTAACCCAAATAGTTAGAGGAACTGATGTAGGAGTTGCTGGTGAAATATTCTTTGCCATCAATAGATTTGGCCGTATACGTGTAAAAAACGATTTCCGAGTTTTTAGGTTTTGCTCCGCTGCCGGCGCTGATCACCTGATAATAAATACCCGAAGAATCTTTGATCAGATTTAGATTTTCAGCTCGTATATAGTTCTGTATTTTCTCCTCATCAACTTCGTCAATTGATGCATACTCTTTGTCGCAGCCAGCAAACAAGGCAAGTACAAGCAAACAAAAAATAGTGAATTTGAAAGGAAATTTCATTTTTAGATTGGAATTAATTTTGGGCATCCACCAGTTCGATATCAAAATCAAGTACAGCATTGGAAGGGATACCGTTTTGGGCCTGCGGCCCGTATGCATATCCCGACGGGACCAACAAGCGTATTTTGCCGCCTTTCTGAATAAGCGGTATACCTATTTGCCAGCCCACAATTACTCCCCCTAATCTGAAACTTATCGGTCCGGCAGGCTGCGGGATGGTTTCGCCGTTTAACAATCTAAGTTTATAACTGGCAGAAATTGATGTGTTGGCACTGTAGGCCAGGCTTCCTGTTCCGGGCTCGATAATTTGATAATATAATCCCGTTTCATGGCGAATAGCCGGAATATTATTCTGGGCAATAAATTCTTTAATCCGTACTTCATCGGCTGCCAACTGTTCCTCAGGTGTAACACCGCTGTCTTTTTTACAAGATGCAAGCACGGTTACCATTATTAAACAGATAAGTAAGAGATATTTGCGTTTCATATATCCTGCAAATCTATCCTTTTAAACCTCAAAACGGAAGGATTAACATTTTTTAACAGAAAGATCGCATAAGTATTGTGCAAGAAGGTTAGACTTTATCAACTTAGCTTCAGTACGCAACACGCAACACCTTAAAAATAATTTTAGTTCAATTATTCAATAATTGAATGATACTGATTGGGGCGTTTTGACACGCTGTCCGCTGTATCTTTTTATCTCGCCCGTGGCGAGAAAAAACGATGCCGCTCCCATCGTTAACGCACCTGATAAGCGAGACAATCCTGCCATGAAGTTTCAACCGGTAAGAATTAATCGAACACAGGTTAATAACAATACTTATTGGCTTCGATCAATTGCCTGGCCACCCGCTGCCTTGCGTCTTTGATATTAAAAGGCTCGGCTTTGGTAAACCTGCGTAAACCAACAAGCATCATCTTTAATTCATCGCCTTCGGCAAAAGATACCAATGCTTCTTTCCCTGCGATGCCAATCCGGTCAACGGCTCCCTGTAAATAAATTCGCATCATATCCAACTGACCGTTGCAAGCCTCCTGTCCGCGTAACTTAACCAGCTTTTCCACCCGCAAAATTGTTGATTCCGCAATGTAGATATCGCCGATTATATCAGCAATATTCATCAAAATTTCCTGCTCTTTGCCAAGCGTCATCATTAATTTTTGCACCGCAGAACCGGCTATCATCAAACCCGCCTTTTTTAAATTCGCCAATATTTTTTTCTCTGCCGCGAATAACAAATCGACATCTTCTGTAAAATCGGGGATAGACATTAATTCCGCAGCAACTGCCTGGGCCGGGGTCATCAAATCAAGCTCGCCTTTCATGGCCCGCTTCAGTAACATGTCAACAATTAATATCCGGTTAATTTCATTGGTGCCTTCAAAAATCCGGTTTATCCGGCTGTCGCGATAAGCACGATCCATTGGCGCATCAGCAGAATATCCCATACCGCCGTAAATCTGAACACCTTCATCCACAATATAATTCAGCATTTCTGAGCCCCAAACCTTCAGTATGGCACATTCTACGGCAAATTGCTCGGTAGATTTTAGTTTGGCTTTCGCCGGATCCATGCCTTCTGCAACCAGTTGAACATAGGCATCGTCAATATTTTGCCCCGCCCGGTAGGCGGCACTTTCTACCGCAAAATTACGGGTGGCCATTTCGGCAAGTTTATAACGGATTGCGCCAAATTTGGAAATCGGCAGCTTAAACTGGATACGCTCATTTGAATAATTAATCGCCTGGTCTAAAACCCGTCGGGATGAACCGATTGCGGCTACACCCAATTTTATGCGGCCAATGTTCAATATGTTCACTGCGATCTTAAATCCATTTTCCCTTTCGGATAACAGATTTTCAACCGGAACAGGGCAATCGTTAAAAAATACCTGCCGGGTTGATGAACCTTTGATCCCCATTTTATGCTCTTCGGGATTCATGGTTATCCCGCCAAAGGATTTTTCAACAATAAACGCAGACAAATTTTTGTCATCGTCAATCTTGGCGAATACGATAAAAACATCGGCAAAGCCTCCATTGGTAATCCACATTTTCTGGCCGTTAATCAGATAGCGAGTTCCATCGGCGTTCAGCGTTGCTTTTGTACGGCCCGAGTTGGCATCAGATCCTGAATTGGGTTCGGTTAAACAATAGGCTGCTTTCCACTCGCCGGTGGCCAGTTTTGGAATGTATTTATCTTTTTGAGCGGTATTGCCGTAATACAAAATAGGCAAGGTACCTATACCGGTATGTGCAGAAAGCGCCACGGCAAATGAAGGGCCGGGCCCTACGCAATCGGCAACCAACATCGAGGTGTTGAAGTTTTTCCCAAAGCCGCCATATTCTTCGGGAATAGAAACGGCAAGAAGTCCCAATTCGCCCGCCTTATTCATCAGCGCAGGCATCAGACCTTCTTCCTGACGATCTATGCGGTCTAAATTTGGGAAAACCTCTGCTTCCAAAAAATCCTCACAGGTTTTTTTGATCATTAACTGTTCTTCATCAAATTCTTCCGGGATAAAAATATCTTCAAAAGAGGTTTCGCGGATGATGAACTCGCCGCCTTTTATTGATTTTTTTTCT
>JBGTBV010000204.1:0-3261 GCA_041749185.1 Daejeonella sp. | reverse complement strand
TTTAATCAATTGGTTTTATAGTCGACTATTTAAGGTATGTTGATCAGTATTCTTGGATGCGGTTGGTTTGGATTATCGTTTGCAAAGTCCCTTGTCAAAGGAGGGTACGATGTTATGGGATCAACAACTTCTGCTGGCAAGATTCCACTGCTGCAAAAAGAAAACGTAAAGCCATACCTTATCAATTTTTCAAATACAGATCAATCATCAATAGATCCATCATTTTTCAATTGTGATGTACTTGTTATAGCCATCCCGCCAAAAGTAAGATCGAACCCTGACAGTCCGTACATTTCCATTATTCAGTCCATAATTCAATCGATTAAGAGGTACAATGTCAAGAAGGTAATCTATATAAGTTCAACGGGTGTTTATGGCGATTTGAATTGCCATCTCGATGAAAAAACCCAGCCGAAACCAGACAGTTTATCCGGAAAAGTTTTGCTCCAGTCTGAATTTCTTTTCCGATCAGAGAGTTCATTCCAGACAACGATCGTTCGATTTGGTGGATTGATAGGACCAGGCAGAGATCCGGCAAACTTTTTTTCCGGGAAGAAAAATATTCCAAACGGACAAGGTCCGGTTAATTTGATCCATCGTGACGATTGCTGTGGAATATGCCTGACAATTCTAGAAAAAAATGCATTTGGCTATGTAATAAATGCGACCTCACAGGAGCATCCGAAGAAAATGGATTTCTATTTGGAGGCCTGCATAAGATCTGGTGTTCCTGAACCGGAATTTATAGATGAGTTGTTGAGCTGGAAGATTGTGGATAGTATTTATTTGCAACCGCTGTTGTTATATAATTTTTGCCGTTCCCTGATTGACGTTAAGGATTAAGGATATTCTTCTATGAAACTTTCGAATTCATTTGGACGTTTAAATCTTCACTACCTTTATCTTATGTTGAGTTTCTTATTCGAAATTTTGATTTCCTTTCTACTTAGCTTCAAAAAAGGTAAGACGGGCATAGGTATTGTCATCGCATTTGCCATTGTTGTATTAGGTTATGCAGTTTTGACAATAGTTACGAAGTCTGATTTATCAAGGTAGTTCCCAAATAGGATTGCTCTTTCCCCGAAATCCATTCTCCGGTATGTGCTACTTTAATTTTTGTTGCTCACTACCCGGAGTGGCAACCGCCATCAATCCCACTTCCAGTCGCCTGCGAGTCTTAATGGTTCTTCAAGATGATTGTCAATAAGAAACTGCTTCGTTGTTTCTGTATCCATCTTTGAAGCCGGGAGTGTTGTCGCATTCGCAAGTCCGTAGAGAATCATCGTTCCGAACCTTGCTGTATTCAGAATGTGATCTTTGTTAACCAGTTTAAAGTCGTCACAGTTTGCATGATAACATCCATAGATTGATCGGTCCAGGTTACCATTGATGCCAAGAATGGGTACACCTTCCAACATAAATGGCTGATGGTCGCTATGAAGCCCCAAGTCGCCAGAAATCTTATTACGGAATATTGTATCTACTTTAGCAATCTCGGCACCCAGGTTTCGGAAGAATGTTGAATCATCAAGTTTTCCACCGGCATTAATGCCAATAGGGTTGCCGGTCATATCAAGGTTCATCATGTATTTAATGTTTTCGATGGACCCGTCTTTTACTGCTTCATTTACCATAAAAGTGGAGCCCAGAAGTCCTTGTTCTTCTCCCATGAACATAATGAATTGCACCGTTCTTTTCGGTTTCAGGTCGTTAGCTTTGAAGGCCCGTGCCATATCGAGTATGGAAAACGATCCGATGCCGTTGTCTATCGCGCCCGTGGCAAGGTCCCATGAATCCAAGTGTCCACCCACAAGAACTTTCTCATTTGGTATCTCCGACCCTTTAATAGTAGCTACTACGTTACGTGCCTTGATTGGGTCACTGTGATTCGTCATCGTAATATGGGCACTGACTTTTTTGGTTTTCAGCTTCTCTTTTAATGCTGTTCCAACTTCTTTTGAAATGCAGATAGCGGGGATATCGAGTAGTTCACCTGTGACAGATGCGGTACCAGTAAACATAACACCACCATCAACCTGGTTAAAAATGATAACCCCAATTGCGCCGTGCCTGATTGCTATTGCTGTCTTTTCGCTTCGGTGCAGATTTCTCGAACCTTCAGGGCTTCCGGGCAAGATTCCGATGTAAAAGAATGCAATCTTGCCTTTGGCTGCATCCGGTTTAGCAGCATAATCCGCTTCGAGGCCATTTCCCATATCTACAAGTTCACCTGTAACATCAGATTTCACAGGAGAGTGACCCAGGGTGACTGCCGCTACAGAATCGCCATCAATTGTTACGGCTATATCCCCGCGTGACCATGCTTCGACTTCAAAGTTCTGGTAAGCAACATCCTCAAATCCATATTCTTTAAATTTATTAAACACGTATTCCTCAGCTTTACTTCCGTTTTCGGAACCTGTGAGACGGTGACCGATCGTGGAAGTGGCCTCTTCAAGGGTGCTATAGGCTTTTGAGTTTTGTTTAATTTCGGTGTCAAGCCTGACGAATGTGTCATTCAGGGTTTCCGGTTTCTGACAGGCAGTAAAAACCGTTAGCGTAAGCACTAAAAGGGAGTATATAGCTTTTTTCATAGTAGATTGATGGAGAAATATAGCCCCTTACCGTTAGAAATTGAAGTTTATGTCCGTGGATATTTTCTATGTTTTCCAGGAGGCTATTCAGGGTGTCGAACAAACGATTGAACGATATTGAAAAATCGCTAGAGTTAATACATAGAATTACATTAATTATAGAGTGGTTACGAACGCTAACTGCTTTTTATGCAAAAATTTGCTCCATACGGATAAATTGTATCAGTGGAATTCAATGGTCAACTAAAAATAGGAGCAGAATTCGCCCAGCCTGGAAGCGTATGGATTTTTTAGGTGAGATGAATGCCGAAGCCACCTTGCTGCACCTATAAGAGCTTTTTTTGAAAACCGTGAAATCTTTGTGAGCTTTGCTGTGTTGTAAACCGTTATGAAGCTTATTGAACCCTCACATTGACTTGTTAAACCACGGATGACAGTTCCGGAAGCATTCTTTTTATATTATTAGTCGAATGAAAATACTTCTCCATTATTTAAAAAATTACAAGGGGCTTATAACTGTCGCTTTGTTATTAGCGGCAACAAGCCAGGTTTTTTCTCTTCTTGATCCTCATATAACGGGGAAAATTGTCGATAACTTTATTGAAAAGAAGGATACACTTTCCCGCCCGCTGTTTATCCAGGGAATTCTTTATCTCGTTGGGCTAGC
>JBGTBV010000203.1:0-1955 GCA_041749185.1 Daejeonella sp. | reverse complement strand
AAAATTATCAATTACAACATCGGGAAATACGACAGTGCGGTGGAGCGCAGCCTTACTCAATTCCATAATCTCGAAAACTCCAAACGAAAGGCGCATACGGTAAAATGGAAAGTGATGGAAAATCTGGATAAGCTGTTGCCGGAGTTCGAATCTAATTTTCAAAGCCGGGGCGGCAAGGTTATTTGGGCGAACACCGCCGAAGAAGCGAATCGGGAAATACTAAATATTATTAAAAAAGCGGGCGCCAAAACGGTTATCAAGTCGAAATCAATGGTGACCGAAGAGCTGGAGCTCAACGGATTTCTTCAAGAACAGCAAATAGAAACCCTTGAAAGCGACCTTGGGGAATACATTGTTCAATTGCTCGGGCAGAAGCCTTACCATATCGTTACACCAGCCATGCACCTCAGCAAAACTGACATTGCCCGGCTGTTTAATGAAAAATTCGGGACTGCGCTGGATGCTACGCCTGAGCAATTAACCCTAAAAGCACGCGAACTGCTTCGCAACAAATATCCCTCTGCTGATGTAGGAATTACCGGAGCGAATTTTTTAATCGCTGATAGCGGCAGCATCGCTCTCACCGAGAATGAAGGGAACGCCCGTCTGTCAACCACATTTCCGAAAATTCACATTGCCGTAGCAGGCATTGAGAAGCTCATCCCGTCCATCGCAGACCTGGACTTATTCTGGCCGCTATTAGCGTCGCACGGCACGGGCCAGAATCTAACCGTATACAATACCATTTTAAGCGGCCCCAGGCAGGAAGGTGAAACCGACGGCCCGGAAGAAATGTATGTAATACTTTTAGATAACGGCCGCACCAATCTGCTGGCGCAGAAAGACCAGCGACAGGGTTTATACTGTATCCGCTGCGGTGCCTGCCTCAATGCCTGTCCCGTTTACAAGAATATTGGCGGGCACACCTATAACACTACCTACAGCGGCCCGATCGGCTCGGTAATTACACCGCACATGCAGGGAATGGAAACCTTTAAGCATTTGAGTTACGCGTCAAGCCTTTGCGGCCGGTGTACAGAGGTTTGCCCGGTAAAAATAGATATTCATAAAATGCTTTTGCTAAACCGCCGCGATGCTGTTACAGGCGGATTGGTTAGCAAGACTGAAAAACTCGGCTGGCGTGGCTGGAAAGCCGGAATGATGAAACGAAAGCTAATGGACTCGCTTTCGGGTAGCTGGAAGAACTGGTTATTAAAAAAGCTTTTTGGTAAAAGCTGGGGCGACACCCGCAGCATCCCGAAAGTGGCTCAACAATCTTTTAGTAAAATGTGGAGGCAGCAAAACCCAGAATAAATTATGAAGGAGCTCTCTGGAGTGAATCCAGTCTGGTTAAAATTCATTCCTTCAATTTATTGACATTACATTGTATAATTCTGAATTTATTTATATTGCACTGCCCTAAATGATAACTTTGAAGGGTAAACTTCTACCAATCTTATGATAGTAAGCAAAAACACGGTCTGCAGCGCATTTTGCATTTTTTTTGCCTGCTATTTTCCGGCAAATGCGCAAACAGTACCACAGAGTGATGGCCGGTTTACCAACACTATCCAAACTGCTGCGCCATTTTTGCTTATTTCTCCTGATGCCCGTTCGGGCGCTATGGGAGATGTCGGTGTGGCTATTTCTTCTGACGCAAATTCATTACACTGGAACCCGGCAAAATTAGCTTTTCTGGAAGATCCAACCGGCTTTTCTGTATCATACACTCCCTGGCTGCGCAATTTGGTACCTGATATTGATCTGGGTTATTTAGCGGTTTATCATCGCCTTGACGAGAGGAATACCATTGGCGGCTCCTTGCGCTATTTCTCCTATGGATCAATACAGTTAACGGATAATAGCATGCAGGATATTGGTGTATACAGTCCCAACGAGTTTGCCGTTGATGGCACCTTTGCCCGTAAGTTCGGCGACAACTTTTCGCTGGGTAC
>JBGTBV010000202.1:0-1896 GCA_041749185.1 Daejeonella sp. | reverse complement strand
AAAATCTTTTAACAACGTTGGTCAATGAAGCGTGAATAGGAAGGCACAGTAGCACTTCCGGGCCTATTGGTATGCGATTTTTTGTTTGATATAATAAATGAATCGTATGCTGAGCCTGCCGCTACCTGGATCATAGTTATTCGAACTCTTCTTGAAAGACGTTTCAGGGTCGACACGTTTGTGGTCAAGGCCATGACGTCCGCTGTGGCCTTTAACCAATTTCTCAATTACAGGACCAACCCCAAAAAAAATTCAACTTCGGCCAGTCACTTCTACCCGATTAATGGTCCTGTGTAAGAAAGTTTAATAATGTCAACATTTCACTCTTCAAAACAAATTTACCTTTCAGCAATAAAATTAATTGTAAATGAAACTAAGAGTGAATAGATCATCATACTCCCTGGCACTAATTGTTTTACTGGTAATTGCCACAGCCTGCTCACGTACTACGATTGTCCATGCGCCTAAGCCACTGCCACCTGGACAAGCCAAGAAAGTGACAGGAAGTCAATCGGCGAAACCGTATGCTCCGGGTCAGCAAAAGAAAAAAAATAACTGAATTTAATCTTATGTTCCTGATTAGTAGGAGAAGTGCAGACTCTATTGTTGTTTTCGAGTTCCTCTTTCTAGTGTTTGAAATCTAGGCTACAGTCTTTTCTGTAACATCTTCCACCGGGACGTTTTCTTTTTTCTTTCCTATGATCAAGCGGATACCGGTATCATAGGAGAAGTAACTCCACATCCAGTTTATAAGCACGATCAGGCGGTTACGAAATCCGATCAGGGAGATAAGGTGAACAAACATCCACACAAACCAGGCCTTAAACCCCTGGGTTTTATAGGTGTGTCCGAAAATTTTAAAGTCCGCTACGGCCTTATTGCGTCCAATGGTTGCCATAGATCCGCGGTCTTTATAGCGGAAAGGCTGCATGATTTCTCCGTCAATTTGTCTTTTGAAGTTTCTACCCAGCCATTGGCCTTGTTGAATAGCTGGCTGAGCCATCATCGCATATCCTTCAGGGTTTTCAGTTGTGATCATTGCCGCAATATCTCCGATGGCGAAAACATTTGAATATCCGTCAACTCGGTTACATTCATCAACTTTCAGGCGATTACCTTTTACTATAACGGCAGGGTTGAAACCATCTAAAATAGTTCCGGTGACTCCGGCTGCCCAGATTAGCGTACGTGTGCATAATGATTCACCTTTGTCTAGCACTACTCTGAACCCGTCATAAGATTTCACCTTGCAATTTAACCATAGTTTAACACCCGCTTTTTGAAGTAACTCCCGAGCCTCATTTGCAGCTTCGTTTGACATTCCTTTGAGAAGTTGAGGGCCACTTTGGATCAGATGGATATCCATGTTTACAAAATTCAGTTCGGGATAGTCCTTTGGGAAGACGTGTTTACGGAGTTCACTCAGTGCGCCCGCTATCTCCACCCCGGTCGGACCACCACCAACAATGACAAAATCCATCAGGCTGTTAAGCTGCGTTTCATCTTTGATCTGTAGTGCTTTTTCAAAATTTGTTAATATGGTATTCCTTAATGCCAGGGCATCTTCTATAGTTTTTATCGCAATGGATTTTTGCTGGATCTCATCGTTTCCATAATAATTGGTGATTGCTCCAGTGGCCACAACCAGAAAGTCATAGTTGATGTAGCCGATGGAGGTCTCAAGAACCTTTTGATGGGTGTTCACGGAAAGCGCATCAGCCATACGAAAATAAAATCCGGGTTGATCCTCAAAGATCTTCCTGAAAGGATAAATGATCGATGACGGTTCTACCCCTGCGGTGGCAACTTGATATAGTAATGGTTGAAAAGTATGGAAGTTCTGCCTGTCGATGACCACAATCTGCACAGGAACCCCACGAAGTGCTTTTGCCAATT
>JBGTBV010000201.1:0-1602 GCA_041749185.1 Daejeonella sp. | reverse complement strand
AAAGGAAGGAAAACGAGCCAACGGCGATTGAAACACTCAATAATGGATACTTTGACCGGCGGAAATTCTGCCCTTTTGGCTACGCCAGACTTTTGAATAAGTTCAACCATTTTTTTCTTACTCCCTTGATTAATATATAATATGTAATAGTTAGTATTTGATCTGACAGTTTAGGATTTTTTGTTTTTAGTAATTCTAGGGAAACGGATTAGTTAATTAGGCTGCTGGGCTTATTTGGTTCAGCAGTTTTTGTTTGGCTAAGGTAATAGATTCATTAAAAGTTTGCATTGGAGTTTTACCATAGCAATACCTTCCACTGTGTGGTCTTTCATTGTTGTAATAAATGATCCAATCATCGAGATCCTTTTGAAGCTGCTCCAGGTTGTTGTACAGTTTCTTGCGAAAGGTGACCGCATAAAACTCTTCCTGGATGGTTCGGTGCAGTCGTTCACAGATGCCATTGCTTTGTGGGTGCCGTACCTGAGTTTTGCTATGGTCAATGCCTTCGATTTGCAGGTAAAGCTCATACTCGTGGTGTTCTGGCTTACCCTTGAATTCGGTTCCGCGGTCTGTCAGTATTCGCAGCAACGGTATTTCCTGTTCTTCAAAAAATGGCAGCACCCGATCATTCAGGATCTCAGCAGAAGTTATTGCATGCTTACTATCGTAAAGCTTAGCAAAAGCAACCCGGGAATAAGTATCAATAAAGGTTTGCTGATAAATGCGTCCTACACCTTTGATCGTTCCAACATAATAAGTGTCTTGGGATCCCAGATAGCCTGGATGTTCGGTTTCAATTTCACCATGTGCTTCTCGTTTTTCTTTTTTACGTTCCAGCGCCATCATCTGCGCTTCGGTAAGGATCAGTCCATCCTGAGCAACACGGCTTTCCAAAGCCTTTAAACGCTTGTCAAAGACTTCGAGATCATGACGCTGCCAGACACAGCGAACACCGGCTGCAGAAATAAATATTCCCTTCTTACGCAATTCATTACAAGCTCTTGATTGGCCAAAGGCCGGATAGTCAAAAGCCATCTTGACCACCGCAGCTTCAACAGAAGAATCTACACGATTTTTTGGGATAGGTTTACGCCGGCTGATTTCTACCAGGGCCGCTTCTCCACCGGTATCATAAAGCTCCTTAATCCGGTAAAAACTGTCGCGGCTGGTGCCCATTAGCTTGCAAGCCTTAGTGACATTGTTTAAATGATCGGCTAATTTGAGTAGCCCTAATCTGGATTTGATTAATTTAGTTTCCTGATTCATGATCTGACATTTTGGGGTTAATTAATAAGTGTGCTTACTTAAAGTTAATCCCAACTGTCAGATTAAATCTTAACTTCTACATGTAAATACAGGGGAATAAACTTTCTCAAGTTCCTTCTATCCAGAGAAATTGACATAGAAAAATACTCAAATAAAAAAAACAATTTTTCGTTCTCCCGGGGTCTTCCCCAGTCTTTTAATAAATAAGCGGTCCCGCCGGGGTTTGCCGTGAATGGCTTTGTGCATAGCAGCAACCCCGGCGTATAGGAATCGTCGTATATTCAGGCATGACTATAAGATGGAAACATGATGACAGCACTACCATGTACTTCTGTA
>JBGTBV010000200.1:0-1593 GCA_041749185.1 Daejeonella sp. | reverse complement strand
TTTTCGAAAGTGTTTTAATGTTGACTGTTTTCAATAGATTTGACGAGGTAGATTCCGCCGTTTTAAAAACTTAATTCCTGACCTGTTAGATGTAATGAAACCGAAATTTGTCGTCTTAGCCGCATTACTTTTTTTCCCCATTTGTCTAGAAGCACAAAAAAATCTTCAGCCTGGATTTGTTGTTCTTTCCGCCGGAGATACCCTGCGCGGATTTATTGACCATAAAGAATGGCACAAAAACCCTTCAAACATTTCATTCAGAACTGCGGCGGATGGTCAGGAAAAAATATACTCCAAAAAGGATATCGTGTACTTTGGGATTGACGGCAAAGAGTCATATCAGCTTTTTAAAGTCAGGATTAGCATGGACACCCGTGTGCTCAATTACATTCCAGATAAAAAAGATACAACGAACCGTGTTGAGTTGGTATTTCTAAGGATTGTTTATGTAGGTCGAAATCTAACTTTGCTTTCATTTAACGACGAATCGAAGCTGCGATGGTACGTCAGAGAAACAGCACGGGAAACACCTGAGGAACTTTTGAATAGTGTCTATAGAAACGGATCTGTTGTTTTTAATGAAAGGGAATATCGTCGGCAACTACTTCACCTTGCAACTACCTATCAGCCCCAGGACTCAGAGACAATTACTTTAATAAATAGGGCCGGCTATGGAAAGAAAACAATACTAAAAATCTGTGAGAAGATAAATGGTCCGGATCCGGATGTGATAATCAGAAATGGTCAGTCGCCCGTTCGGTTTTTCGCGGGCACAGGTTTTAATCGAGGAGTTGTAAGTTTCTCGGGAAGTAGCAGATATTCAGGTAAGACCTCCTCGTCCCTGTCACCTTTGATTGGAGGCGGCTTTGATATTCACCTTGTTCCAAATGTTGGGAGACTTTATTTTAGAAATACGCTCACATATTCATCGCTTGTCTCGGAATTTAGGTCCGGAGGATATTACCTGGAGCTAAAACAACTCAATTTTTCTTTGCATAGTCAGCTCCATTACAACTTTTACAATACTCCTCAATTTAAATGGTTCGGCGGCGCGGGTGCTGGCGTCAACTTTTCCTCTTATCCGAAGAACAAACAGATAGGTGATAATGGTACCGTTACCGAGGATTACCTTAAAGCGGAAAAGATCTGGATCAACATGATATTTCAAACCGGAGTGGCCATAAGAAATATTGAAATATCGCTAGGTTATCTCCCCAAAAGCGACATTACCCAATACCTGGGGTTCTCAGCGAAGAGTTCATCATGGCAATTTCGGGTCAATTATTTATTTCAGAAACGAAGGGCAAAATCCTAAGCCCTAAATAAATCATCCTGCCTGTAACTTCCCGACCGATTATAGGGTATGTAGCCGGATTAACTGTAACTTTATCAAACCTATAAGGCTTCCCGCGCTCTGGGACCTTATTTTCGGATCGTAAAAAATAAACCCCTGAAATTATGAACAGAAAAACATCGTTGTTCATGGCTATGGCCATGTTAATCATCCTTTCGTCGTGCACACCGAGTGACGAAAAAATAACTGAAGAGGCAAGATTAGCTCTCTCTGCGAATGCAGAACTCAGTCCTGTTTCG
>JBGTBV010000199.1:0-8607 GCA_041749185.1 Daejeonella sp. | reverse complement strand
ATAGATAATACCATGATTTTTATGGAGGTTGATGATGCAAACCGTTTTTGGAATGAATTGCTGAAGTTAGATTTACCATCTAAATATCCACAGGTTAGAATTACGCCCGTGCGGGAAATGCCCTGGGGCAAGGAATGCTTTTTACATGACCCGTCGGGCATTCTTTGGCATTTTGGAGAATTTAATGTCTCATAATTTGATGGCATCAAAACCAGCGGATTCCCGCGAATGTTCGCCGACTTTTTGAGCGCAGTGAAACAGATATTTCAACAAAATAAAGGGCCGATACAATTACTGGGAATTTATCCAAACGTTAGAAAATGAACCGAATCGCCGTTATTGATCTGGGCACCAATACGTTCCACCTCCAAATCACCGATACCGGGAGCGATGAGATGCCAGGAAACGTGTTTAAATTAACCTTGCCGGTTAAACTTGGTGAAGGAGGAATAAACCAGGGCATTATTCAGCCGGAAGCAATGCTGCGGGGGATTGATGCGATAGAACAATTTACCGGTCATATTTCCCGTTTTCGGCCAGATCAGATCAGCGCAGTGGCTACCGCTGCCATCCGGGATGCTAAAAACGGGAATGACTTTGTAAACCGTGTGCAGGAGTTAACCGGTATTAAAATAAAAGTGATTGATGGTGAGGAAGAAGCAAGGCTCATTTACCTGGGCGTACGCCGGACGGTTTCTATGGACGATAAAATATCGCTCACCATGGATATCGGCGGTGGAAGCGTGGAATTTGTTATCTGCAACGAATCAGAAATTTTTTGGAGGAAGAGTTATCCTCTGGGAGCCGCCAGGTTGATGGACCGGTTTCACCGTTCAGATCCCATTTCAGTTGATGAACAAAAGTTGCTTGACCTTTTTTTTGATGATACCCTGGGCGATCTTCTGAAAGAATGCGACAAGCGGAAGCCCGAGCAACTGATCGGGTCAGCGGGTGCTTTCAGCTCCTTCCGGGAACTTATTAAAGGCAAATTTCATATCGCGGAAAGCGAATTTTATACATCCGGAACAGAAATAAACCCAGCCCAGTTTAAGCAGATTGCCGGCATATTGGTGATGTCAACTCATCAGCAGCGCTGCAAAATGCCCGGACTGATTGCCCTGCGTGTAGATATGATTGTGGTGTCGGCCCTGCTGACAAGTTATATTTTGAGAAAAACACCGGTTCAAAAAATCTGGGTCTCAGATTTTTCATTGCGGGAAGGAATATTTTTCAGTTTAACTTCAGGAACCAGGACTGCAAAATGATTTGATTTTTGAGCAAGCATCAAATTG
Organism: Daejeonella sp.; assembly: GCA_041749185.1. Classification (GTDB taxonomy): domain Bacteria; phylum Bacteroidota; class Bacteroidia; order Sphingobacteriales; family Sphingobacteriaceae; genus Daejeonella. The sequence continues at coordinate 7,315 of JBGTBV010000199.1, read as the reverse complement.
TGGATCATCATCAGTAAAAAACAAGCACTGTACAAAAATTCACCAATCTCTTCCTCTCTCCCGGTGGGCACATCAATCATAAAAAGTGTGGCGATCAAGAAGCCTCCCCGCAAAAAATCAGGGGGAACTATTAGTTGGTTTTTGTTAATCCATGCAAAACGCACCCGGCCGCTTTTAACAAGCCAAGGCAAAATAACACCGTAAAAAAACAAAATATATAAGGCAAAGTGTTTGGTTTTAACAGGCGCTAATCCCTGAAGAAAGTTGTGCAGGTTGATCTCATTCTGATCACTGTATTTTGCGAAAACACCCGTTGTTTCAATTCCGGCAACGCGTTGACCCCAACTAATTTCTTCAAATCCGGCGAGGAGATTAAACGCGAAAAACAACATAAAAAACCAGTGGGTGTAGCCATAAGTTCGCCTGATTTTCAACCCGATAAGGAGAGAAATAACCGCTGTGGAAATTAAAAACGCGAAAGTCAGCCATTCGGCAATATTATCTTCCAGGATAATGGTTTGATATAGCGGCCTGTTAAAAAAATATAATAAGACAACTGCGACGGTAACAAGCAGAAAAAAATATTTGCTGAACAGTTGATAAAAGGGCTTGGTCGCCGGATACTGATTTTTATGCATCAGCCACGCCTGCAATTTCTGTGCAAAAGATGATTTTTTGTTTAATCTGAATGTCAAGAGCTTACAAATTTTATCAACTCCCGATAAAGCATATTTGTTGGGAGCCCAACCACATTGGTATAAGAGCCGTTTATTTTTTCTATTCCCACCAGGCCTATCCACTCCTGTATCCCATACGCTCCGGCTTTATCCATGGGCTGGCCGGTAGAAATATAATAGCTGATTTGTTCTGAGCTAAGCGCATTGAAATAAACTTCGGAGGTTTCATAGAAGCTGTGCAATTCAGTATTTCGCAGCAAGCTCACCGCAGTAATTACCTTGTGCATACTGCCAGAAAGTTCTGATAAAATTGCGAACGCATGCGCTGCATTTTCGGGTTTTCCCAGGATTTGATTGTTGATCACCACAATAGTATCGGCGGTAATAACCAGTTCATCGCCAATAATCTCATCAAAGGCATGCGCTTTTTTTTCGGCGATGTAAAGAGCGGTTTGGGACGGAGTTAATCCTGCGGGATAGGTTTCATCCACTTCTTTTAACACCACACGGAAGTTGATTCCCATGAGCTTTAATAATTCCTGCCTTCTCGGAGATTTGGATGCCAGGATAATGGGCGGGAAGTTGGGGAACATACTTTATAGAATTGATTATGACCCGCTTTTTGCAGATGGACCCTGATCATACCAGCGACCCTGAATTTTTAATACTTTTTCAATTACATCGCGAACACAGCCTTTACCACCGCTTTTGGGTGAGATATAGCTACATAATTCTTTAATCTCTTCTGCGGCGTCGGCCGGGCAAACTGCCAAACCGGCAAGTTTCATCACAGCCAGGTCCGGAATATCATCACCCATATACAACACCTGTTCTGGCTTCAGCTGGTGGCTGGCAACATACTGCGAGTAGATTTGCTGCTTTGATTCTACATCCATAAAAATATCCGCGATACCCAAACCTTTTAACCTGATCTTCACCCCGGCAGATCGCCCGCCGGTAATTACAGCCACGTGGTATCCTCGTTTAACGGCTAATTGCAAGGCATAGCCATCTTTGATATTGAACTGACGCAACTGTTCGCCCGCCTCGGTAACCTGCACCAGGCAATCGGTCAGCACCCCGTCAACATCAAAAATAAACGCCTTTACGTGTTTGAGCTTTTCCAGGAACATGGGAGTTAAATGTGCAAGTTAGAGAATATGCAAATGTGCAAATGGATTTGTAAAGCTTACAATGATCAAATGCGAAAATTGAAAAACATGCAAGTTTTTATAAACTGTTTCTTAATCTCCGAATCTATAAATATGCTAGTCATTTGCACATTTACTCATCAGCACATTTGCACATTTACTGGTTATCCCGCCATTCATAAACCCAGGCAGATTGGATTTGCTCCAGATGCCCTTCGTTACACTCCTCACGGGTGCCTTCAAAATTAGGCAGGCTTAAAACCCAATCCATCAGTTCTGTAAACCGGATACGGTATATTTTTGATTCGTTGAAGTCATCGCCAAACTTTTCGTAGAGACCCATGGCGATATCTTCATGGTCTTTCCAATGTACCGGTAATTCAAACTTATGATTGTGCATGATGGAAATTTGATTGAATTAATTGTTCTTTTCGGGTTAGATAAAAGGAGAAATATAAAACGACGCCCTGCCAATCGTCGGCGGCATTAATGACCTAAGAACTGATTCTGATCGGGTAGCGTTACTTCGATATCTCCGTTTATAACCACACACTGGCATCCCAGACGGGAAGTTATTTTCGGATTAACGGCACGGTCAATAAAATCTTCTTCTTTATCTGATATTTCCTGAATATTGTCCATGCCTTTGTTCACATAAACCTGGCAGGTACTGCATCCGCAAACGCCACCACAATTATGCTGCAATTCGATACCATTATCCAGGCAAACATCAAGCACGGATTCGTTTTGCGAAATGGGGAATTCAACAGATTCTTTTCCAGCCTCTTCAAAATTTATTTTTACTTTATAAATGCTCATTGTGCCGCAAAATTAACATTTTTAACCATGAGCCGCTTATGCGTTTTGATAATTGATAATGCTCTGACTTAGTTTTTCATACAGTTCACGCAGGTCAGGTCGTTGCTCCAGCAGTTCCAAATGCTTCGCCATGGTGCTACCATCATTTCGCACGGCGGGGCCGGTTTGAACGCTTGCAGGGTCGCTGGATTGTATTTTCATTGCAGTTTCTGCAATCAGAGGCCTTAATAAATCAAAATCTATATCCTGCTCTTTTAAAAGCTGATTAGCCAACACGAACATATGATTGGAAAAATTACACGCGAACACAGCCGCGGTATGAACCGCCCTGCGCTGCAGCGAATTCATCTCATACACTTTTTCTGATAACCGGGAGGCCGCAGAGCGAAGCGTGGCAGTTACCTCTTCGGTGTTGCCTTCAATGGCAATGGGCACCAGGCGTAAATCAACTGCTTTTGTTTTTGAAAAGGTTTGTATGGGATAAAACACACCCACTTTTTCGGTAATTCCTTCCAATACATCCATCCCAACTGTGCCCGACGTGTGCACCAGCACGCCGCTTTCTATGCTTAATTGGTCGGCAACCTCTTTTATCGCATCATCATTCACAGCCAGAACGTAAAAACTGGCAGATGGCATTAGATCGCCGAGCTGATAAATAGCATCTGCACCAACGGCTGCAGCTAATTCGTCTGCACGCCCGGGATTACGGCTCCAAACCTGGCTGATATTCTGACCGGCCATTTTAAAAGCCTTTCCCAGATGAGTGGCAATATTTCCACTTCCCAACAGAACTATTTTCATTACTTGATCAATGTTTGACTTGCCGCGTAAAGCCGCCTGATTTCTATTGCCATCGCGGTAGCGAAATAAACCGCAAACAGCCTTAATTAATTAACTGTAATCTCGCGGTTACGCCGGAAGATAGATAGTAAGAACCCAATAACCATGATAATTGTTCCGCCCCAAAACAGGTTGATGTACGGAAATTCTATGGCCTTTAATACTACCCAGTCTTTTTCGGCAACAGGTTTTTGATAGACCATTAACTCCAGCTTATCCTTATCGGGATAAATATTACTGAACCTGATTTTGAGGCCGGCCTCATCCACATTTTTTCCAAAATCATATTTAGAGCCTGCTTTGAGCAGATAAATTGGCTGAGCACTGTACTGCTTACCGGCTTCGGTAATTTCCAGGTCCATCCCGATCGCAATATCTCCGGCTGCGGTTGGAATATTTTCAATCCGGGCATTTCGGTTTAGTGCCTTAACCACGATAAAACCTTCGCGGTAACGCACGGTGTCGCCCACGTTTACTTCGTAAGTTAGCGGCTTTTCGTAATTTTCTTCATCCGTGTGCCCTTCATGTTCTGCGTGGGTTTCTTCTTTTAAAGGCACGCTGCTTACATGTGTATAAATATCATGAAACAAATAATGGCGGGTATCTGGCGAGGCGATGATCTGTTTCATCTTTACATTCTGCTGCGCATTGGGGAACAGGTAGAAATTCTCTTTTACCTTTCCGCTCTCCTCATCAATTACCTGATAGTTTATGCGGTAATAGGTATTAACGCCCGCGGTAGAATCTCCGCGGTAAGTAACCGTATACCGGTCCATTTTTACCGGTTCGTCTTTATATAAAATGATGTTCTCTTTCGGATCATTGCTTTTTGCGAATTCATCACCAAAACCAACACCCGTTGCGTTTACAGAAACTACCTTATTGGTGGCCGCGGCAATTAAAGCGCCAACCAGCAGCATGGCGAACCCGATGTGGGCTACTGCCGAACCGGCCAGTTTCCATTTGCCTTTAAAAGCTTCGCCCAAAATTTTCCCGTTAGCCAAAATGGAAAAAACGGCGGCGTAGGTTAAGAGTATATACATCATATTGGTATACACATTGGTTACGTAAACCACTACAGCGGTAATGAGCACGGCAGCAATTAGTGACACCGCCAGGCTGATGAAAAACTTTCGCGAATCGGTTTTTTTGTATTTAAGAAATTGGGAAAATGCTGATATCAGAGCGATAACTACAAAGAAAGGAACCTGCCATTTGTTATAATGTGTAATTACATCGGCTGGGGGCGCCAGTTCGGTACCAAAAATAGTATTGAATACCGGTATAGAAGTAGTGGCGATAATCTGCACGCATGCAATTGTGAGCACCAACGCACCTATAAAAAGCCAAAATTCCCTGGAATATGTTTCTTCGTCTTTTTTAGTGATAGGCATCTCTTTCCAGCGACTAACCATCATAAAAACACCCAGAGCGGTAAACGCCACCGTGTAAATTACAAGATGCCAGAACATGCCCAGATCTGTAAACGCATGTACCGAAGTCTCGCCCAATATTCCGCTGCGTGTTAAGAACGATGCGTATAGCACCAAAATGAAGCTGATGAAAACCAGAAACGTAGCGGTAAAATAAGAATGGCCGGAGTTTTTGTATGCGATGAGTACGTGCACCGCGGCGATTAATGTTAGCCAGGGAATAACGGATGCATTTTCAACCGGGTCCCAGGCCCAAAATCCGCCAAAGTTTAAAGCTTCATAAGCCCAAAAAGAGCCCATGATAATGCCGGTACCCAAAATCATGACTGCGTACAGCGCCCATGGCAAAGCCGGTTTTATCCATTCGGTATATCTGCGCTCCCACAATCCGCCGATGGCGTAGGCGAATGGGATGATCATGGATGCGAAGCCCATGAATAAAGTCGGCGGGTGGATCACCATCCAGTAGTTTTGCAAAAGCGGATTGAGGCCGTTGCCATCAGCAATCAGGCTGAGGTAGTCTGGCCGGGAGAAAATCGGAGCCTGCATAGCATCGCGAAGCAAAATAAATGGCGAACTTCCCAACCGGTTGCCAAAAATCTCTACTCCTAAAAGCATGGATGCTAAGAAGGTTTGAGAAAGCATCACGGTAGTCATTACCGAATTTTCCCATGATCTTCCGCGGTTAAAAATAACAAGCCCGAGCACGCCCTGCCAAAACATCCAAAGCCAGAAACTTCCTTCCTGACCTTCCCAAAAACTGGAAATGATATAGTAAACTGGCAGCGTGGTAGAGGAATGTGCCCAGGCGTAATGGTATTCAAACAGGTGATTGTAGATGATATAGAAAAGGCAACTTCCAATGCCAACTACCGCTACCAGATTAAGCAGAAAAGCGATGCGGGCGATTTTTTTCCATGAAGCCGAAAGCTCAGAAAAATCTGCCGAAAGCGGCCTTTTAAAGTTATTGGTTGTTGCTAAATAATAGCTGATGGTGGCGAGAAGGGCAGAGCAGAATGATAAAATAATAAAGAACTGGCCTAATCTGCCGGGAAGCAGGTGTTCGCCCGCGAATTGTATATCCATTAAAATTAACTTGTTTGGGCGCCAGCCGAGCTTACTTCGGTTACCTCAATCTGGTCATTGGTATATTTAGAAGGGCACTTCATCAATATTTTTGAAGCATGAAACTCATTTCCAACCATCTTACCGGTTAACACAATTTGCTCAGAACGTTCAAAATCCTGCGGCTTTGTGCCGTTGAAAACCACTTTACATTCTTTGCCTTTATTATCTTTCATGTAGAAAGCAAAATAATTGGCATCCTGCTGCGGGTTATAAAACAATTGCTTTTCCTTGTTCAATTGACCAACCACATGTAATTCTGTTTCGGTTGCTTTGGCATCGGTAAAAGTGCCATACGTACTTGAATCTGCATAGGTGCTGATAATTACACAGATGGCTATCGCGATGACAATTATTCCAACTATAGAACCTTTTTTCATCAGTATAAATTTGTTGTTACTTGTGATGATGGCTGCATGCGCTCCAATCCTCCCGCCTTTAGCTTACTCGCTGTTTCATCCGCAGGTTTTCAAACTGCTAATCACAAAACGTATTTGATGGTGCAAAAGTACACTTTTACGAATCGCGAAACTAATAAAAATGGTTTTTATAGTGAGTAGATTGTAACAATATGCCCCCGGTATCTTCCCGATGCCAGTTGCTTTTTTGAAGGGATGCAGATGCCGGCTTTAAAAATAACGCAACTTGATCAAAAGGTTTTGAAAGACGACCATCAAATAAAAAAGTCTCCACCAAAACGGCGGAGACTTTGAAAATTTATACCAATTAAAATTAAGGCCAGATACCCATGTTCATGTAAGAAACGGCAATTTTATCAATTGAACTTACAAAAGCAGCGGTACGCAAACTGTCTATTTTTTTATTGTTCATCTTTATTTCTCGAATCTCATGGTACGAGCGAATCATGGTATCTTCCAAACCCGAATTTACGAGCTCAAGTTCAGACGCTCCTTTAATGATCATGTTTCGCTGCACACTATCCAGGGTAACCCCCGTGGTTTTCTCAACCATGTTTACCAAATTGAGGTTGGCATTTTCTTCATAACGTTTGTCCATCCGGCCAAATGCCACATGCGACAGGTTTTTTAACCACTCGAAGTAAGATACCGTAACCCCGCCTGCATTGCAGTACATATCAGGGATGATAATGCAGCCCCGTTCAATAAAGGCGGCCGCCGCGGCTGGCGTTGTTGGACCGTTAGCTCCTTCGGCTATAATTTTAGCTTTGATGTTTGCAATGTTGTGCTCGGTAATCTGGTTTTCCAGAGCTGCCGGTACCAGAATATCACACACCTGCTCCAGCCCT
>JBGTBV010000198.1:0-2170 GCA_041749185.1 Daejeonella sp. | reverse complement strand
GAAGTAGAAAGACCCGACGCTTCTGATGTTCACAAGCATAATTGCCAAATCAAACTCAATGTGCTGTTAGAACAGCGTAAAGATTTGAGTGCGGCCATTGATGATTTGTTGAATGATATTGAACATGGAGAAAAATACATGAAAGTCTATAAACAGATGAAAATGTACAATGACGACGAATTGAACCCCGTCTTGCGAGGTCAAAAATAATTTCTGCGAATCCCAGGAGTTATCGGGAAGGAATCTCATCCACAAATGTCCAAACTACCAAAACATATCCTCGTCATCCGACTTTCAGCTATGGGAGACGTCGCCATGACAGTTCCTGTTTTGAGAGCTTTCACAGAGCAATATCCTCACATCAAACTTACAGTTTTAACGAGAGAATTTTTCAAACCATTCTTCCGTGATTTAAAGAATGTTGATGTTTTTTCAGCAGATTTAAAAGAAAATCATAAAGGAGTTTTTGGAATTTATAAATTATCAAGAGAATTAAAACGGCTAGATATCGAAGCTGTTGCAGACTTGCACAATGTGCTGCGAACCAAATTATTGAAATTCTTCCTTATTGAATTGCAAACCGTTCAAATTGATAAAGGCCGAGATGAAAAGAAAGCACTTGTTTCTGGGAATAAGTTTATTCAACTTAAACCAACAAGTCAACGATATATTGATGTTTTTGCAAAGCTGGGTTTTCCATTGGATCTGACCAATCCAAAATTTCCTGAACGGGCAATATTAAGTTCAAGAACAGAAGCAATTGTAGGAGAAAATCGGGCTTATAAATGGATAGGTATTGCGCCATTTGCAGCACACGAAGGTAAAATGTATCCTTTGGAATTGATGGAACAAGTTATTGAAGTGCTTTCAAAAACCAATAAAATTATTCTATTTGGCGGTGGAAATGAGGAAATTCAAAAGCTGAATAAACTTGAAACCAAATTTAAAAACGTCATTAACGTCGCAGGAATGTTGTCTTTGGATGAAGAATTGGATGTCATTTCAAATTTAGATTTGATGCTTTCTATGGACTCTGGCAATGGTCATTTGGCCGCGATGATGGGAATAAATGTTGTGTCACTTTGGGGAGTGACACACCCTTTTGCAGGGTTTTCACCATTTAATCAACCAAAAGATCATTCGTTAATGGCAAACCGCAATATCTATCCGCTGATTCCTACGTCCGTTTATGGCAATAAATTCCCCGAAAGCTATAAACACTGTATGAAATCCATTTATCCTGAAGAGGTCCTAAAAAAAATCAATTCCATTCTTTAGAAACAAAAAAATCTGAATTCTAACAGCGCAGCGGTCTAATTTCTAACATCTATTTTAAATATCATCATAATCCACACGGATCGTCGGCGTCGTTGGATGTGCCTGACACGTTAAAATCAACCCTTCTTCAAGTTCGCTATCGGTTAGGATGTTGTTTTGTCGCATTTTCACTTCACCTTCTGTCAAACGAGCTAAACAGCTACTACAGATTCCTCCTTGGCAAGAATAAGGGGCATCCAGATTTTCGGACAAAGCGGCTTCCAAAACCGATTTTTTCTGGTCCATCACAAAAGTGGTTTCTTCGTCATCCAGAAACACAGTCACTTTCGTTTTGCCATCTATTAATGCCTTATCGATAGGTTTTGCAGGAGTGGTAACGGTAAAAAGTTCAAACAAAATTTGAGATTCATTGATGCCAGATTCCAACAATACATCTTTAACTGTATGAATCATCGGTTCAGGGCCACAAATGTAGAAACGATCGAATTTCGTATCCTTGTAATCGTTTTTCAGTAAAAAATTAATTGTGCTTTTCTCAATTCTCCCAAACAGAGCCTTATCTTCCTGTGACTGGCTATATACAAAATGGAGTTTCAAACGTTCTCCATATTTGGATTGTAATTGCAATAATTCGTCCAAAAAAATCGTGTCTTTCGGAGATTTGTTGCCGTAAACCAATACAAAATAGCTTTTGGGCTCGCCTTCCATCGTAGATTTAAGAATGCTCATCACGGGTGTAATTCCGCTTCCTGCAGCAAAAGCGGCAATAGTTCTCGCATTGCCATCGTTAGGGTCAAAGACAAAACGACCATTTGGAGCTGCGACTTCTATAAAATCTCCAACTTTCAATTCTGAATTGGCAAAAGATGAAAAATTCCCGTTGGAAACCGCT
>JBGTBV010000197.1:0-2063 GCA_041749185.1 Daejeonella sp. | reverse complement strand
ATGCATAAAGTAGGTACTCAGCGGTATGAATCACATGATGAATCGCGAAACAGCATCTGGCTGGCTTTGCTTACTATGGGAGAAGGATGGCACAATAACCATCATTATTACGAGGTGGCTGCACGTCAGGGATTTTTTTGGTGGGAAATAGACATCACATATTATATTCTAAGAGGTCTTGCTGCGGTTGGATTAATCTGGGATTTAAAAGAAGTTCCTAAGCATATCAGGAACTCAAGAAATAAACAGGAAGCTGCTCAACTTCGGAAGGAGTATGAGTCCGAAAAAGTAAATATGGCTTCATGAGTTGTATCGTATTCGTACCGTTAACAGCAGTCGAATTTCTAATCACTCCAATAAGCTTATCTATAATAATTTCTCATAGTAAATAACACTAGTACATTGACTTTTCAGGATTTTAATTTTGACGAAAAACTTTTGGATGGCCTGCTCTCCATGGGTTTTAATACTCCAACACCAATTCAGGCCCAGGCAATTCCTATTATCCTTGACAATAAAGACTTGATTGCCTGCGCCCAGACCGGGACGGGTAAAACTGCCGCTTATTTGCTTCCGATTCTGGACAAGATTGTTCGTGCGGAAAAGCGTCATCTCAATACATTGATCATCGCACCCACAAGAGAACTTGCACAGCAGATTGACCAGCAAATTGAAGGCATTGGTTATTTTGTGGGAGTAAGTTCCATTTCAGTTTATGGAGGAGGTGATGGAGCAACATGGGACCAGCAGCGAAGAGCGCTTGAAGAAGGTGCGGATATTGTTATCGCCACTCCCGGCAGACTCATTGCTCTGTTGGCTACCGGAAAAATTGTCTTCGATCACCTGGAACACCTTGTTCTTGATGAAGCCGATCGGATGCTGGATATGGGTTTTTATGATGATATCGTGAAGATCATTAATTACCTCCCTAAGAACAAGCAAACAGTTTTGTTTTCCGCCACAATGCCTCCTAAAATCAGGACTCTGGCAACAAAAATTTTAAACACCCCAAAGGAGATTAACATTTCAATAGCGAAACCAGCGGCGGGGATTTTACAACAAGCCTACGTTGTATATGATACGCAAAAGGCGGCTTTAATTAAACACGTTTTAAAGTCGACCACCTGGAATAGCGTGATCGTTTTTGCTTCGACAAAAGAAACTGTTAAAAAGCTCGATGTAGCCTTTCAACGCGCCGGCCTTCCTGCAAAAGCTTTTCATTCCGATCTTGAGCAACCAGAGAGGGAAGTAATTCTTCGGCAATTCAAGAACAAGCAGATCAATATGCTGATTGGTACCGATGTATTGTCACGGGGGATTGATGTGGAGGGAATTAGCCTTGTCATCAACTTTGATGTTCCTCCCGATCCGGAAGATTATGTCCATCGTGTTGGGCGAACAGCCCGGGCAGAAACAACGGGAACTGCCATAACATTTATAAATGAAAGAGATCAGGCTAAGTTCTTCAGTATTGAAAACCTGATCGGTGATACGATCTCAAAACTTCCGCTACCGGAATCTATCGGAGAAGGTCCGGTTTACGAACCGCGGCAAAAAAGAAATGGGGATTTCAAAAAACGTAATGGATCGAACAAAGGGAAGCCTAGGAGAAGATAATACGCTTATTTTTTCTTAAGAATAGAAATCACCTCATTGAGTTTCAACAGCGCTTCTACCGGGCTTACAGTATTGATATCTACACTTGAAAGCATTTCCTGAATTTCCATAAAACGCGGATCGTTTGCAAAAAGACTTAATTGTGGAATTGGTTTTGGCGCATCCTGTATTCGTTTTGCTTCCGAATTTTTGTGCTTATCCTTTTCCAGGAAATGAAGTATCTCATTTGCCCTCAGCACTACTTTATTTGGCATACCGGCTAATTGTGCTACATGAATTCCGAAACTGTGTTCGCTGCCACCTTCTTTCAGCTTTCGCATAAAGATAATCTTGTCGCCAACTTCTTTAACAGATACATTAAAGTTCTTGACACGAACCAGATCTTCTTCAAGTTGATTTAGTTCGTGGTAGTGGGTAGCAAAAAGAGTTTTCGCCTTGAAGTCCTT
>JBGTBV010000196.1:0-3322 GCA_041749185.1 Daejeonella sp. | reverse complement strand
TGGGCGTTGCCTTTGCCCAATCAGTTTGGCTCTTTATGGGTAAACTTTAACTCTCCGCTGGTGTGGGATGTATTTGCCATTTCTACTTATTTCTCAGTTTCGCTGATATTCTGGTATACAGGGTTATTGCCTGATATCGCCACCATCCGCGACCGTGCAAAAGGCCTTCGCCGCCGCATTTATTCCATACTTTCTTTTGGATGGAACGGCTCGGTAAAAACCTGGCAGCGTTTTGAAATAGTGAGTTTGGTTTTGGCGGGAGTTTCTACACCCTTGGTACTTTCTGTTCACACCATTGTATCAATGGACTTTGCAACCTCGGTTATTCCCGGTTGGCATACCACCATTTTTCCGCCCTACTTTGTTGCCGGAGCAATTTTTTCTGGATTTGCCATGGTTCAAACCCTGCTGCTTATAACCCGCAAGGTGATGAATTTTGAAAATTACATCACCATGTTCCACATAGAATCCATGAATAAGATTATCATCTTAACGGGTTCTATAGTTGGCGTAGCCTATCTCACAGAATTATTTATCGCATGGTATTCTGGTGCAGAATATGAGCAATATGCCTTTTTAAATCGCGTAAGCGGCCCATATTGGTGGGCTTACTGGAGTATGATGACGTGCAACGTAATTTCGCCGCAGTTGTTCTGGTTCAAAAAAATACGCACCAGTGTTGCTGCATCCTGGATATTATCCATTGTAGTGAATATCGGAATGTGGTTTGAGCGTTTCGTAATTATTGTAACCTCACTTCATCGGGATTATCTGCCATCAAGCTGGGTAATGTTTTATCCGAGCGTAATTGATGTTTGCGTGTTTATCGGATCCATTGGCGTCTTCTTCACCCTGTTTTTATTGTTCCTCAGGGTGTTGCCTGCTATCGCGATGGCCGAAGTGAAGCTTTTGCTGAAGAGCTCAAGCGATCAGTCTAAGCAACTACTCATCCGTGAAAACGCGGTGGATAAAGTTCATGCTGATTTTTATCAGGAATCATTAGAAAAGTACGACAGCGTTTCTCAAGAAACCGAATACGCAAAAATATAACATGAGCAACACGAAATATATCTTAGGTCATTTCGAAGATCCGGATGATCTAATGCACGGGATTGACAAGCTGCAGGAGGGCAACGTTAGTATTTACGATGTGTTTACACCCATGCCCATCCACGGTATTGAAAGTAAGCTGGGCGTAAAGCGTTCCCGATTACCAATAGTGGCCTTTTGCTTTGGTATAACCGGAACACTGACCGCGTTTTCTATGATCTATTATATGCTGGTGTTAGACTGGCCTATGAATATTGGTGGTAAGCCGGCATTTGCTTTTCCGGATTTTGTGCCGATCATGTTTGAATTAACCGTTTTATTTTGCTCATTCGGCATGGTGGGAACGTACTTTTTTGTTAATCATTTATTCCCGGGCCGTGCTCCAAGGGTAATGGATCTACGGGCCACAAATGATCGCTTTGTAATTGCTATTGATGTAACGGAAAATCCGTATCCCGATAAGATTGATACCATTTTGAAAGATGCCGGTGCGGTAGAAATTAAGCACAATGAAAGGAAATATGTTAGTTATGAATAAGCTCCAGTTGGCGGGGATTGCTTTGAGTTTTACCGCAATGTTTGCGGTGATATCTTCTTGCGGAGACAAGCGCAGCACCGGGTGGGAATATTCTCCCAATATGTACGAGGCAAAGGCTTACAATCCATATCAACCCAATAAAAACTTTAAGAACGGTCAGACAGCTCAGGTGCCTCCGCCAAATACCACTCCGGTAGGGTTTGATGCCCAGATGGATTTTCCGAATACGCCCGAAGGCTACCAGGCTGCGGGGCAGAATATGAAAAATCCGCTCCCCCTGGCCATACCAACTTTAGAAGAAGGAAAGTCACTTTATGTAAATATGTGCTCGCATTGCCACGGTTACGAAGGCAAAGGCGATGGCTCTATAGTGAAAATGGAAAAATTTCCGGCACCGCCGGCATACGGCACCGGCACATCATCAAGAGGCGGAGCCATGAAAGATTTAACAGACGGAAAGATATTCCATACCATTACCTATGGAGTGAACTTAATGGGGCCGCATAAATATCAGCTAACGCCCGAAGAGCGCTGGAAGATCGTGATGTACGTTCATGAATTACAAAAATTACAGTAGTCAATTGCTAAAACCAGATGGGAACACACAATCACAACCATAATTTTAATGAACAATTTCATTTTTCGGGTAGACCGAAAACCTGGAGTCTGATCGCTATTTTAATTGGTGTACTTGCTGTAGCGTTCGGGTTTTTTACCGATCATGCAGAGCGTACATTCGCCAATTTGCTCCTAATGTCTTACTACTTTACCTGCGTTTGTGCTGCCGGTGCTTTTTTTCTCGCGGTGCAATTTGTAGCCCAGGCGGGGTGGTCTGCAGGCTTGCTGCGCATTCCTCAGGCTTTTGCCCGGATTTTGCCTATTGCATCAATTATACTTGTCATTGTTTGCGCCGCGGGCCTGTTCTCACACAACCTTTACCATCATTGGACCGAAGAAGGATTGTCAGACCCTAACAGTCCCAATTACGATGCGCTTATCGCCGGAAAGGCCGGGTATTTGAACATCCCCTTTTTCCTTACCCGCCTGGTTTTCTTTCTGGTTGCTTATAGTATTTTTTCATTGATGTTAACCCGGTTTTCTGCCAATGAAGATATGGAAGGCGGCTTGAATTCGTACAATAAGAGCATCAAGTGGTCGGCAATATTTTTGATCATTTTTGGTTTTACCACACCAATTTGGAGTTTCGATGTAATCATGTCATTAGAGGCACACTGGTTTTCTACCATGTTTGGCTGGTATAACTTTGCCGCGATGTGGGTTTCGGGTTTATGCGCTATCACCCTAACTGTTATTTTGCTGAAGAAATCAGGACATCTAACCTGGATCAACGAAAACCATTTACATGATTTAGGTAAATTTATTTTCGCATTCTCAATTTTTTGGACCTACGTGTGGTTTGCACAGTTTCTATTGATCTGGTATGCCAACATCCCCGAAGAGACTATTTATTTTTACAAGCGATTTGAACCCGAGTACCTTCCCTGGTTTTGGGTTAATATTGTGATCAACTTTGTAGCACCAATTTTAATTTTGATGACCCGCGATTCAAAACGGCAAATGAATACGCTGATGTTTGTATGTATTATGCTGCTGGCCGGGCACTGGCTGGATTATTACATGATGATTATGCCAGGAACCGTAGCAGAGCATCGTGGCTTTGGCATCATTGAAATAGGCATCGCTATCGGCTTCACCGGTTTGTGCAGTTTCCTG
>JBGTBV010000195.1:0-1994 GCA_041749185.1 Daejeonella sp. | reverse complement strand
GTGATTTTGGTGCTTTCATATTTGTTAATATTCCGTTTAAAAGATTTTGGGGGATCCGGGTCGAGCGTCAAACTTATTCTTGTATCTATGGTCATTTTTCCCATCTTAGAGTTTGTAATTAATACTCTAACAAATGAAGGTAAACCACCTACTGCCCAATTCTTCAATGCAATTAGAGGATTCGTGATACTTATTGCGGCGGTTACACTGCTCAAGAGCATGAATGATTTGAAGGTGCTAGTTAATTGGGTACTTTTTGGGTTGTTTTTTTCTGCCCTAATAGGGTTACTTGTTCATTTTTTTGGGGGCGGATTCCAGGATTTTAGAAACTGGATGCTTCAGGATTCAGATTCAATATCTGGAATTTCTGGGAAGGGTATCTGGGTTTCTGGGTTGAGTGGCAATCATTTTGCGTTTGGATATCTTTTGGCAGGTGGAACAATTTTGCCGTTGATTTATGCTGCATTGGAAAAGAATAAGTGGCTATGGTTTTCAGTTTATTTTATTTTTATCGTTGCTCTTATATTAAACGCAGAGCGATCAGCGGCTGTAGCCGTGTTTGGTAGTACGCTGTATTTTTCTTACAAATGTGGGATTTTCAAAAATAAAGTGACCGTTATATCTATGATAGTTGGTATTAGCTTGGTAATAGGAATGCAAGATTACCGTCATTCTAAAAATTTAGAAAATAAAAATCATGCACTCACAAGTGCTGAAAGATTTGAAAATTCTGATGATATTGTCAATAGAATTACTTGGCAATTCAACGGTATAAAAAGTGTACTTGAGTACCCTATCTTCGGTCCGTCGAACAATCAATACAGGAGAGTGGTTCTAGGAAGTTCGGCAACAAAAACTAGTTTTAGGACCTTCATTCCCTACCCACATAATCACTACATCAATATCGGAATGCACATTGGAATTCTTGGCTGGTTGCTACTCTTGGCGTTCATGTTGGGTCTGCTAATAACTGTAAGACGTTCCACAAAAAAGGCGGAACTATTAAAAATCGATCCAACCTTCATCCAGGGAATCCATATTGCACTAGGTGCCGCAATGTTTAATGGAATTTTTCATAACATGGGGATATTCTTTTTTGAGCCTATGGCTTTAGCACTGCTAGCAATTACGCTTGGGATAACCAATTGGTTGAGTCGTGCGGAGGGTCTATTTAGGGAGAGAATGGATATCTCCGACTTAACTGGATATAAAAAATCTTAGAAAATTAATATAAAAAAATTACTTTTATTGAATGTTGTCAAATGAACTCTTCTGAAAATTTAGTAGCTCAAAAATTCAGCTTGTTTCTTTTTCCACTTCAGTCGTCTTGATAATTGGGTTCACTTCACTTCTGGGGTAGATTGAAATTGTTTCTTTTCGGCGTCTACTATTGTCTTGATCATTTATGCTGTCGACTTCTGAATCTGTTATTCTCGAAAATGTTTGATGTTTAATTTTTGGTTTCTGCTATTAGAATTGCTAAAACAAATGAAAACAAAGAAACTACGGGTTGGACTTTTTATGTCAAATGGCATCGGTTTGACGGAATGGGAACGTAACGGAAGCCTTGAACGGGAGCTTTCCCTGTATAGGTTTTTAGTCGGCAGAAATTGGGAGGTTGCTCTGTTCACTTATGACGGTCGCGATTATCCACCAACTGGTAAAGACATTTCAGTATGCAATCAAGGCGGGTTTTCCTTTTTGCACGGCCGTACGAATTTTATTTATGCGATTTTACTTCCATTCAGGTGGGCATTGGTGGGATACCGACTAAACGTAATTATGACAAATCAGGCTCACGCAGGGTGGCCGGCTATGTTAGCCAAACTTATCTGGGGCATCCCGCTTGTCGCCAGATCAGGGTATGTTTTAGGTGAGAAGGGATTTAAAGGATTGAAGGTTAATGCCCGGATGGTGGCTGAAAAGTTGATTTATAAAGTAGCAGATGTGGCTATTGTACCAACTGACGAACTGAGACAATGGGTAGTCCGCAA
>JBGTBV010000194.1:0-12698 GCA_041749185.1 Daejeonella sp. | reverse complement strand
CGCTGTTGATTGTTCTACGCCGAATTGCGAGCCGATAACGTTTTGACGCATGGCTTCCAAACTGGCTTTAGCCGATTGGTATTCGGCCTTCGCCGCATCAAACTCGCTTGCAGACAAAACCTTTTTTTGAAAAAGCTCCTGGTTACGTTTATAGCGGGCGCTGGTATTGGCAAAATTTGCCTCAGCCTGCACCAACTGCTGGCGGATGCTTGCTAAGGAAGCCCGCTGGCTGTTTAACGAAGCGACCGCCTGTTCGTAACCTGATTTTAAAACGTCAGGCCGTACTTTACATAAAAGCTGACCAGCCTTAACAACATCGCCCTCCTTTACCAGCAGTTCCACAATTTCGCCCGAAACCTCAGAACTGAGCTTTACCTCTACTTCGGGCTGCACCTTGCCGCTGGCGGATACCGTTTCTACAATTGCCCTTTTCTCAACCGGCTCAACCGCCACCTCTACGGCGTCGCTCCCGCCAAACCAACCTAATTTATTTCCGGCGACAGCCAGAACTACCAGCAAGCCTGCGCCAATTAGTACGTATGTTAATGTATTTTTCTTCTTTGCCATTATAATAAGGTGTTTTGTTCTGTTTAAAAAGCGATCGGGTTGCCAAGATAATAATCAATTACTTTACTGCGGAAAATCAGATCATACCTTGCCTGGATGAGATCAAACTCCGATTGATTAAAGTTAGTTTGAGATTGGTTGTAATCTAAAGAATTGACCAGCCCAACATCATATCGTTGTTGTATGGCATTAAACGCTTCCTTTGAGGAAGCAAAAGCAGTCTGGGCGGAATAAAACCGCCGCTCGGCAGCCCTGAGATCATAAACTGCCTGATTGATGACTTTATTTAAAGATTTACGGGCCAACTGCTCGCTCACTTCCGCATTTGCCAGATCTATGCGGGCACGACGTACAGATGATCGTGCGGTATAACCATTGAAAATTGGTACAGACAAGCTGAAACTGATGCTTTGGTTTAGGTTCTCGTCTATTTGTGTCCGAAACGGGGTTTTTTCAAATAAGGTAGAGAAATTGGGCGTAACCACTACCTGGTTGGTTCCCTGCACAAATCCTATCGGACTGCTTGTGCCGTCGGCTACACGTTCCACCAGGCGCTGACGGCCATTAGAAAAACCGCTGCCCAAACTTCCCTGTAGGTTTAACCGCGGATAATAATTGCCCCTGGCCACGTCTACCGCCTTATCAAAAATTAAACGCCGGTATTCGGCTAATTTAATGTCGGGATAATTTTTAACCGCCGTTTGAAATACATCTATGGCCGAGTAAGCGGTATTTACCTGGTTTAGTTCATCAATTGCGGGTAACTCTACCTGAAACGGATCCGCCGGATCACGCTCCATTAGCTGCGCCAGGTTTAAATAATTAATGTCTAACTGGTTTTGGGCATTGGTTACGTTCAGCTCTGAGGCGGCTACCTGCGCCTGCGCCTGCGATAAATCGGCCTGGGTTTTTGTGCCTACATCAAACTGTATTTGCTCCCGGCTAAGCTGCAGCCTTGATAATTCAAGCTGCTGCTCGGAGGCGGTCAATAAATCGCGGCTGTTTAATATCTGCAGATAGGTAGAAACAACAGATAACAACAGGTCATTTTTGGTTTTTTGCGTAAAGCTTTTATCGGCCTCCAGTTCGTACTTGCTCTGGCTTATCAGGTTGAGTTTTTGAAAACCCTGGAAAAGTGTCACCCCCGAAAATAAACTCGCATTGGTAGAGGTGACAGACTGGTTAACAAACTGATTGGTTAAGGGATCTATACTCCGGCCAAAATTAAAATTCAGGTTATTGCCGGCGTTTAAAGTGGGAAACAAGGCATATTTAGATTGCTTTAAATTTTCTGAAGAAAGCGCTTCAGAAAGCTCTGCCTGCTTAATTTGCAGGTTGTTCTCCAGGGCTATTTCTGTAGCCTGCCTTAATGTAATTACTTCCTGCGCAGAGGCTTGCCCGATTGCAAAAGTGAAAGCTCCAATCAGGGTGAGAATTTTTATCGCGGAAGCCCATGGGTAATCAATTTTCATATATTTAAACTCTTTCCTTTTTTTAATTTGATATTGAGAAGCTGCCTTAATTAAACAAGTCCGTTTATCTTAGCCGTAAATTTAACGGCGTGTATCTGGCAAAATCTCCCTTTTGGCTTCAATGGATTTATCCGGCTCTAACATGGCATAAAAGCCGGAAAGAGAAATCCATTTTTTTAACCTTTGACGATGGACCGATACCCGTTGTTACACCCTTTGTGCTAAATACCTTAAAAGCCTTTAACGCAAAGGCAACCTTTTTTTGCATTGGCGATAATGTTGCCCGGCATCCAGAAATTTACCAACAGATACTGGCAGAGGGCCATTCGGTTGGAAATCATACCTATAACCATTTAAAAGGCTGGGATACCGATGATCAGATTTACCTGGAGAACATTTCCCAATGCGCCAAATTGGTAAAGTCCGATCTGCTCAGGCCGCCGTACGGCAGGGCTAGAAAATCTCAGTACTCAATACTCAATACTCAATACTCAATTATTATGTGGGATGTTTTAAGCGGCGATTTTGATCCGAAAATTAGCCCGCAACAATGTTTAAAGAATGTGATGGACCACACCCGAAACGGTTCCATTGTGGTTTATCACGATAGTTTAAAAGCCTTTGGAAGATTGCAGTATGCATTGCCTTTGGCTTTGCGATTACTGCGGGAAAAAGGTTTTACTTTTGAAAGATTGTGAACTGAGCTATTTATAAGCAATAGATTTCGAAATAGCCCGGGATTTAACCGGCGTATTTCAGGTTGCCGATCATTAATTTCGACAACGAAAAAGTTTCAGCTTATTCGGTAAATTTGGGTTTCAATTAAAATTCAACGGCATGAAAAGTATCTTGTTATTGTTTCTCTGGATTTTGTTGGGTAGCGCAACCTGCAAAGATAAAGAGGAGCAAACACAAATTTGCACTGCACAATTTGTGAGCATTGGTTTAGAGGTTAAAAATTCGCAGGATGACCCGGCGGTGTTGGAGAGTTTCAAAGTTACCCGACTCTCAGACCAAAAAGACCTGACCGTTAAATTTGATCCCGCAGATTTAGATGTGATGCAGCAAATCGGAATGTATCCCATTACCAACGATAGTTTTAGGGAGCAACTAGCTTTTAAAAATGTAGAGGTGCTTTTTACCGGAACCGTTGAGGGCAAAACCGTGCTGAGCCAGAAATTTGTGATCAGTGCCGATGCCTGCCACGTAGTTTTAAAGTCGGGACCGCGGGAAGTAAAGCTTCCCTAAGCCGGGGTGTCTTCAGCGGATTATCGCGACAGCACCCTTAATAATCTGCCCTTCGAAACCCAGATCAATAATATAATAATAAACCCCTGCCGGCAGCGGATTGCCTTTATAAGTTCCGGCCCAATCCTGCTGATATGCTTCCCGTTGAAACACAAGCTGGCCATACCTGTTAAAAATTTTGACGTGTCGCGTCGGGTAACTGGTAATTCCGCCAATGTTCCACACGTCATTTATCTGATCGCCGTTCGGGGTAAATGTGTTCGGCACAATCAGTTTTTTTAAAACCCGCACAAACACCTGATCTTCGGCGCTATTGTTACAGCCTTCGTCTGAAATTACATTGAGGGTATAAGTAATATCTTGCGTCGGGTTTGCCAGAGGAGTAAGGCTGTTCGGATCATCAAGACCGGTAGCGGGCGTCCAAAAAAACCGGACACTCTCCCCGCCGGCCTGGCCGTTTAGCCGGATCGGCTTTCCTTCCACAATTACCAGGTCTGGGCCTGCGTCGGCAGTCGGATTTTCGGCAACCCTGACGTATAATACTTCTGAATACACCCGGCAATTGGCTAAGCCTATGTTGCTATTCTCGGCCACTGCCAGCCTGTATTGGTAGCCGGGGCTCTTTACAAGAGCGATATTTACCGTGAAGCTTAGCCGGTTTGCCCCGGTAATATCCCGCCATCCCCGCCCGTCATTCCGGTCTGTTTGCCATTGATAGGCCGGGCTGACAAACTGGTTAGAAACCGTAGCGTTTAAATCAACCCTTCCCCGTTCGCCTTCACACAGTTTATTATTACTGAATGAGGTGGTGCTGCTGGCCATAATAGTTGGTCCGCATGCCCGAAAAGTGATATCATCCAACGCCAGGTCATTGCCGCAACCCCCTACCGAGTTGTTGGTCATCCGGATAACCACTTCGTTAACGCCCACCGGTGTGGTAAAAAAGAAACCGAACTGCTGCCATTGCGGGTTTGTGCTCTCGGTAATATTTCCGGTTGTGTAGGAGTTGATGAGCGTTCCGCTGGCATTCTCAATGGTAAAGGTAATGTTAGGATCATTCCCGTTCGCGTTACAGGCACTGGTTTTCAGAACATTCAATATCCACGAAGCAAATTCGTATGTGGTGCCGCCGCAAAGGCCGGTAACCCGTTGCCTGTAAAAATCTCCGGGTTCTAAAGACGCGTTGATGAGCATCATGTTTCCCTGCTCATCGCCCGCGGTATGATCTTGCGGAACCGTATGCCAGGTATCGCCAAAACAGTTGTTGGTTTGAGAAGCGATGGTATAAAAACCGTCGTCCGGACAGGCTGCGGTTGAATAGTTGTAGGATGTAACGCCCGCAGGGAGGGGCTGTGCCGCACCTGTGCCGAACGTGATGTTCACCACCGGATCTCCCAGACTGCCCTTGCAGGTTTGCGAAGCGCAATCCGCCGCATAAAGCAGTAACACAAAAACGATTGTCGGAAATGGTTTGATTCGGATCAAAACAGACATATTGATGTTGATGATACGATTTAGGGCGGCTAAAGTTCCCGGCTGTGTAAAATTTTGTTCGGTAAATATACTTCACAGCACATCATCAATCAAAACGCTATTTAAAGTGTTTGTGCTGATTCTTCATTGAAATGTAAGTGTTTAAACACAGTGGTCAGAAATTCAAACAAATTTCGCAAACGCATATTTTATGACTGTGAAACTTATCATCTATCTACTTTTTTCTGTATTGTTTGTTAGCGCCTGCGACCTGGTTGAATATAGTCCGAACCAGGTTTTTGACCGGAATTCTCCGCAGCAGCTTAATAAAAAAAACCTGGCCCGGCTAAATCAGAACGCTATTGACGACACCATAAGATTTGTATTGACCGGTGATTCGCAACTGCAATACGAGCCCTCAAGAGATTTGGTTGATGTGGTGAATGCCATACCCGGAGTAGATTTTGTGTTGCTGGCCGGCGATATTTCTGATTTCGGACTGCTGGGCGAAATGGAATGGATCAACGAAATTTTTTCTTTGCTTGATGCGCCCTACATCGGCGTTATTGGCAACCATGACCTGGTGGCAAACGGAGAAAAAGTTTACAAGCGCATGTTCGGTCCGCTTAACTTTTCATTCATTTACGGCGGAACCAAGTTTGTATGCCATAACACAAATTCCAGAGAATACAATTTTGACGGAAAGGTGCCCGACCTAAACTGGCTTAGCGCAGAACTTGCCCCATCAGCCGGGGTAAACGCCTATATCACAGTTGCCCATGTGCCGCCATTTTCAAATGATTTTGACGAGGCGCTAAAATCCGATTATATAACTCAGGTAAACTCCTCGCCCAATACACTTGCCGCCCTTTTCGCTCACGATCATAAAGAAGATTTGGTGTACCCAACCAGAGACCGAATCCCGTATTTTACCACCAACTCAATCGGCAAAAGGCAATTTTTATTGTTCGAGATTGTAAACGGCATATTAAGCTATGAGAGCATTTCTTACTAAATCTTCACTCGTCATACTGTCGCTTTCGCTGATGCTGATGGAAAGCGCTAAATCGCAGCAGCGCTCGCCGCTAATCCCTGATTATGCCATCGGGCAGTACGCCGGAAGCATCGGATATGGAAGTTTGGGTGCCGGCTATGAACTCTTCAAAAACAAACGCGGCAGTTTTGAATTTCAGGCCGGGCTGGTGCCCGAATCAAAAGGCGGCCTGCTCCATATTTTAACTGGCAAATTTGCTTATCGTCCTTTTAAAATCACGGCAGCGGAAAAACTCGAAATTTTCCCTTTCAACCCGGGGTTGTTTGCCAGTTACCATCTGGGAGAACAGTTTGACATTCGGTTTGACAGAGACCAGTACGGCAAAGATTATTATCATTGGTCTACCGCAATCAGGTTGCACGCATCGGTAAGTAACGAGATTCGGTTCTATACCGGTAAAAAAATTAAGTTTATAACCCTTTATTCCGAATTTAACGCAAGCGACCTTTATCTGGTTAGTTTGATCTATAGAAAAAACAGTGAGTATCTTTCGCTGGGCGACGTGGTTAAGTTGGGGATAGGGATCAAAGCCGGATTTTAAACATCCGCCAAAGCGAAATTAAATTTACTGCCGGTTGCTCTAAACAGGATGCTCCTGCCGGAGCTTAACGAAAATAGAATTGAATTATAATTCGCTTCCAGCAACAAAAGAGGTTATAACCCCGGGGATTTTAATCAAGGAAATGAATAGGGGTAGAAACCATCGCAATCGTGTATG
This sequence comes from Daejeonella sp., assembly GCA_041749185.1. Taxonomy (GTDB): domain Bacteria; phylum Bacteroidota; class Bacteroidia; order Sphingobacteriales; family Sphingobacteriaceae; genus Daejeonella. The sequence continues at coordinate 6,166 of JBGTBV010000194.1, read as the reverse complement.
CTCAGCTTCAATGTTCTATAAAACCGATTTGAAATCACCTTAGCATTAGATATCCATTAGAATTCCATCGATAGAACAACTGCAAATAGTAGCAGCAACCTGCGTAATTTAAACGGGCTGAGGGACAATGAGCGGGTTTAGCTTTTCAAATATTGAGTTCAACAAACCGAAATTAGTCGAACTCGATTTTTTTAGAAAAAACGCTTCCAAATTACCGGGCGTTCGTTTCAGGTTCATCTTGCAGAGTTCCGGCGACAAAAGTTTATAAACCCGGGGGGCGCCACTGAGCATTGCCTGTCGGGAGGCTCGGGCAAATTGAATATCGTTGATGGAATGGGCAACCTGAAAACGCAACGGGCCGTATTTAAAATTAGGCCGACCATAAAATTCGCAGAAAAGATTGCATAAATTTAAGGGAGCTCATCAGTTAATCAGCCGTTTCTTTTCTAACCTAAATTTCCGATCATGTAACTCTCAATCCGGGCACCACCCTCCGCAAACTCTTAACCCTAAAATAAAAACTATGAAACCTCTCAACAAAATTATCACCGCGACAGCGATCATCTCCTGTCTGCTAACCGCCTGCGAGAAGGAAAGCGACAAGGCAACGCTTGCCGAAGATGAGATTATCAGTAAAAAGGGTCTGCTCTTGGAGGGAAGTCAGGAAGTACCAGCCGTAAAAGGCAAAGCCTGTGGTACGATGGATGTATCTTACAACAGAACTACCAAGATGCTTACGTACACCATTACCTGGCATTCGCTAACTGGTGTTCCGGTGGGCTCGCATATTCATGGCGATGCGCCCCGCGGCGTAAATGCTTCGGTTAAGCATAATTTTACTGCGCTAATCCCCAAGGCAACCGAAGGAACTTTTACCAATTCTGTTTTGGTTGATGAAGTGGCCATTTCAGAAAAAGATCTGCTTGGCGGCTTGTATTACCTGAATATTCATACTGCTGCTTATCCGGGTGGCGAGATAAGAGGCCAGATTGAATTTGAAAAGCCCGATCTGTTAAGTACAAAAAAAGGATTGTTGCTTGAAGGCAAACAGGAAGTACCTGTAAAAACCGGACCGGCCTGCGGAACTTTAGAAGCGACTTATAATAAAACAGCAAAGATTTTGGTTTACACGATAACCTGGCATACGCTATCGGCTGCTCCGGTAGGCGCCCACATTCATGGCGAAGCAGCAAGAGGTGTAAACGCACCGGTAGTACACGGCTTCACAGAGCAAATTCCGAAAGTAACCAAGGGTTCTTTCACAAATTGGGTAAGGGTTGATGGAGTAGCCATTGACGAAGCTGGCCTTCTTGCCGGTCAGTATTATTTTAATTTACATACTCCAATTAATCCCGGAGGAGAAATACGCGGACAGATCGAATTTTAACATTATTATTTCCTGCCGGGATAATAGCCGGCAGGATTTTTTTTAATAGATTGAAGGGTACTGATCCGGATTGTGCTCATTCATCATGGCGTAAACCGTTTCGATCACATCATCTGCAGAGGGTTTGGTAAAATAGTCGCCGTCTGAGCCATAGGGAGTTCGGTGAGCTTTGGCAGTAAGCGTTCTCGGCTGACCGTCTAAACTAAAATATCCGTTCTGCTGTTCTAAAACTTGTTGCAAAATATATCCCGAGGCTCCGCCGGGAACATCCTCATCAATTATTAAAAGCTTATTGGTTTTTTCTAAAGATTGGGCGCATAGTTTTTCGTTATCAAAAGGTAGTAACGTTTGCGGATCAATAATTTCTACCGAGATTCCCATCTTCTCCAGTTCTTCGGCTGCCTCCTGAACAATGCGCAGCGTAGACCCGTATGATACAATGGTTAAATCGGTTCCCTGCTTAAGCACTTCGGCTTTGCCCAATGCGATCGTAAATTCACCCACATTTAAGGGCAATTTTTCTTTAAGCCGATATCCGTTCAGGCATTCTATTACCAGCGCAGGTTCGTCGCCCCGGAGGAGTGTATTGTACATTCCGGCCGCCTGGGTCATATTACGCGGTACGCAAACGTGCATGCCCCGCAGCGAATGAACAATCATTCCAATTGGCGAGCCTGAGTGCCAGATACCCTCCAGACGATGGCCCCGGGTACGGATAATGAGCGGTGCTTTCTGGCCTGCTTTGGTACGGTAGCTTAAGGTAGCCAGATCATCACTGAGAATATTAAGTGCAAATAACAAATAGTCAAGGTATTGAATTTCGGCAATCGGCTTTAACCCACGCATGGCCAGGCCAATGCCCTGCCCAACAATGGTCATCTCGCGGATACCGGTATCAGTAATGCGCATGGTGCCGAATTTTTCCTGCAAACCGGCAAATCCCTGGTTTACATCGCCAATATGGCCCACATCTTCGCCGAAAGCCACAATTCGCGGATCACGGCTAAAGTTGGCGTCAAAACAGGCGTTCAGCACCTCCCGTCCATCTATAGAGCGGGCGTTTTCATCAAACAACAATCCGGTTTCTTCCACTCTGGCCGGCGACTCGGCCGAGTCTGTAAATAAAAAAGAGTTGAATTTTTCGGCATTCGAAGCCTGAGCATTTCTATACCAGCGCAACAACTCCGCCTTGGCATCAGAGTTTTCACGGCCAAGCAGCCTGAATGCTTTCCGAACACTGCTGATGACATCTTTTCGCGATGGCCCGTTGGTTGCCTTCAGTTCTGCGGCCAGCTGCCTGATGCCGGCAATTTCAAAATTTTGCAAAAGTTGTACAGCTTCGTCTGCTTCGCTTTGAATGGAGGCATTAAAATCTGACCAGGCATTTTTTTGGCATTCCTTAACGTACGCGATGGCAGCGGTTTCTATTTCATCCAATTCTTCGTCTGTAGCGATGGCAGATTTTAGCATCCAGGTACGCATCTGCGCCAGGCAGTCGTGTTCTTTCTCCCAGTCAAGCCGTGCTTTATCTTTATAACGCTCATGCGATCCGGACGTTGAATGGCCCTGCGGCTGCGTCATCTCCACAACATGGATGAGTACCGGAATATGCTTTTCGCGACAAATCTGAATGGCCCGTTCGTAGGTTTCGCAAAGGCCCGGGTAATCCCAACCCCGCACTTTAAAAATTTCGTAACCCTTCCCTTTTTCGTCACTTTGGAAACCTTTTAAAATCTCAGAAATATCCTGCTTGGTGGTTTGATATTCGGCGGGTACCGATATGCCGTATGCATCATCCCAAACCGAAACCGCCATAGGGATCTGCAAAACACCTGCGGCGTTTATGGCCTCAAAAAACACGCCTTCTGACGTGGATGCGTTACCGATGGTGCCAAAGGCAACTTCATTTCCGTTAACAGAAAAATCCGTCAGATAACCGAGCTCTGGATTGTTACGGTACAATTTAGAAGCCAGACCTAATCCTACCAGCCGGGCCATTTGGCCGCCTGTAGGCGAGATATCGGCTGAGCTATTTTTTATCTCGGTGAGGTTTTTCCAGCTCCCGTCGGGGTTAATGCTGCGACTGGCATAATGGCCGTTCATTTGCCTTCCGGCTGATGAAGGCTCTGCTTCTACATCCGGATGCGCATAAAGCTGGGCAAAAAATTCCGGGATCGTTAACATCCCGGCAGCAAACATGAATGTTTGATCGCGGTAGTAACCCGAACGCCAGTCGCCGTTTTTGAAAACCTTGGCCATGGCCAACTGGGCTACTTCCTTCCCGCCGCCGAATATGCCGAATTTGGCTTTTCCCGTAAGAACTTCCTTTCGACCTAACAAGCTCGCCTGCCGGCTCTCAAAAGCAAGTTTATAGTCTCTTAAAATAATGCTTTTAAAATCGTTAAAACTTAGTTCGGCCGCATTTACTGTGTCGGATTCTGTGGATTTTGTTATATTCATATTATTTTCCAGTTGGTCAAAATTAACAAAACCTGCCATCAAAAAAACTCGGGCAGTACAATAACGGGTTTGGTTTCAATCGGGAGAAACAAAAGCTGCCGCCGACCGTAAAATGGGATATTGGAATGCTTTTTGAATAAGTTATTATAATTATATTTGTACAAACACAAAAAAGATGAAAAAACTATTAGCCTTATGCGCAGTAATTATCGGCTTTATCAGTTTTACTGCCATGCAAACCGATAACAAGCCTGAGTTTAAATTTGAAAAAGAAACCCATGATTTCGGTAAAATCCCGCAAGGTAAGCCTGTAACTTATGAATTTAAATTTAAAAATACCGGCGAAGAACCGCTAATAATTTCAGATGTTGCTTCTTCCTGCGGATGTACAGTTCCTGAATACACCAAAACGCCGGTTTTAAAAGGCCAGTCTGGCGTAATTACGGTAACATTTAACGCTGCAAGTGTGCATCCTTCTTTCGCGAAAGCGGTAACGATTAAGTCTAATTCCCGCACGCCAAACAAACTTTTATACATTAAAGGTGAAGTAACCGCAGCCAATTAACTGAAAAAACTAATTGAAAAGCCTCGCCAGTATTTGGCGAGGTTTTTTATTTTTGCAGCTATGCCAAAAATATCAAATAAAGGTCGGGAGATGCCGGCTTCGCCCATTCGCAAGTTAACCCCTTTTGCCGAAGCAGCTAAAAGCAAAGGTAAAAAAGTGTTTCACCTTAACATCGGCCAGCCGGATATAGAAACGCCGGAAGTAATGCTTAACGCGATAAAAAATATTGACTTTAAAGTTTGGGCCTACACCGCATCTGAGGGCACGTTAACTTACCGGAGCAAGCTGGCCGAATATTATAACAAACTGAATTATACAATTAGTAGCGATAGTATTTTGGTCACCAATGGTGGGTCTGAAGCCATTACCATCGCAATGGGCGCCTGCCTTGATCCGGGCGATGAGATTATTATTCCCGAACCGTTTTACGCCAATTACAACGGTTTTGCCTGCATGAGCGATCTGGTTGTAAAACCAATTTTATCTCACATTGAAAACGGATTTGCGCTTCCGCCGATAAGCGAGTTTGAAAAGCTGATCACCAAAAAAACGAAGGCGATAATTATCTGTAACCCGAATAACCCAACAGGCTACTTATATTCTCAGGAAGAACTTATTGAATTAAAGACTCTTTGTTTAAAATACGATCTGTTTTTATTTTCAGACGAGGCTTACCGCGAGTTTTGTTATGATGGTCGTGAGTTCATCTCTCCCATGCATCTTACCGGGCTTGAAGAACATGTGGTGGTGATGGATACGGTATCAAAGCGTTACAGCGCATGCGGCGCCCGTTTGGGCTGCCTCATTACTAAAAACAAAGCAGTTATGGCGGCTTGCCTAAAGTTTGCGCAGGCTCGTTTGAGTCCCGGAATGGTTGCCCAGATTGCCGGAGCCGCAGCCGTAAACACGCCGGATTCTTATTTTGAATCGGTAAACCGCGAGTATACCAGCCGACGGGATATTCTGGTAAATGCGCTTAATAAAATGGCTGGCGTATTTTGCCCCAACCCCGGCGGCGCATTTTACGTGGTTGCCAGATTCCCGATAGACGATGCCGATAAGTTTTGCCAGTGGATGCTTGAAGAGTTTGACTATCAGAATCAAACCGTGATGATGGCGCCGGCAACGGGTTTCTACAGCACCGCCGAAGCCGGGAAAAACGAAGTGCGGCTGGCTTATGTGCTAAATACAGAAGATCTTAAAATAGCAATGCAGTGTTTGGAGCATGCACTTCAGGTTTATCCCGGCAGGGTAAAACTTGAGAATTAGGAATTAAGAATTAAGAATTAAGATGTAAGTTTGAAAAACTGTAATCAGCTACTGCTGCTTCAGGTTTACAAGACCGGGGCCGACCGGAATTGACAGGGTGGAGATAGATATGTAAGCATGCAGCGCATTGTAAGTATTAGCGCTATAATCTGAACTTTCAAACCACAGTTGGCGAAAATAACTACGCCTTAGCTGCTTAATTTAGAATTAAGTAAGCTTTTGTCCCGCTAAGCTCGGTTCTGTAGCTTAGCATCCGGGGCATCGAACAACAGAACTGGTCAGGGTTTAATGGCGTAATAACCCGACGAGACAAAACACCTACGGAAGACGGTACAGGTGAGCAACTGACCTTCCCCTTCCCTACAATTAAATAGTAGCTAAGCATGTAGAAAGCGTATTGGGTCCCATGTTTGGACGAGGGTTCGAATCCCTCCGACTCCACTTATTTACTTTATAAACCCTTCTAAATCAATAAGTTAGAAGGG
>JBGTBV010000193.1:0-1672 GCA_041749185.1 Daejeonella sp. | reverse complement strand
ATTGGTTAGTTACTGCAGCCATTTAATAAAGTTCCGCTGAAGCTCTATTTTGCCCTGCTGCTCCATTTTCTTTAATAAACGTGATATAACTTCCCTTGACGTGGAAAGATCATTGGCAATTTCCTGATGTGTGAAATGAAGCTGATCGGTTTTGAGCACTTCGTATTGCTTCTTCAGATAAAACTCCAGCCGCTCATCCATCGCTTTAAAAGCGATATTATCAATCATCACTAAAAGTTCTTCATAACGCTTACGATACGTATCAATCACAAAATAATACCAGGTTTTATAATCACGCATCAGCTCGTCCATTAATTCAATCGGGATGAGCAGGGCTACCGTATCTTCCACCGCCTTGGCCGTTATTTCGCTGGTTTCCTGTTTTGCGGCGCAAATCATAGACAGGGCGCACGCACCGCCGGGTTCTATGTAATACATAAAAAACTCACTGCCTTCATCGCCCTGCCGATATAATTTAACACGTCCTTCTACAATGATGAGTGTTGAACGGAAATACTGGCCCGTTTGCATCATCATGTCGCCTCCTGCGAACTGTTTGATACTGCAATTTTCGATTAGCTTTTCTTTTAAGCCAGGCTCAAAATGACTGAAATATTTGTGGATATAATTCGGGATTTTTAATGAATCAGCCATAGCATCTCGTTAGGAAAAGCGCAATTTATACATCTTTAGCAATAAAAGCCGGGCGGTAACTGCGCTTGCGTAAAACTATATTTAACAATAAACCTTTACTAAAGGATAGTTTATTCTTTTCAGATCAAGTAATTTCGACCGAAATGCCGCTCCTCTCGGCAACCAATATGAAAATTTCTCCTGTTGAAATAGGTGAAAATGATTAAAAATTATCCGGGTTGCCTGAGAGCGGTAATGGAATCCAATTTATAATATATTTAAAACTGCAAATAACAAATAGCCAGATGACCAATTTAAAAACAACAATAATTCTCTGTATACTTCTCACTTTAGCCGCGGCGACAAGCTTTGGTCAGACTAAGCAACCCGAATTTACCGGTGCGAAAGCCACCTTAAAGAACTACAAGGCGCTTTATATTTTAAACAGCGGCGACGAAAAGAAGATGACCGGCACGCTTCGAAACATAAAGAACGCCCTGGAAGATCCGCGTTTAAAAGGCAAACTTGAAATAGAATTAATCGTTTTTGGCGATGGGATAAAAGTGTACGATAAAGCGGGACCTTTTGAACAAACCTTGAAAGATCTGCAGGCCAAAGGCGTTTTGTTAGCCCAATGTGAAAACACCGTTAGAGAACGCCGTATTGATAAAAATACGTTGTTTGATTTTATAAGCTATGTGCCCAGTGCCAATGGCGAAATAATTATCAGGCAGTATCAGGGCTGGGCAATTGTGCATCCCTAAAATCTGCAATCCCTGTCTCAATTATTAAATCATTGGTGAAGGTTGGAAATTTGGGCGTTTTAATCCCGATGGAAATATCGGACGGTCTTCGCTGTCCTGTTTATCTTTTTACCCTGCCTGAGGCGAAATAAAAAGTATGCCGCTCTCTTCAATAACACGTCTGAGCAAAATAACCAGCATCCCGAAAAGGAGAATTTAATTCAATTCAGTCCCCTGACAATTAAGGTTATAGAAACGTAGATCATGAAGCATTTACCGAAAAAATTATCCCTTTC
>JBGTBV010000192.1:0-20873 GCA_041749185.1 Daejeonella sp. | reverse complement strand
CGGTGGCAGCGGCATGGTGATGGGTATTCAGCCGTTCGCTAATTGTATTGAAAAACTGAAAGCGGAACGGGAATATGACGAGGTGATCTTTTTAACACCCGACGGCGAAATGTTAAAACAGACCATCGCCAACGAGCTTTCCTCCAAAAAAAATATTATTCTGCTTTGCGGCCATTACAAAGGAATTGATCAACGCATTCGCGATTTGTTTGTAACCCGCGAAATCTCCATTGGCGATTATGTTCTTTCCGGCGGTGAACTTCCTGCGGCGGTTTTGGTTGATGCCATTGTTCGTCTTTTGCCCGGAGTGTTAAATGACGAAACTTCTGCCCTTTCTGATTCCTTTCAGGGTGAGCTATTGGATGCACCGGTTTACACCCGTCCGGCTGATTGGCAGGGGCACAAAGTGCCCGATGTTTTATTGAGCGGGCATGAAGCGAAGATTGCCGAATGGCGGCACGACCAAGCCTTGGAACGTACACAACAACGGCGGCCTGATTTGTTAAAATAAACTGAAAATTGAAGGATCTCCCTGTAAAAGGTGCTGTTAACAGCAGGGTCTTTGCGCTCCCTCTCCGACCGGAGAGGGACGTTATGACCGACAAAAAGCTGGTACGCACATAGGGTGAGGCGAAAGCAGTACATTTTATTGATTTTACTAATCAGGTTCAGGCTAAAACATAAAAGCGTTCATAGATGTAATCAATTAACCTTGATTTTCTATCTTCGGAGAAATTCGTATTGCTTTGGCTTTAGATCTTAGTTCATATTTTCCAATCACAGACCCGGTTCTGATTTTTTCGCTGGTGCTGTTTATTATTTTACTGTCGCCCATCATTTTCAGACGGTATAAAATCCCGAATCTTATTGTGCTGATTGTGGCTGGCGTTATAATAGGCCCCAACGGGTTTAATATTCTGCTTCGCGACCAGAGTATGATCCTTTTTGGAACGGTCGGACTGCTCTATATCATGTTCATCGCCGGACTGGAAATAGACATGAATGATTTTATCCGCAATAAAAACCGGACAATGATCCATGGATTCATCACGTTTTCAATTCCCGCCGCCATGTCTGTCTGGGTTGGGTTGATGTTTTTGGACCTAAACTGGGTGTCGTCGCTCCTTTTTGCCAGTGTAATTTCGTCGCACACTTTATTGGCCTATCCAAGTATCAGTCGACTGGGAATTACCAACAGTCGGTCGGTAAGTACCACAGTGGGAGGTACCATAATTGCTGATACCGCGGCACTGTTAATTTTGGCGGTTATTGTTAATTATGCGCATGGTAAACTAGGCTATGCCTTCGCCATTCAGTTTGCATTATCGCTCGCTGCTTTTTGTTTTGTGATCTTTTGGGGATACCCCAAAATCGCCCGCTGGTTTTTCAAAAATTTTGAAAGCGAAGGTGTATCGCAATACATTTTTGTGCTTGCACTTGTTTTCCTCGCCGGATTTCTGTCGCACCTGGCCGGCATTGAGCCGGTAATTGGTGCTTTCCTTGCGGGATTGGCTTTAAACCGGATGATCCCCCATAATTCGGCGCTGATGAACCGTATTGAATTTGTGGGCAACGCCATTTTTATCCCCTTCTTTCTCATCAGCGTTGGGATGCTGGTAAATCTCTCCATCCTGTTTACAGGCACGGCAGCATTAATTATTGCTTCTGTGATGATTGTTGTTGCAACCTCCAGCAAGTGGATAGCAGCCTGGCTAACGCAAAAGATTTTTCGTTTTTCGGCAATTGAGCGTAACCTCATATTTGGCTTAACCAACGCCCGTGCCGCCGCCGCCCTCGCATCGGTCATCATCGGCTTTGAACTGGGACTGCTGAGTGAGAATATTTTGAACGGAACCATTATTATGATTTTGGTAACCTGCCTTATTAGTACCCTGATTGTTGAACAGGCCGGCCGGAAGCAAGCCATTGTTGAATTAGACAGCACCCCTGAACTGCAGGATATTGCAGAGCGGATTTTAGTTCCGGTTTCCAACCCGGAGAGTATAGAAAAACTGATAGACTTTTCAATCCTGCTCAAGAATCCCAAATCAACCGAACCCATTTACCCGCTGGTGGTGGTTCCCGATAACGAAGATTCAAAACACCGGATGGTTGCAAGCACTAAAATGCTGGCTCAGGCCACCAAGCACGTTGCCGCTTCTGATAGAGGCGTGTCTGCCGTAACCCGCGTTGATATGAATATTGCCAGTGGCATTATCCGGGCAATTAAAGAACTGCAAATAACGCAGGTAATTATTGGTTGGAATGCCAGGCATACGGCACAGCAATGGATATTTGGCAGTGTGCTTGATAACTTATTAGAGCGCTCAGATAAAATGATATTGGTAACCAACCTGGTGCAGCCTCTAAATAGTATGACCCGCGTTATTACGGTCATCCCGCCAAATGCCGAATACGAAAGCGGGTTTCCGCATTGGATTAACACTTTGAAAACGCTTTCCAAGCAAACCGCCGCCAAGCTGTGTTTTTATGGGAATCCGCTAACGCTTAAACACCTGAAGCAAACGCTTGCTGAATCTAAAACAGAAGTAGATGCCGCTTACGCGATTTTCACTAATTGGGATACGTTTAGTGATTTCTCTCAGGAAGTGGAGACAGACGACCTGATGGTGCTCATAAGTGCCCGCGAAGGCTCCATTTCGTATACCTCCGCCTTAGATCAAATCCCCAAACAACTGGGGCGACATTTTTCGGAAAGCTCTTTTGTGGTGATTTATCCCGAACAAACCTACGGCGTTTAGGCTTGAATACTTCCGAAATTGCCGCTGTTTAGCCGGCAGTATGTGGAAGCTGTATTGATGGAAATTTTAAAATCAACCTTTTTTAATCCAAAAATATTCTCTAATATTGCAATCCGATTTTTAGGGTCTAAAAATCGCATTAAGAGCTTAAAATCATGGATTTAGTAAAATTTGTAGAAGAGCAGGCGGTTGCTAAAAAGACAGTTCCTGCATTCAAGGCCGGAGATACCGTAAGTGTTCACTATAAAATTCGCGAAGGAAACAAGGAGCGTATTCAAATTTATCAGGGAGTTGTTATCCAGCGTAACAGTGCCGGCGTAAACGAAACGTTTACTGTTCGCAAAATGTCTAACGGTATTGGTGTTGAGCGGATTTTCCCTGTAAACTCGCCTAACATTGATAAGGTTGATATAAACAGCTACGGTAAAGTGCGCCGGGCAAAATTGTTTTACCTGCGTGAACTTACTGGTAAAGCTGCCCGTATTAAAACCAGAAGAGTATAATTTTATTCATACTTATTTAACCTCCCTGATATTTTCCGGGAGGTTTTTTTGTTTTTTACCAATATCATTTTTTACGGTTGCGTGAGGGATTGCAGCGGAAAGCCCACAGTCCCGATCCTTCATCGGGGCGAGGACTTGCAGCGGAAAGCCCGACCCGCAGGGGCACGCCCCAACGAGAAATAGAAGCCAGCATCCAGCTTATTATCCAGCACTCAAATGAAAGAACTTTTAAAACGTTTTGAAGAGAAAAGACCAGAAATTGTTTTTGAATGGAAAGATACCGAAACCGAGGCCGAAGGATGGGTAGTAATCAATTCGCTGCGGGGCGGCGCCGCCGGTGGCGGAACCCGGATGCGTAAAGGCCTGGATAAACGCGAGGTAGAATCGCTGGCTAAAACCATGGAAGTTAAATTTACGGTTTCGGGCCCTCCAATTGGCGGCGCTAAGTCCGGAATTAATTTTGATCCGGCTGATCCGCGAAAAAAAGGGGTGCTGGATCGTTGGTATAAAGCAGTAATGCCCTTGTTAAAGAGCTACTACGGTACCGGCGGCGATCTGAATGTAGACGAAATTCACGAAGTAATACCCATTACTGAGAACTACGGCCTCTGGCATCCGCAGGAAGGAGTAATAAACGGCCATTACCGTGCCCGGGAAAATGAACGCATCCACCAGATTGGCCAATTGCGTTATGGCGTTTCTAAGGTATTGGAAGATGCCAATTTCTCGCCGGATGTAAAACGTAAATACGTGGTAGCAGATATGATTACAGGCTATGGCGTGGCCGAATCCATAAAACATTATTATGAGATTTTCGGAGGAGATTTATCTGGTAAACGGGCCATTATACAGGGCTGGGGCAACGTGGGAGCCGCCGCCGCTTTTTACCTGTCGCAGCAGGGGGCCAAAGTTGTGGCTATTATTGATCGGGTTGGTGGTCTGGTAAACACCGGGGGATTTAGCTTTGACGAGATAAAAACCCTGTTCTTAAACAGAAATCGCAATACGTTGGTAGCGGATGATCTGATTCCGTTTGAACGTGCAAATGAGTTAGTTTGGAATACTACGGCAGAAATATTTGTGCCGGCGGCGGCATCGCGTTTGGTATCTGAGGCACAGGTGAGGAGCCTGGTTAATGCCGGGCTGGAGGTCATTGCTTCGGGCGCAAACGTGCCGTTTGCGGATAAGGCGATATTTTTTGGCCCCATTATGGAATATGCTGATGAGAATCTGGCGGTTATTCCCGATTTTATTTCCAACTGTGGTATGGCCCGGGTCTTTGCCTACCTGATGGAACGGAACATTGAAATAAGTGATGCCGCCATTTTTAGCGACGCGTCTGAAGTGATCAGGATAGCGATAGAAAAAATTTATCAAAAATCTGTAGCCAAAACGGGCATATCAAAAACGGCTTTTGAAATTGCTTTAGAACAATTAGTATAACGCGTATGGACTTCTCCGGGTTAAACCAGGTTTTTTTAGGGAACAGTTTGAAAAGCTATCTGCTTTTCGCAGTTATATTGGTGTTTGGTTTACTGTTTAAGCGGGTATTTTCCCGACTGTTGAGTAAACTTTTATTCAAGCTTTTTGGCCGTTTTGCTTCCACTACAGATCCGCAGATATTTGTTTCATTACTAATCAGGCCGGTAGAACTGCTGATTTTGTTTTTCGTGGTTTACATCGCCATCAACCAGCTTAGCTATCCGCTTGACGAGGTAATATTCAGCAGGAAAGTGCTGGAGGATAAAATCACCTCCGTTTTTGAGGTGCGCATTATAGATGTTGTAGACAAGATCTTTTTGTTCCTGTTTATATTTTCAGGATTCTGGATTTTTCTGCGGATTATTGATTTTATCGGCCATGTGTTTATTTACCGGGCTTCCTTAACCGAATCCAGATCAGATGATCAGATGGTTCCTTTTATTAAGGAGCTATGCAAAATTATCACCATTATAATAGCGGTTTTTGTAGTAATGGGCTCCGTTTTTAATCTCAACGTAGCAACCATTGTGGCGGGTTTAGGTATCGGAGGTATTGCAGTCGCTTTGGCTGCACAGGATACCTTGCAAAATCTTTTAGGTTCTTTTACCATTTTCGCCGACCGGCCTTTTGTAGTTGGCGATCTGGTTCGGATAGATAAGTACGAGGGAACGATTGAAAAAGTAGGATTTCGCAGTACTTTACTCCGTACCCTGGATAAAACGATGGTGATTATTCCCAACAAAAAAATGGTTGACACCCCGTTGGAGAATCTTAGCCTGCGCAACCTGCGTAGAATGAAGTTTAACGTGGCTCTGCAATATGATACGCCGGCACAGGCAATGCTTAAAATATCGAAAGAAATTGAGGAATACGTAAACAAACACGAGGCGACCAGCAATGATACCCTGGCCACCTTTGATTCCTTTGGTGATTCTTCATTAAACCTGCAGGTACTTTATTTTATTGAGATTGTTGACTACAATGAGTACATGAAGATCCGGCAGGAAATTAATTATGGAATTATGGAAATTGTAACACGTAACGGCGGCGAATTCGCCTTTCCATCGCAAACCGTTTACCATCAATATCCGGCTGGCAGGCCAGAAGCCGGTGCGCCATCAGAAAACAAAGATAATTAGGCCGGCTTTTTCTCCTCAGGTTTTTCTCCCGCTTTTTCGGTTATGCTCTGCATAAACGGCTTCATAAAATCTATTGGAACCGGGAAAATTGTTGTTGAGTTGTTCTCGGTTGCAATTTCTCGTAAGGTTTGCAGATAGCGTAAGGTGAGGGCGCTGGGTTGCTCGGCCAATATTTTGGCGGCATCGGCCAGGCGCTGCGAAGCCTGGAACTCGCCTTCTGCAGAAATTACTTTAGACCGGCGTTCCCGTTCTGCCTCGGCCTGTTTGGCCATTGCCCGCTGCATTTCCTGCGGAAGGTCAATTTGCTTAACCTCTACAGTAGAAACTTTGATGCCCCAGGGCTCGGTGTTGGTATCAATAATATGCTGTAATTTCTGATTGATCATTTCGCGTTGCGACAGCAAGTCATCCAGCTCAGATTGTCCCAATACACTACGCAAAGTTGTTTGCGAGAATTGCGAAGTGGCCGCCAGAAAGTTTCCTACTTCTATTATGGCCTTCTGCGGATCAATCACCCTGAAGTAAATTACCGCATTCACCTTTATAGATACGTTGTCTCTGGTAATTACATCCTGCGGCGGCACATCCATCACTACCGTACGTAAACTTACCTTCACCATCCGGTCTATAAACGGAATAAGCAAGATCAATCCCGGGCCTTTGGCACCTCCGCCAAGCACCCGGCCCAACCGGAAAACCACGCCCCGTTCATATTCATCCAGTATGCGGATGGCGCTGGTTAAAAAGATAATTGCCAGAACAATTAAGATGATGAAAGTGACTGAGATCTGCATAGCTATAAGTTTAAAACCCAATATAGTTTATTTGCTTCCGCGAAGCGGCACATTAGTCAGAAATTTTTTCTACAAATAGTTTGAGATTCTTAATAGAAACTATCCGCACCTTTTCTCCTTTTCCTATTTTACCAGATGAAGCTTCGGCGTTCCAGATTTCGCCGTGCACCTGCACGTTACCTAAGGGCAATAGCGGGCTGAGTGTCTGACCGATTTCGCCAATCATCCCTTCAGCACCCGTTACTGGTTTAAGTTTTTGCGCCTGTAGTGCAAAAGAAACGATGACCAGGAAAAAGAGGGTTGTAAAAATAGCCACTGTGATGATTACCGAACCCGAGACGCGGACAAACTCAAGCGAAGAACTTTCTTTGTACAACATCAATGAACCCAGCACCAGCGATATTGCGCCGCCTATTCCCAGCAGGCCGTAACTTACCACTTTAATCTCCAGCAGAAATAGAATAATGGCAAAAATGATCAGCGCCAGGCCAGCGTAATTTACAGGTAGTGTATGCAATGCGTAAAATGCAAGTATCAAGCTAATCACCCCGACTACGCCGGGAAAAATAGTGCCGGGGCTGTACAGTTCAAACAGAATTCCATAAACCCCGATCAGCATTAATACATAAGCCACGCTCGGGTCGCTGATAAAATCGAGCAGCTTCTGGGCTGTGGACATCTCTATCCGCAATACGCGGGCGTTTTTGGTATTTAAAACTTTATTACCCGAACTAATTTTCACAGTTGTACCGTGAATGTCCTGCAAGAGTTGCCTTTCTGAAACGGCAATCCGGTCAATTACCCCCTGGCTAAGTGCTTCTGTGGCGGTTATTGAAACGCTTTTGCGCACCGCTTCTTCGGCCCATTTAATATTTCTGTTTCGCTTTTGGGCGATGCTTCTTATAAAAGCCGATGCGTCATTTGTGGCTTTTTCGTTCATCACGCTATCAGTTTTTCCATCTAAGTTAACCGGGTGGGCGGCTCCGATATTTGTTCCGGGTGCCATCGCTGCTACATTGGCCGCCAGGGCTATAAACACACCGGCCGAGCCTGCATGAGCGCCTTCCGGCGAAACATATACTACAACCGGCACAGGCGAGGCTAAAATATCGCTTACAATTACCCGGGTCGATTTTAGTAATCCGCCGGGCGTGTTCAGCAGGATGACAAGACATTCGGCTTTTTCTGCCCGGGCCTTTTCTATACCGTCATGTATAAAAGCGGAAGTGAGCGGGTTGATTGTTCCGTTTACCTGTAGGCTGACTACCGTTTGAGCACGCATACCGGCAGATATAAAAAGAGCAAGAGAAATGAAACAGAGGCGCAGGATCATCGTACTTTGGATACTTTCAGGTTGAACGTTTTATAGGCTTTAAGGTAGTCAATTTACCGAACATCAAACCCTGGTACATTTTAAGCGACGTCAGTTAATCAACAAATGAGAAAAAAAAATTGAAAATTCATCTTCCCTTCATGTTGTCGGTATAAACTTGTATCAGTAAACATCAAGTAAATAAAATTTAAACTAAAATTATACAAAGCATGAAATCGAATATTTTTTTAGCCGCGGCACTTTTATTAAGCGCTTCCGCATTTTCGCAAACCACAGATAAGAATAAGCAGGGAGTAACGGTTAGCAGCACCGCGAAAACTGAAACTGAAGCGGGTACCAGAGGTACAAAGGTTAGTTCTACCGCATCTGCAAAATCTCAGGCAGCGGCAAACCGAAAAAACCCCACCGCCGAAGAGCGCCGGCAGATGAAAGCAGAACGCCAGGCCACCCGGAATGCCCGCAAGCAGGAGCAGAAAGACTTTATAGCCGGAGTTAAATCTGAGAACGAAGTGAGAAAGGAAGAAAAATCTTCTGAAGTAAGATCTGAAACAGAAGCCGCTAAAGAACGTATAATTGAAAAAAAAGCTGAGGCAAAATCCCGCCGCGAAGACGCTAAAGCCCAGAGGAAAGATACTGATAAAGGGCTTATAAATGCCGAAATCAAATCAGAAGGTCGCGTTAAAAAAGGCCTGGATAAAAAAGCTAACAAGTCAAAAGTAAAAACCGGAGTTAAAGCCGGTGCAGATGTTAAAGTTCGTCGCCCAGTTGTTGGAGCAAAAGTTCAAGGTAAAGCCGGCCTTGGCTTAGGTGTTTTGTAAACGGCTATTGTTTAGGTAATGTAGGAAGTTTGTCGCCTTAAGGCGGCAAGCTTTCTTTTTATCATTTCCATACTTAAAAAACCGGTACACCCCCGTTCGGTATTAAACATAATTGATGAAAAATAATGCGCTCCTCGTCTTTTTAGTAACTATCGGTTCACATTTTTTGATACCGGAAGCTGTATTTGCAAAAACGCCCACATTGGTTTTAGAGGTTCCGTTCCCGGATCTACGAGTAGAAATAGCGCCGGACACTGTTCCGAAAAAAACCTCCGGTAAGGCCGGCAGTAAACCTGCGGAAGATAAAAAACCCAGGGATAAAGTGGTTGCAAAACCGGAGATTAAGAAAGTTCCGAAATCTAAACCGCAGGTTAAACCTGTTGCGGTCAAACCTCGTATAAAGATCAAAACCCCGGTTAAAAAGATTAAGCCCATTATCAGAAAGCCTGTTGGGCTGATTAGAAAATCAATGAGGGGTTAACTTCAAAAACTATGAAATTTATTTACTCTTTTCTAATATTTTGCGGGATAGCTGCGCCCGCTAAGGCGCAGATTGATTCTACTGCTAAGTCGTCATTTGTTTTGGCCGCCATTTATGGCAATACCGCCAATTATTTTGGCCAAACCACTTCAGAAAAACTTCCATATATACTAACATACGCCGGTTATAATTTTAAGAGCGGGATTTATTTCTCTGCCAGCGGTTTAAAGCTGATAAATCAAAATGGCGCTGTTTCTTCTGTAGATCTTTCGGGCGGCTACTCGTATCAATTATCAAAATTAGCGGAAGGGAGTTTTAGCTATACACGTTCATTTTATCAAAAAGATGCGCCGCTGTTGCAGGCTGCCAATGAAAATAACGTGAATGGCAGCTTTTCAATTTCACACCTGTTTACCACAGCTATCAGCGCCGACTATGCATTTGGCACGCAGAGCGATGTATTCCTTACGCTCGTTAATTCCTTTTTAATTAACCTGGGCAGCTTGATTGATGAAAACGACCTGATAAGTATTGAGCCTTCTGCGGGTTTAATCGCCGGTTCGCAGCGTTTTTATCAAACGTATACCACAGAGCAAAAGCGCCGTGGCAAACTGTTGGATCCAATTTTCCCTGGGCGGCCGCCGGAGCCGGAAACAACAACGGTTGAAACAACAGATTTCGGATTGCTTGCTTATACGCTGAATTTGCCTCTGGCATATTCCAGAGCGAACTACACCATAGAGGCGGCTTATTTAGCTAACCTGGCGGGTAAAAACGTAGCTGGTTCTTCCGGCAAGCCCGTATCTATTTTCAACATGAGTGTGTACTATCAATTTTAAAGGCTTTGAAAGTACTTTTGGTAGAAGATGAAAAAATGCTGGCTTATGAAGTGAATGCATTTTTGAAGAAGGCGTTTTATATCTGCGATCTCGCCCACACCGGCAAAAAGGCTCTGGAAATGCTGGACATAAATGTTTATGACTTTATATTGCTCGACCTGGGTTTGCCCGATATTGATGGATTAGCCTTGCTAACTCAAGCGAAAAAGCTGAATCCGGATGCGGCCTACATTATTTTAACCGCCCGCGGAAATATAGAAGATCGAATTAAAGGCCTGGATTTGGGTGCAGACGATTATCTGGCAAAGCCATTTTCCCTTCCGGAATTACAATCGCGGATGCAGGCCATCGGGCGCCGTAAATTTAACATCAGAAATGAATCAATCGCGTTAGGTGATTTCGCTATTGATTTGCAAAACCGCACCGTGCAACATGGCACATCGTTAATAGAACTTACCAGAAAGCAGTTTGATCTGCTCAGCTATATGTTGCTGCATAAAAACCGGGTTTTAACCCGCACACAGCTAAGCGAGCACATCTGGGGTAGTTATAGTGATGATGACTGCGATTCTAATTACATTGACGTTCACATAAAAAACATCCGTAAAAAGCTAAACGCATATGCTTCCGTTTGCTGGCTTGAAACCATACGCGGGGTGGGTTATAAAATCAGCAAACAACTGTGAAGCTATTTACAAAGCTGACCCTTTTTATAACGCTTTCTAAATTAGCGCTGGTGTTGATTTTTTTGCTGTCGCTGCCATTTCTGGTTGAGCGCATCGCTTCAGAATTTACAAACAACTACTTGCGCCAGCAACAGCAGAAAGTTATGGAAGTAATTGGCAAAAACGGCGTAGGTTTTTATTTGCAGGACGAGGAATCTTATGGAAGTTACACGCTTCTAAAAGAAGAATATATCGCCCTTGAGCTAACGAGCGACAGATTGGAAATTGATACCATAGAGAATACGGAGCGAATTGTAGAGTCTGATACACTTAATTACCGGGTGCTGATACACACTTTTACCGACCAAGGAAACCGGTATCTGTTGGAAATTGGAAAAACCACATCCACTATCAGCCAGTATAACAGGCCGCTGCAACGCATTGCTTCGGTTGTGCTTATCGCTTTAATTATTATAACGCTGGTTGCAGATTTGGTTTTTACGCGGTTTCTGCTGAAGCCTCTGGGGCGTATTATCAGCAGTAAACTATTAAACCGCAAGTTCCCGTTTCGGGATAACATTCCACCTGTTCAAACTACTACCTCAGACTTTAAATACCTTGACCATTCGCTAATTACTTTGATGGATCAGATTCATGACACTTTTGAGAAAGAACGGGAGTTTACCGCAAACGCATCTCATGAATTGATGACCCCGATTAGTATTTTACAGCATAAAATAGAAAATCTAATAGATGATGCCGCATTAAACCCGGAATTTCAGCATCGGATGACCGAAATGCAGCGAACGCTAAACCGGTTGAAAAAAATTGTGAGATCTTTGCTTCTGATATCAAGAATAGAAAATGATCAGTTTATCCGTACGGAAAGCTGGAGCGTACGCAAGCTGGTTGAAGCCGTGATGGACGAGATTGGCCACCGCATGGAAGAGCATCAGATTAGTTTGAAACTGCAATTGGGCGATGAAACGGTTTTACACCATATAAATCGCGATTTAATCTTTCAACTGCTATACAACCTGATCAATAACGCTATAAAATACAATAAGGAGAATGGCATTATCCGTGTAAGCGAAGTAAAGAAAGTAAATCATCCTTATCAACTCTGCATAGAAGATACCGGAATCGGGATTTCTGAGGAAGATCTCCCGCTCATCTTTAACCGGTTTAGAAAAGCGACTGATACCGGTAAGTCTGGCTACGGACTGGGTCTTTCAATTGTTAAATCTATTGCAGATTACCATCACATAGCGCTCTCCGTAAAATCGAAGTTAGGGGAGAAATCGAGGTTTACTTTAACGTTTTCTAACGAAACGGTTAAATGCTGAACTCCTATATCTTAAAATTATCCGCATGCCTGTAAGCGCTAATCAGCAAATCTTCGCCCGCTTTACCTTTAGCCGAGTTGCCGTGCTCCATACCTAATATTCCCTTAAAGCCTTTATTGTAAATGTGTTTAAAGATGTTCTGATAATGAAGTTCGCCAGTTCCGGGTTCGTTTCTGCCTGGGTTATCACCAATCTGAATGTATTCGATTACGTCCCAGCAGAGATCCATATTTTTTATAATATTTCCTTCGTTCCGTTGCATGTGGTAGATATCAAAAAGCAGTTTGCACGAAGGGCTGTTCACCGCATTGCAGATCATCCGGGTTTGGTCAGAATATCTCAGGAATAGTTCCGGCGTATCGCTTAAGGGTTCTAAAACCATCACCAGGCCATGGGGTTCAAATATTTCGGCCCCAATTCTCAACGCATCAACTACGTTTGCTGTTTGGATTCCCAAAGGTAAAGTTCGGTCATAAAATCCGGGAACCACTGTAACCCACTTAGCATTGCAGCGTCTGGCGGTTTCTACAGAGCGCCTGCACGCATCCGCAAAGCGATCTTTAAATTCTTTTTTTCCGGTGGTTAAAGAGGTTTTCCAGTTATCGCCGGCATCTACCACAAATACGCCCATCTGCATATTCAACTGTGTGAGTAGTTGGCCAATTATTTCCTGCTCCTCAACTGGTCTGAGCAGCATGCCATTATCTTCAATCGCTGCAAAGCCCTGCCGGTGCATGTAGCGAATCTGATCGGTAAATTTTTTGCCGGCATAATTTTCAAACATGCGCTCATGCGGTGCATATTTTAGTTTGAAAGGAGCTGGCTTTTGAGAAATGGTGCTGGCAAAACCTTTTGGAGCGGCAGCGCAAGCAAGTGCTGCCAACGCTCCATTTTGGATGAATTTGCTTCTGTTCATTTAAAAATCAAACAAAATTAAAACCGTTTTCAGATAGTTAGCTCTGCTAATACAGTAATCCCGCCCTTAACGTTATCGCCTAAGTTTACGTTCACTTTACTTCCAAGCGGTAAAAACACATCAACGCGTGAACCGAATTTTATAAAACCAAACTGGCTCCCCTGCTCAACGTGCTCCCCTTCTTTCGAGTAGCAAACTATTCGCCTGGCCAGAGCACCAGCAATCTGCCGAAACAACACCGGTACCCCGCTTGCATGTTCAACTACTACGGTTGTGCGTTCATTTTCTAACGAAGATTTGGGATGCCAGGCCACCAAAAATTTTCCGGGATGGTATTTAGAATATTTAACCACTCCGCCCACGGGGTAGCGATTTACATGCACATTAATAGGCGACATAAAAATGGATAATTGTATGCGCCTGTCTTTTAAAAACTCGGTTTCTTCGGTTTCCTCTATAACTACCAACTTGCCATCCGCGGGGCAAATTACATGTCGCTCATGCGCAGAAACAGCAATACCCGGACTGCGAAAAAACTGAAGGATGATAATGAACAGAATGAATGAGAGACCATAAACTATCCATTGCAATGTATTTCTATCAGGATAAAAAAAATGCACAAGCGCATTCACAATAAAAATGAACAAGATACATAATGCGATGGATGTATAGCCTTCTTTGTGGATTGTCATTCTGTTAGATCTAAAAAAATATCGTTTCTGAAGAAAATCAAAGATCAAAGATTTTTTGGATGTTCTTTATAGTAATTTTCATCATTGGTTGTATTTCTGGTATAATAGATTTCGAAATCAGGTTTCTGTTGGCACGAAACGGGCCCGATAAATATCTTTCAGGTTTCGGCCCAACCCTTTGTAATCCAGGCCGTAGCCAACAACAAAATCATTGGCAATTTCAAAACCCACGTAAGTAATCTCGTCAATTTCTTGTTTTAATGATTCTGGTTTTAAAAGCAGGGTACACACACAAATGGAGGCCGGATTTTCTTTTTTGATGAGGTCAATCAAAAATTGGAGCGTAGCGCCGGTGTCTACAATATCTTCTACCAATATTACGTCGCGGTCTTTTAAATCCATCTGCAGGCCAATTTCCTGCTTAATCACACCCGTGTTTACAGCACCGTCGTATGAAGAAACTTTAACGAATGTAACTTCTGATGAAATGGTTACCTCTTTCATCAGGTCGGCCATGAAAATAAAGCTACCGTTCAGAACGCCAACAAATACCGGCACGCGATTGTCGTAATCTACATTTAGCTGTATGCCGATGAGCCTTGTCCGTTTTTTGATCTGATCATATTCGATCATCAGATCAAAGTCTTTATCGTCTATCTGGATATTCATCGTCGCAACAAATTTACTGATTGCCTGTTTTATTTTCGCGTTCTGATCGGCGTTGCTCCCGCCTTTCTTTACGAATTTCAGCAGGAGTTTTCGGCTTCTGCGCCGGATCGCTCGTATTCCTTTTATTGCTTACGCTATCAGCCCTTGGCTTGCCAAAAATTTGCTCGATCAGGCTGCGTACCTCGCTTTCATCCTCATCGAATTCTACGAGGCTGTCGGTTTCGAGTGAGTCTGAAACGGGCACGCCACGCCGAAGACTTTCTTTTAGTCGGACAGCGTAAAACCCATAGACATTAGAATCGGGTTGGGCTAAGCCGCGTTTAGCCATCAGTCCGCCGATAAGCCTGAAATACCCACGCAGCCCGCTTCGCAAACTCCCGTCGCCCTCAAAAAAATTTAAGCCAGATTTTGGCCGGGGCACAATACTCGCCAAAAAAATGCTTTCTCCTAAATCTAACTGTGCCGGATGTTTATTGAAATAGAATCGGGAAGCTTCGCCAATTCCATACACGTTCCGCCCCCACTCAATTAAATTTAAGTAGACTTCAAACATGCGCTGTTTAGATGAAAGATTGCTGTTTTCAATAATCCAGACAATTAAAATTTCCTCTACTTTTCGGGCCAGGGTTTTTTGCCGGTTCAGGTACACATTCTTTACCAGTTGCATGGATATGGTGCTGCCGCCTCTTTTAAATGCTTTTTCCTTAAAATTTGTAGCGATTGATTTCCGGATGGATTCCTCTACAAAACCATTGTGACTGTAAAACGAGGGATCTTCGGCGGTTAAAACCGCATTTCTGAGTAGCGGCGAGATTTGCTGGATGGGCGTATAATCAGCATTTCCAGGCCCGATCGTAATATTGCGCATGGGCTTACCGTACTCAAAGGGTGTATATACAAACGGCCCGTTAATTTTCTGGAAATTGCCCCGGCCCCAGCTAATTACTTTAAAGTTTTTCTTCTGTAATCGCGAATCAAATATAACCTTGTCGGGGAATTTGGAATTGAGGTGAAAATTCATATCGTACTGCAATTTGCCGCTCACCTGCATTCCCTCTAATGATTCAAATAACCCCGGCGGGAAGGAGTTAAAAAGTTTCTGCGCATCCAGTTCATTGGTGTGCAGTTTCAATTCATAAATCTTTTCGGGGCTTAGGGTGTATTTTACAAAGGGATTAGCCCTTATATCCCGCACCTTAATTACCGATGAGCTGTCAAGAGCCACAGAATTTTTGCCAAATACCATATCTGCTTCTATTGAACCCTCGGGCAAAACGATATCATTAGCTGCTATTCGCGGATGATTGATTAACAGGTTTTTTACAGACCATGAGCCGGAAATGCGCAAATTATCGCTGCTGTATTTTACACTTCGCATCTCGGTGCTGATGGTGTCAAAATTTAATTTTAAGCCGTATTCCTTTTCCAGAAAAGGCAGCTCAACTTTCTTTCCGTCGGCGTACAGGGCCATTTTTAATTGCCTGTCATCCGGTTCAACCTCCCCTTCTAAATGCCAGACTGATTCGTTCCCGTTAACATTAATAGTGGACTTCACCGCCCCGTCAACAATGGTAGCTGTAGGCGTATAAAACCTGAAAGAACTAGTGTCGTTGCTAAATCTGATTTCCAGATTTTTCACGTCCATATCATCCGGAATTTTGTACAGGAGCTGATTAAGCAGATTATTAGCCAGGGTGGCCAGGTTTATTTCCCGGCCCGTGGCTGTTGGGGTAGTGGCGGGTATGGAGTCGGTACTTTTTTTCCGGAAAATAAAATCATAGTTTCTAACGCTGTCTTGTTTGGTAAGATGGATCCAGGCGTTCCTCATTTTTACTTCGGCGAGCTTGATATCTCCAAAAAGGAGAGGGAGAATTTTAACCCCGACGGTAAAGTGTTCTATGTTCAACAGGCTATCGCGTTTTTCGGGTATGATGGTGATGTTGTTCAATTCCACGGTTCTCAGGCCGGCAAAGCGGGCATCACCAATCGTTAAATTAAGGTTATAATCTCTTTTTGCTTTTGCAACGGCACGTTCTATCCCGGCGTTTAGCAGAGCTTCGCGTTTAAACCAGCCAATGACCCCGACTGCAACAATCAGGGAAAATAAAACTCCTAAAATAATTCCGCCGGTTTTATAATATTTTGAAGGTATCTGCATAGAATGTACTTAATGGGGCTAATCTCGCCAGCAAAAAATGCCGGATATTTTCGGCTTGCGCAAATAACATGGTGCCGAATCACCCGAATAAAGCAGGGGCAACTTTACTGAAATTGTACCCGCTTAGTTATCAAAACGTTCGACCGGATGTTAAGTATAATGAAAAATACGCCAAATCGTTTTTGAAGACTGTCTATTTTCGATGGTCAAATATCTGTAAAAACCTGTACTTAGCAAGTTTCGGACTGATGGTTTAGTATTTTTACCAATTATTCCATCTTTAAGATATGATCAGCCAGGAAGAAGTGTTAAAAGCGTTAAGATATGTTGAAGATCCCGACCTAAAAAAAGATTTGGTTACGCTCAACATGATTGAAGATATCCGGATTGACGGCAATAAGCTCAGTTTTACCGTGGTGCTAACTACACCCGCCTGCCCGATGAAAGATATGCTTGAAAATGCCTGTCGTAACGCGGTGGCGCATTTTATTAGTAAAGATATTGAAGTAAATATTAAGATGACCTCCCGGGTTACCAGCAAGCCCGCTTCAACGCTTGGCAATATCAAAAATATTATCGCCGTGGCTTCGGGCAAAGGAGGAGTTGGCAAATCAACTGTGGCTGCAAATCTGGCCATCGGCCTTGCGAAAAAGGGAGCCCGTGTTGGATTGATTGATGCGGATATTTATGGCCCTTCTATTCCCATCATGTTTGGCGTTGAAGGTATTCGGCCACGGGCCTTTGAAAATAAAGAAGGTAAAACCGTAGTAGAGCCGGTAGAAAAATTTGGAATAAAGTTGCTTTCAATAGGTTTTTTTACAGATCCTAATCAGCCGGTTCCCTGGCGTGGACCGATGGCTTCAAACGCTGTTAAGCAGTTGTTCAATGATGCTGATTGGGGAGAGCTGGATTATCTGATCGTAGATTTGCCGCCGGGCACCGGCGATATTCATATCACTATCAGCCAATCCTATCCCATACGGGGAGCCGTAATTGTAACTACCCCGCAAAACGTAGCAGTGGCTGATGCCCGGAAAGGCGTGGCGATGTTTATGATGGATTCCATCAACGTACCGGTATTGGGCGTGGTTGAAAACATGTCTTATTTCAGTCCGGCTGAACTCCCGGATAACAAATATTATATTTTTGGAAAAGATGGAGGAAAAAAGCTGGCCGAGCAGTTTGATGTTCCTTTTTTAGGTGAGATCCCGCTCGTGCAAAATATTAGCCAGGGGGGAGATGAGGGACAGCCGGTAATTTTGAAGGAGAATGATTTGATGGGCCACGCTTTTATGCAGATTGTTGAACGGGTTGCCCAGCAGGTGGCCATCCGAAATGCCGACGTTTAAGCAAAATTTATAATTCTTATATTTATAAAAATAATCATCATGGAGTTGCGAGAAAAAGTTGAGAACGCATTGAATACCATCAGGCCGTATTTAGAAACGGACGGGGGCAACGTATCGGTAGAGGAAATTACGGCCGATAACATTGTGCGTTTGCGGTTGCTGGGCTCATGTGGTTCCTGCCCGATGAGCATTATGACGTTAAAAGCCGGAATTGAAGAAGCCATTCGGAAGGCGGTGCCGGAAATAACCGCTGTTGAAGCCGTCAATCTAACGGATATTGATGATGAAAATGCCGTGTTGCCCGAGCGCTTACGATAGGGTAGTTTTAAACCTTTTTTGATTTAAACTTGTTTAATGAATATGAGTTTAACATTTTTTAACAGCCGTACCCGTCGTTATTTTGATAGTTTTGGATATATGCGTTATTGCCTCATCGTTTTGTTTCTTTCATTGGCGTTTTCAGTTTCTGCACAAACAGGCGATAAAAAATTGGTTCAGTTTTCTGGGGTAATCGTAAACCCGGATAGCAATTCGGTTGTCCCCTACGTATCGATCACCAATAAAACCAATAGAAACCAGGTTTTTTCTGCCAATTATAAAGGCTATTTTTCTTTTGTTGCCCATGAGGGCGATACGCTTGTTTTTAGCGCAATCGGTTACAAACGGGAAGGGATCGTGATTCCGGAGTTTTTGCCCGAAAGAAAGTTTACGGTAATGGTAAAAATGAAGCAGGATGTGATTAATCTTCCGGCTGTTCAGGTGTATCCTTGGGCTAGTCTGGATGATTTTAAGCGGGAATTTCTAACCATGAAGTTTGCAGATGATGATTTGGAAATTGCCCGTAAAAATGTATCCAGAGAAAGTTTGGCTGCCCTGGCATCAGATCTTCCGAGAGATGGACAGGAAATGCAAAACTATAATTTTCAAAATAACCACACCCGGCTGGTTAATAGAAACATGAACCAGCGTATGGCCAATCCGCTGTTGAGCCCGTTCGCATGGGGATCCCTCATACAGCAAATTATTCAGGGCGATAAAAGTCGAAGTTCAGGAAATTAAATGCATCTAAAATCAAGTCGAATTTCTCATTCCGGAACAGAACCAGGAGCCAATCAATTCCCAAATTCCATCTTTTTCACCTCTTTTTCTTCAAGGCCGGGAACTTCATTTTGTAATCAACTTTCACAAATCCCTTAGAGATAGAGTCAAGCCGGTTTTTTAACATTGCTTTGCGCAGCGGGCTTAGTTTATCAGTAAAAAGCTTACCATCTATATGATCGTATTCATGCTGTATTACACGGGCAGCGAGACCTGAAAACGCTTCCTCACGGAGGTTCCAATTCTCATCTAAAAAAGAAATACGGACATGCTGATGGCGGCTTACGTCTTCGCGGATGTCGGGAATGCTGAGGCAACCCTCGTTAAAGTTCCACTTATCACCGCCTTCATCAACTATATGCGCATTGATAAACACTCTTTTAAAGTCTTTGAGGTTGGCATCATCTTCAGCAAACGGAGATGCGTCTACCACAAATAAACGTACAGAAAGGCCGATTTGCGGAGCAGCCAAACCTACACCATGAGCGCTGTACATGGTTTCAAACATATTTTCAATCAGAAGTTTCAGATCGGGATAATCGGAAGGGATATCAACAGCTTTTTTCCGTAAAACAGGATCACCGTAAGCAATAATGGGCAATTTCATGGGTGCAAAAATAACTTTATTGTATTTAACCGGGCAAATTATTGAGTACCTGACCTGCCTGTTGCATATTTACGCCAAAGGTTCAAAAAGTAAGGTGCTTAACCTTTCCTGATCGAACATCTCATTTGATATACTCAATAATTGTGGAGCAGTTACGCCGTTTATCTTTGCGAAAACCTCTTCTAATGAGTCAACTGCCTGGTAATCAAGTAAATTTTTAGCCATTGATATGATCAGACCGAGACGGTTTTCTTCGCCAAGGGCAATCTGACCTATAAATTTCTGTTTGGCCTGATGCAGTTGTAAAGTTCCCAGCGGCTTGTTTTTTAATTTGCTTAACTCTTTGTAGATAAGCTTTACTGCCCTCGATATCTTAACCTGGTCGGTGCCAAAATAGATTGAGAATATTCCCGTATCGCTCATCGGACTGTAATTCGATTCGATGGTGTAGGCTATACCCTGCTTCTCCCTGATTTCCAGGTTCAATCTGGAAGTCATACCGTTTCCACCTAAAAGGTTGTTCAAAAGCAGAAACCCTACCTTGTGGGGATGGTGCAATGAATACGATCGGCTACCGATAACGCAGTGCGCCTGATTAACTGCCTTTTTATCGAGTTTGCTTTGCGGATGATAGTTGTTTAATGGTAAACGGTCTCTGCTTTCAATATTTGCGGGCACGCATTCAAATATTCTTTCGCTCAGCTTAACTATTTTGCTGAAGTTATAGTTGCCGAAAACGCCGATAATCATTTCATCAGTATGGTAATTCGCTTTACGGAAGGCCAGAATATCTTCGCGGGTAAAGGCATTAACGCTAAAAGCGCTGCCTAAGATATTTCGTCCAAGCGGATGATCTTTAAAGATCATATCTTCAAAATCATCGTTCACCGCTTCGTCCGGCTGATCCTGATAGGAGCTTATTTCATCGAGAATAATTTCCTTTTCCTTAACCAGTTCCTCATCCGGGAACACCGAATGAAAAACGATGTCCTCAAAAAGATCCAGAGAACGTTCCAGATGCGGGTTTAAAAACGAAGCGTGAATGCAGGTATATTCTTTGGTGGTGTACGCATTCAAATCTGCTCCAACCAACTCCAGCCGGTTAAGTATTTGGCTGGTGCTCCGTTTCTCGGTTTTTTTAAACAGGAGGTGCTCTATAAAGTGGGCCAGCCCGTTTTGCGCAGGTTGCTCATCTCTTGACCCGGCGTTAATAATTATGCAT
>JBGTBV010000191.1:0-13130 GCA_041749185.1 Daejeonella sp. | reverse complement strand
GGCCCGCAAAACGGGTAGTGCCGGCCAGCGGAACCTTAAAGCCCTGCCATTGCAAAATGTTTTTTTGTAGTTGGGCAATGATATCGTTTTTGCTGGCAAGCATCGTTTCTTTTTAAACTGTAGCCTACAAAATTAATGCTAAAATTTTTAGTATTTTAAGGTTATTTCAAATAATTTGAAAAGGATGGTTTCTGTTCGTTTCAGAAATTGCCTACGCCCTGGGATTTACAGAAGTGACCCATTTTAAAACTTCTTTAAAAAGCATGCGCAAAACTTCCGTTAAAGTTTAGGAATGTTTAGCCTGGCGGCTGATATTGGAAACTGGGGAGATTGTTCAGGTGCGCTGTTTTCTTAGTTTATCAATCACTAAAATACTTTTAGCAAACAATAATTTAAAAACCATTCGGGCCGTAACAAAAAGGCTTTAACTTGAATTGATTAATTTTTACCGTTTAAGATTCATGAGCCGGTCTATCAGCGTAAGCCTGTCCCGATATTTCATCGGCATTAGAACAGCCGAATTAACATCATTCAATGAATTAATAATCGAATTTAGGTTTTAGTGTTTCATTGCCATTTTTCCCAACTGGTTTAATGCGGCCCTAAATCCTTTGGCAAGATTTTGGGCCGGGCCCACCCCCAAATAGTGCAGAAAAATTATATGGGGATTATCACCAAGCATGTGATTATGAACGGCCACCACTTCGATATTGTTAGCTCTTAAAGCTTTGATTACCGAATTGACTTCATGTTCCAACATCGCCACATCACCGGCAATAAAAGCATTTTCCATTGTTCCGGTAAAAGATGCCCAGGTATTTAATCCTATTGCTGATGTCAATTCGGCACCCATGGCTGTTACCATTAAATCAGCCCTTCCAATAGTGTATTTAATGGTTGGCCCGTTGGTAGCTGCTTCATATTTAACAATGGCATTTAATTCGGGTATGTCAAAAATATCTTCACCGGTTTTTGCCGGACGCGTACCGGTCGGAGGTTGATTTTTAGGCGAAATTTTACTTCTACTTATTGTTTCTGCATATTTCTTCGCCAGCTCTTCGGGTGTTCCCATTCCATGGATGTGCATATAGAAAATCCGGGGTTCTTCATAGAAAAAATGGTTGTGGATGGCAGTAACCTCTAACCCGTTGGCATGAGCTGAAGTAATAAGCGGATTAATTTCTTCCTGAAGCAATACACAATCACTCATTAATACGGCCGATTTGCCGTCCATAGTTTTTTTGATCGCTACCCAACCTCCAAAACCAAAAGCGGTGGGTACCTCTTTTCCTTTAATGGTTATGTTTAAATCATTTCTGGGAAGGGAGGTGGAGTGGGTCGCTTCAGCTTCTTTATACATTCCCTTTTTGCCCATCGCCAACTCAATTGATTCAATTTCTGACGCTGTTAAAGCCGGGGTTTTCTCCATTAAAGCAGGGAAAGCAGTTGCCTGGTTCAGATCAATTATGCTTGCTCCAAAGATTAATGAACTAACGCGAATCCAGGTTCTGCGTGAAAGAGAAGAGGTTGTGGATGAAATTTTCATGTATTTTTATTTTAGATCAAAACATATTAATTGAACGGACATCAAGATGAATTGTTTAGCGTAGTCTTAGCGGTTAAATACCTATTGGGTGTATAAATTTGCAGCATTGGCGATATCAAATGATAACGTGCACGTTTAACTATAGCGCATAAAAAAAGGCCGCTTCTTCCAAAACGGCCTTTTCAAAAACCTCAATAATTTTGTGTGCCCGGAGGGATTCGAACCCCCATCAGCAGAACCGGAATCTGCAATTCTATCCATTGAACTACGGGCACGGGCGGGCAAATATAGGTAATCCACTTTTAGAGCACAAGGGCTTTAAACATTAAATCTGAAGTGCATAATGTCGCCATCCTGCACCAAATACGTTTTTCCTTCTACGCTTAATTTGCCGTTTTCTTTACAGGCGGCTTCAGAGCCCAGACTGGTAAAATCATCGTATTTAATCACTTCGGCACGTATAAATCCCTTTTCAAAATCGGTATGGATTACGCCGGCGGCCTGTGGAGCGGTAAATCCCTGAGTAATGGTCCAGGCTCTAACTTCCTGCACGCCGGCGGTAAAATAAGTAGCCAGGTGGAGTAAACGATAGGCTGCCCGGATTAATTTTGATACGCCGGATTCATTAAGTCCTAAATCTTCCAAAAACATTTGCCGCTCTTCATAACTATCCAGCGAAGCAATTTCTGCTTCAATCTGAGCCGAAATGATCAGCACTTCGGCATTCTCATCTTTTACGGCTTTAAGCACCCGGTCAACGTATTCATTTCCGGTCACAACAGATTTCTCGTCTACGTTGCAAACGTATAAAACGGGCTTTTCAGTCAGCAATGACAGGTCTGCAATAAATTCGCGATCTTCATCAGAAACAGGAGCGGTACGCACTGACCGGCCGGACTCAAGGTGGGCCTTTACAGCTGTGCACACATCAAAAGCTTTCTTAGCATCTTTATCGCCGCCGGTTTTGGCCA
The DNA here is from genome assembly GCA_041749185.1 of Daejeonella sp. GTDB lineage: Bacteria > Bacteroidota > Bacteroidia > Sphingobacteriales > Sphingobacteriaceae > Daejeonella. The sequence goes on along the minus strand of JBGTBV010000191.1, from coordinate 10,613 downwards.
TTTTTTCTACCTTCTGGATTTTTTTGTTTACCGTTTCCAGATCTTTTAATTGCAGTTCGGTATCAATAATTTCTTTATCGCGGATAGGGTCAACAGATCCGTCAACATGAATTACGTTATCATCATTAAAGCACCGCAGCACATGGATAATGGCGCTGGTGGCTCTGATGTTTCCTAAAAACTGATTTCCCAAACCTTCGCCCTTGCTGGCGCCTTTTACCAGACCGGCAATGTCTACAATTTCTATGGTGGTGGGCTGCACCTTGTTGGGTTTCACCAGTTCGGCCAGTTTGGTTAAGCGGCCATCGGGCACCGTGATTACGCCAATATTTGGTTCAATGGTGCAGAAAGGAAAATTTGCCGCCTGCGCTTTCGCGTTAGACAGGCAATTGAATAAGGTTGATTTGCCCACGTTGGGTAAACCTACTATGCCGCATTGTAATGCCATTAATTATTTAGATTAAGTGTTTAATAATTGTATTTGGTTGTATTTTAATTGTTGTATTGGAATCAGGTATTGTTTATATGCCGGTTGCTCTGCCGCGTTAAGGATGGGAGCTGCATCTTTTTTTGTTCGCCATCAGGCGAGTCAAAAAGATATAGCGATAACCTAGCCTGCGCCGATTTTTTACATCGGGATTAAAACGCCCAAAGCAACTAATTCTTTTCCAATACTATTACAGATTAGCGGTTGCCGAAAATAGTGCTTCCGAGGCGCACCATGGTACTGCCATTTTCTACAGCTAATTTATAATCTGCCGACATGCCCATTGATAATTCTTTAAAGTAATCCTTATCAGCAAAGAACGATTCTTTCAACCCCTTAAATAACATATTGAGTTCATAGAACTCGTCTTTTATCCGCTTCTGGTTGTCGGTGTTAGAGGCAATTCCCATTAAACCGGTTATACGCACGTTCTCCATTTCTGCAAATTCAGTACTTCGCAGCAATTCTACCGCTTCGGCAAAGTCGAGCCCGAATTTGGTGTCTTCATCAGCAATATAAATCTGCAACAGGCAATCTATTACGCGGTTGTTGGTTTTTGCGTGTTTATTAATTTCCTTTAAAAGCTTCAGGCTATCAACAGAATGGATCAGGCTTATAAACGGTGCGATTGTTTTCACCTTGTTTGTTTGCAGATGGCCTACCTGGTGCCAGGCAATATCGGCGGGTAATTCGCGGTGTTTTTCTGCTAATTCCTGTACCTGGTTTTCGCCGAAAATGCGCTGCCCCGCTTCGTAGGCCTGCATAATATCGTCGGCTGATTTGGTTTTAGAAACCGCAACCAGCTTGACGTTTATACGCTCCAGTTCCGTCCGTAAACCAGATATATTGTCGGCAATACTCATTTAAATCTGTATTTTTGAAGCGCAAAAGTAACAAATGAAGTATGTAATCGCGGGTTTTTTGGTAGTCATTTTTGCAGTTGCCTGCAAAAAGAACTCCCGGCCAGATCAAGTTTTGCAAGAGGCGAAGATGATATCGGTATTAACCGATATTCATGTGGTTGACGCGTATCTGAACAGTTCTGCGCAGTATGATCCGGCTACGCAACCTCCGCAAAATTATTATCAGGTGATTTACAGAAAGTATAAAACAGATTCTGCGCAGGTGGAAAAAAGTCTGAAATATTATTCAAAACAGCCGCGGTTATTAGATACCATGTACCATCAGGTGTTGCAAAACTTACAGCGGATGGAAATAACATCCAATTTGGCAGAGCAGCAGCGCAACCGAAAACTTGAGTTGCTAAACCAGAAAAAGCGCAATGCCGAAATCAGGCTGAAGCCGCAACCGCATTGGTTTTTTAAGTACGATACCGCCGCGGTTTTTGAAAATAGAAAACCTTTTATTCCCCGTTAATAATTCCTTGTTCCGGCTGATGATATACCCGCATACCGCTTCTGATAAATTAGGTTTTACCGAAATAAAGGAATTGATTAAAACCCATTGCATAAGTGAGATGGGGCGACATATGGTGGATAAGGTTCAAATGCTAAGCAACTTTGATCATATCCATAAATTCTTAAGCCAGACTAAAGAGTTTGTAAACATTCTCGAAAACGATTCGCCGCTGCCGATTGATAATTTTTTTGACATCAAGTCTCTGGCCGGCAGGGTGAAGGTTGAAGGTTCTTATTTGCTTGAGGAGGAATTTTTCCAGGTTCTAATATCGCTGAACACCGTATTTATGGTGCTGCATTATTTCTCTGAACGGGAGGGCCAGTATCCAAACCTCGAAGCATTATTTGAACACTTGCCGATAGAGAAATCAATTATTCAGAAAATTGAGCAGGTGATAAATGCCAGGGGAAAGATAAAACCGAACGCCTCAAAAGAGCTTTTAGAAGTGATTACAGGTTTGGCCCGGGCAGAGCAGGAAGCGAGAAAGAAGATTGATCAAATATTTAGAAACGCTCAAAACAGCAACTGGACCGCCGACGGCAACCTGACCGTTAGAGACGGACGGCTTTGCATCCCGTTGATGGCGGAGAATAAACGAAAAGTAAAAGGTTTTGTGCACGATGAATCTGCATCCGGGCAAACCGTATACCTGGAGCCCGAAGAAGTTTTTCAATTAAATAATACCATCCGCGATCTGGAGTTTGACAAACGCCGGGAGATTCTTAAGATACTCACCAGGCTTACCACAGATTTGCGTCCTCACGTGCCGCTTCTGTTAAGCTATCATGGTTTGCTTACCAAGCTTGATTTTGTACGGGCAAAGGCGCTTTTCGCGATACAAATTGAAGCCCGTATGCCTGAGTTGAGCAGTCATGCCGAGATAAATCTGATCAACGCCCGGCATCCGTTATTGTATCTCAACTTTAAGAAGGAGAAGCAAACGGTTGTTCCGTTAAATATTAAAATAGATGAAACCGACCGCGTTATCGTGGTATCAGGCCCGAATGCAGGCGGCAAATCTGTGTGTATGAAAACCGTAGGCTTGCTTCAGATTATGGTTCAGGCCGGCTTGCTCATCCCGGCAGATGAACGCTCTAAAATGGGCGTATTTAAGCAGGTTTTCGCTGATATTGGCGATGACCAATCAATAGAAAGCGATCTGAGTACCTACAGTGCGCATCTGGCCAAGATGAAATATTTTGTAGAAAACGCCAACGCCAAAACGCTGGTACTGATTGATGAGTTTGGTACGGGAACTGATCCGCAATTTGGCGGGCCTATTGCCGAAGCGGTTTTAGAATCGCTCAATCAGAGAAATATAAAGGGTGTTTTAACCACGCATTATTCAAATTTAAAAGTCTTCGCAAACGCAACCCCCGGTTTAGAGAACGCCTCGATGCTGTTTAATAACCAGGAGATGCAGCCGCTTTACATTCTGGAAATGGGAAAGCCGGGCAGTTCTTATGCTTTTGAGATTGCCCAGAAAATCGGCCTTCCAGCAGCGCTTGTTCAGTCGGCCAGGAACAAAATTGGAGTACATCAGAAAAAAGTAGATACTTTACTAATTGATCTGGAGCGGGATAAAAAGCACTTAATGGACGTGCGGATGTCGGTTGAAAAAAGAGAGCGCCGCGTACAAGTTTTGGTGGCGGAGAATGAGCAACTGAAAGAATATTTAGAAGAGAATAAAAAAAGCATCCTGAAAGATGCCAAACTGGAAGCCCAGGGGATTATAAAAAGCGCAAATAAGCTTATTGAAAATACCATTGCCGAGATTAGAGGTACAGCCGCCGATAAACAGAAGACACAGAGCCTGCGGCAAAACCTTCAAACAGAATTGAAAAAGGTAGAGGTGGCTGTTAAACCGGAGAAGGAGCGAATTCAGACAATGGAATTAAGCGCCGGCGATTGGGTAAAATTAATTGATTCCGAAACCATGGGCCAGGTGATTGATGTTGCCAAAGGCAATGTGATTATGGCAATTGGCGATCTGCGTTCTGTAGTGAAACTTAATCGGGTGATCAAGATAAGTAACAAGGCGGTGCCGAAAGAGATTAGAAAGTCCAGCTATTCTAGCGGGCTTACAGAAGATTTAGCTCAGTTCAGTCCCGAAATTGATTTGCGTGGGCAACGGGCCAATGACGCGATTTACGAAATTGAAAGATACCTCGACAAAGCATTGATGATGGGACTACCCAGTCTGAAAATAATTCATGGAAAAGGGGACGGTATTTTGCGAAAAATGATCAGAGAATACCTCAAGAAGTTTCCCCACGTGAGCCGCATTGAAGATGAGCATGCCGATCGCGGCGGCGACGGTATTACCTACGTTTTTTTAGGTTGAGCAGGATTGCAATAAACAGGTTTTTGCGGCTTAAGTGTCGTCGTGTCAGAAACTTTTAGTATTACATGCTTGGTTTTATATTAAGCTATTTCCAAATTTTTTCTTTTTGGTATAAACCGTTTTCTTACATTTGCAGTCCAGAAAAACGAGAGGAGGTATTTTTAATCATGATCATTATCAACGTAAAAGACGGAGAATCATTAGACAAGGCATTAAAACGCTTTAAAAAGAAGTTCGAAAAAACCGGCGTTTTAAAAGAGCTCCGCAGTCGGCAGGCGTACGAGAAAAAATCAATCTCCCGCAGAACCACGGTTAAAAAAGCGATTTACAAGCAGGGATTAAATCAGGAACCGGTTTAAATCTTTTCAGGCTTATATTACTTTGAAACTATTTGTATATTGCCTCCCGGGGCGATGGACAAATAGTTTTTCATGTTTATAGAGCGTTTTATAAAATATCTACAGTACGAAAAAAGGTACTCCCCGCACACCATCGCTGCCTACTGGCAAGATCTTGAACAATTTGATTTATTCCTTACCTCATCGGCTTTGACCGCAGAGGTGGCAACTTCGGCCGAAATCAGACAGTGGATTATGAGTATGATGGATGCCGGTGCACGCAGTCGTTCTATAAATCGCAAGGCATCTGCATTACGCTCATTTTATAACTTCCTCATCCGGGAAGATATCATCGGTAAAAACCCGATGTTGAATGTGCAGGCACTTAAAACTCCTAAGCAATTGCCGGTGGTGATATCTGATAAAAGTCTGGCCGGCTGGCTTGACCAAGCCCAGGCAAGCATAAAAGTTTGGGACAACCAGCAAGATAGCTTTTCACAGACCCGAGATTTATTGGTAGTTGAGCTTCTTTTTTGCACGGGTATACGTTCGGCCGAGTTGATCGGTTTAAAGGAATCAGATGTTGATAATTATAAAAAATGTATTCGGGTATTAGGGAAGCGAAAGAAGGAACGGATCATTCCGGTAATCCAAAGCCTTTTAACGCTGATTGAAACCTACCGGGAGATTAAAAAAATGAAACTTTTTCATAACAATACCGGAGAATTAATCGTTACCAATACAGGTAATAAATCCTACCCAAAATTTATTTATCGTATAGTGAAATCCTGTTTAAGCAACATATCTACTAACGGTAAAAATAGTCCACACGTTTTACGACATACATTTGCCACAAGCCTGCTAAACAACGGTGCCGATTTAAATGCTATTAAAGAGCTTTTAGGCCACAAAAGTTTGGCGGCCACGCAGGTGTACACGCATAATACTGTGGATAGGTTGAAATCAATTTATAAACAAGCCCATCCAAAGGCCTAAAAAAGGAGGAAACATGAAAATCAGGGTGCAATCCATTCATTTCACCGCAGACGCTAAACTGCTGGATTTTATTCAAAGAAAGGTAGACAAGCTCGACCAGTTTTTTGATCAGATTATTGGTGGAGAGGTTTATCTCAAGTTGGAGAATACGGAAGATGAAGAGAATAAAATATCCGAGATCAAACTGATGATTCCGGGGAATGAGCTTTTCGCAAAAGAACAATGTAAATCTTTTGAAGAAGCTACTGATAAGTCTATCGAATCGTTAAGAAAGCAAATTGACAAACGGAAAGAAAAAACCCGTTCGAAGGTAAGCAATCATAAAGAACTGGTTACCGGTTCAGATATCTTGTAATATCTAAAACACCATATTTTTGCCGCTTCTGGCAAGTTTTCGGCAGCATAAAAGGCTGCCGAAAATTTTTTCTAAAAAATTTTGTACCGCTCTTATTTTTTGTAGATTTGCATTCCCTTACCAAAGGGCTTCTTTTTTGGTGGAGCTTATGGAAAGGGCGGTTCTTTAAAGATTGATCACAAGGAAAAATAAAGCTTTAAGCCTCCTTAGCTCAGCTGGTAGAGCAACTGACTTGTAATCAGTAGGTCATTGGTTCGATCCCGATAGGAGGCTCTGGTAAATTTAAGATTTTAGATCTACGATTTTGCAATCTGCAATCGTAAATCAAACATCGTAAATCAACAAAGGGGGGGTTCCAGAGCGGTCAAATGGGACGGACTGTAAATCCGTTACTTCGGTTTCGAAGGTTCGAATCCTTCCCCCCCCACACCATAATTAGCTAATTGGCACATTTGCAAATTAGCCAATTGAAAAGCGGAAGTAGCTCAGTTGGTAGAGCGATAGCCTTCCAAGCTATAGGTCGCGAGTTCGAACCTCGTCTTCCGCTCAATAAATGTTTGCGAGCTACGGTTTACCAACAGGTAAATCAAAAATCTGCAATCGTAAATTGAAAGCCGACTTAGCTCAGCGGTAGAGCACTTCCTTGGTAAGGAAGAGGTCATGGGTTCAATTCCCATAGTTGGCTCATATATAACACTAGTAAACAAATATTAAATTAACCTAATAATAAGTATAATAACATGGCAAAAGAAAAATTTGACCGCAGCAAGCCGCATTTAAACATCGGCACTATCGGTCACGTTGACCACGGTAAAACAACCTTAACTGCAGCTATCACTAAAGTGTTGGCTGATGCAGGTTTTTCTGAGGCACGTTCATTTGAATCAATTGACTCTGCTCCTGAAGAAAAAGAAAGAGGTATCACCATTAATACTGCACACGTGGAGTATTCAACCCAAACCCGTCATTACGCTCACGTTGATTGTCCAGGTCACGCGGATTACGTAAAGAACATGGTAACAGGTGCAGCACAAATGGATGGCGCTATTTTGGTAGTTGCTTCTACTGATGGTCCGATGCCACAAACCCGCGAGCACATCTTATTGGCCCGTCAGGTTGGAGTTCCTTCATTGGTTGTGTTTATGAACAAAGTAGACATGGTTGACGATCCGGAATTGCTGGAGCTTGTTGAGATGGAAATCCGTGAGTTGTTATCTTTCTATGAGTATCCGGGAGATGATATTCCTGTTATTCAGGGTTCTGCCCTTGGCGGACTGAACGGAGATTCTAAATGGGTTGAAAAAATTATGGAACTGATGAATTCTGTTGATTCATACATTCCAATTCCTCCGCGTTTAACTGAACTTCCTTTCTTAATGCCTGTCGAAGATGTATTCTCGATCACTGGTCGTGGTACTGTTGCAACCGGACGTATTGAAAGAGGTATTATTAACTCTGGCGAGCAGGTTGATATTTTAGGTATGGGCGCCGAAAACTTAAAATCTGTGGTTACAGGTGTTGAGATGTTCCGTAAGATATTAGACAGAGGAGAAGCTGGTGATAATGTAGGTTTATTATTACGTGGTATTGAGAAAACCGATATTCGCAGGGGTATGGTTATCTGTAAGCCAGGTTCGGTAACTCCGCACACTGATTTCAAAGCTGAGATTTATGTATTGTCAAAAGCAGAAGGTGGCCGTCATACGCCGTTCTTTAACAAATACCGTCCGCAATTCTACTTCCGTACCACAGATGTAACTGGTGAAATTTCATTAGCTGAGGGTGTAGAAATGGTAATGCCGGGTGATAACGTGACCATCACTGTAAAGTTGATCAACGCTATCGCGATGGAGAAAGGTCTTCGTTTCGCTATCCGCGAAGGTGGCCGTACCGTTGGAGCCGGACAGGTAACTGAAATTTTAAAGTAAAAATTTCAAAAATAAAGGTTAATTAGATAACATAAGTCTGCTTTTTGTGGACTTATGTTTTCTTATAATACGCGGGCTTGGTTTTATTGAATATCGCTGGTCTAAGCATAAATTTTATACACGGGCATAGTTCAATGGTAGAATAGAGGTCTCCAAAACCTTTGATCAGGGTTCGAATCCTTGTGCCCGTGCTTACGCTAAACAAATTATGGCTAACGTAGTAGATTTTTTAAAAGAGTCATATGTTGAAATGACTCAGAAAGTTACCTGGCCAACCTGGCTGGAGTTGCAGAACTCGGCTGTATTGGTTTTGGTAGCTTCGGCAATTATTTCATTAATTATTCTGGCAATGGATGAGAGTGCATCAAACGCACTTAAATTATTTTATAATTCTTTAGCCTAAACGCACGCGAAAAATGAGTGATGAATTGAAATGGTATGTGGTAAGGGCTGTTAGCGGTAAGGAAAAAAAGGTTAAGCAGTATCTCGAAGCGGAGATAAACCGTCTGGGAATTTCAGAATCTATCCCGCAGGTGCTCATCCCGATGGAAAAATATTACCAGATGCGTGACGGGAAAAAAATCGCAAAAGAGCGGAATTTTTATCCGGGCTATGTGTTAATAGAAGCCATGTTAAACGGTGAACTAGAGCATGTTGTAAAAGGAATTAACAGCGTGATTGGGTTTTTAGGCGACAAGTCTGGTAACGCAGTTCCCATGCGGCCTGCAGAGGTTAACCGCATTTTGGGTAAGGTTGATGAGATGACCGTGCAGGGCGAATCTATGAATGTGCCTTATTATGTTGGCGAAAACGTTAAGGTAATGGATGGCCCTTTTAATGGGTTTACCGGCGTTATTGAAGAAATAAATGAAGAGAAAAAGAAACTCAAGGTAATGGTTAAAATCTTCGGTAGAAGAACACCGCTTGAGTTGAATTATATGCAGGTAGAGAAGGAGTAGAGAGCTATCAGAAGTCAGCGATCAGCTATTAGAACTATTGTAAGCTGATTAGAACTGAAAGCTGATTACTAAAAGCTGAAAGCTAAATAAGATCTTAAATGTTACATGCTTCCACATTGAACATTGAGTAATAAATAAATTAAGTAAAATGGCAAAAGAAGTCGGTGCGTTAGTAAAATTACAAATCAAAGGCGGCGCTGCAAATCCATCTCCTCCGGTAGGGCCCGCATTGGGTGCTAAAGGTGTAAACATCATGGAATTTTGCAAGCAGTTCAATGCCCGTACCCAGGATAAGCCGGGTAAGGTATTGCCGGTTGTAATTACCGTTTATGTAGACAAGTCATTTGATTTTATCATTAAAACCCCGCCGGTAGCTATTCAGTTATTAGAGGCCACCGGCCTAAAGGGAGGTTCTGCAGAGCCTAACCGTAAAAAAGTATCCAGCGTAAGCTGGGAACAGGTTGAAACGATTGCAACTGATAAAATGACCGATTTGAATGCATTTACTAAAGAGTCTGCTATGAAAATGGTGGCTGGTACAGCACGCAGTATGGGAATTACCGTAAGTGGTAGTGCGCCCTGGAACAATTAATTAACACAAATCAGTTAAAGAAGTGGCTAGATTAACAAAAAATCAAAAAACGGCACATTCCAAAATTGAGGAGGGTAAAGCATATACCTTATCCCAGGCTTCGGCATTGGTAAAAGATATAACTACCACAAAATTTGATGCATCGGTTGACCTGGATGTGCGCCTTGGCGTAGATCCGCGTAAAGCGAACCAGATGGTGCGTGGTATTGCCACACTTCCTCATGGAACCGGTAAAACTGTGCGTGTTTTAGTTTTGTGTACTCCTGATAAGGAAGAAGAAGCTAAAGCAGCAGGTGCAGATTTTGTCGGTTTGGATGAATATATTGCCAAAATTGAAGGTGGATGGACTGACGTTGATATCATTATTACCATGCCGAGTGTGATGGCAAAAGTAGGTAAGCTGGGCCGTATTTTAGGTCCGCGTAACCTGATGCCGAATCCCAAATCGGGTACCGTAACTCCAGAAGTTGGAAAAGCGGTAACTGAGGTGAAAGGCGGTAAAATTGATTTTAAGGTAGATAAAACAGGCATTATCCATGCTTCTATCGGTAAGGTATCTTTTGATGCCGACAAGATTCATGAGAACGCACAGGAATTAATTTCGGTGATCTCAAAATTAAAACCTTCTGCTGCAAAAGGTACTTATGTTAAGAGCATTCACATGTCTTCTACCATGAGTCCGGGTATTGAAGTAGAAACTAAATCAGCGGGGGTTTAATCATGAGGAAAGAAGAGAAAAACGAAGTTGTTCTGGCTTTAACAGAGCAGATTCAGGAGTATGGTAATTTCTACATTACCGATACTGCTAATCTTACCGTTGCAAAAGTAAATGCGATTCGTCGTAAATGTTTTGAAAGCGATATCAAAATGCAGGTGGCTAAAAACACGCTGATCAGAAAAGCGATGGAGGCTGCCGATGGCGATTTTAGCGAAATATTCGAGGTGCTTAAAGGCTCGTCATCCATTATGTTTTCCAAATCAGCAAACGCTCCAGCCAAGCTGATTAAACAACTGCGGAAACAAGGCGATAAACCAGTGTTAAAAGCAGCTTACATTGATTCGTCGGTATTTATCGGCGACAATCAATTAGATGCCCTGGTAAACCTTAAATCTAAGGAAGAGTTAGTGGCAGATATTATCGCATTGCTGCAATCTCCGGCTAAAAATGTTATCTCAGGCTTGCAGTCTGGCGGTA
>JBGTBV010000190.1:0-1616 GCA_041749185.1 Daejeonella sp. | reverse complement strand
AATTCACAGGCATAGGCAATCCTGATTTCTGTCAAATATTGAAAATAACTTTTTCGAGTGTGTGCTTTGAAGTATCTACAAAAAGCTGAGCGTGAATGGTTGGTGAGTGCCGCTACAACTTCAAGGGAAATATTTTCCCGGAAGTGACCAATCGTATAGTGATACACACGGTTTATCTTTTCGGAAGATTTTTCATGCGCATCAACAACATAATTTACGGGGTTGATGAAGGTGTATTCATCGGTACTGGCAAGCATGTCTAAAATGGATAACAATTCAAGGATTGATGGAAGCCCGATTAATTCACGAAGTTTAATTAGCCGTGAAGCACCTTGCTCTTTCGCCGCCCCGGCAAAACGGATACCGCGTGATGCCCGCTTCAACAATTCATTCAGATGTGCGAATTCTTTGACTCCAAAAAAATCTGCTCCCAGAAAATCTTCACGAAATTGAACGACAACAGCCTCAGGCATTTCATCGCGATTGGATTCATAATATTCTTTATCGCCAAGCCGGGTATGTGGAATGTTCTTTCCAAGCAAGAGTAATTCGCCCTCTTCAATACTTTTAATACTGTTGCCTATGAAATCAGTACCCTTTCCTTTGATACAATACAGTAATTCTATTTCCGGGTGGTAATGCCATGGCGTTTCCAGGGCTCTGTCTGTCTTTATTACTATAGAGTTTTGCAGCGGAGGGATGATCTTCAGGAAATTCGGTTTGTTTGAATTCATGTTCATCATATCGTTAATGTACATTTTAATTTACCTCCCATTAGAATAATGCAAATATAGTATTGATATTGATCAATACAGGCGATGCAATCGTTTGTTTCAACCGCTAAAATTGTATTGCATCGCAGCTTATGATCACAGATTCCACCGCTATGAAGTATTCATTTTCAGTGCTCCTTTGCCTTTTGTCTCTTGTCGCTGAGGCTCAGCTCAAAGTCAGCACAAACAACCGTTTTTTGCAAACTGCCGATGGCAAGCCATTTTTTTGGTTGGGAGATACAGCGTGGGAACTGTTTCACCGTCTCAACCGAGAAGAAGCAGATAAGTATTTGCAGAACCGGGCGGCTAAAGGTTTCAATGTCATTCAGGCTGTAGCGCTTGCAGAACTGGATGGGTTACATGAGCCTAACCCGTACGGAGAAATTCCCCTGGAAAATGATGACCCAACAAAACCTCGTGACGCCTATTTCCAGCACGTTGACTATATAATAAAGACGGCGGAACAGCTGGGATTGTATGTGGGCCTGCTTCCGACGTGGGGTGATAAGGTATTTCGAAATAGCTGGGGCGTGGGTCCGGAAATCTTTAATGTAGAAAATGCCAGGGTTTATGGTCGATGGATCGGTAATCGCTATAAAAACCAGAAAAATATTATCTGGATCATTGGCGGCGATCGTAATCCGCGAAACGAAAGCGATGTAGCAATCTGGCGAGCGATGGCGGAAGGAGTTGTTGACGGCGTTGGCGGTCTCGAAAAAGCCCTAATGACATTTCATCCTCAGCCAAATGGAGTCGAAGATGGTGGCTCATCAAAATGGTTTCACAACGATAAGTGGCTCGACTTCAATATGTTTCAAACCGGCCATTGTCGGGAGAATAACC
>JBGTBV010000189.1:0-10400 GCA_041749185.1 Daejeonella sp. | reverse complement strand
TATGCAGCTAATAGAAATGAAAGAGTAATTAACGCAAATATTAAGACACTAAATAGTTCCATGATGATTGGGTGTAGATACAGGTTTTCGCAAATAACACTTTTTCACAAGGTAAGTATTAACAGTAAGGGAAGAAGGCTTTTCGCGATATCTTCTAAAAGGAGGAATTCTGGCTTGTTTTAAAACAAGCTGTTCCTATTTTTTTGCAATCCTATACAATCTTCCTTCGTCGGTTACGGCGTATAAGGCTCCGTCATTCCCTTCGGTTACAGCTCTAAACCGCTGACCTTCGCCAGCAAGCAACCGTTCTTCGCCGGTAACCTTTTTATTTTCTATAACCAACCGGGCTATATGATTGCTGTTGAGGCCGGCAATGAACAAATTGTTTTTCCATTCGGGTATTTCGTCGCCGCTGTAAAACGTCATTCCGCTTGGCGATAAAACCGGGTCCCAATAATATACCGGCTGTTCCATTCCCTCTTTGCGGGTGATGGAGTCGCCAATTTTTTCGCCGCTGTATTCAATCCCATAAGTTATAATCGGCCAGCCGTAGTTTTTCCCGGGTTCTATTAAATTCAGCTCATCGCCCCCTCGGGGACCAAATTCTGTTTCCCACAAATCGCCCGTTTCGGGATGTAAGGCCAAACCTTGTACGTTCCGGTGGCCGTATGAATATAGTTCAGGTCGGGCGTTTGTGTTGTTAAGAAAAGGATTGCCTGCTGCCGGTTTGCCATCGGTGGTAATCCGAATGATTTTTCCCAGGCCCGAATTCAAATCCTGGGCTTGCGGCCGGGTAACTTTATCAGACCGCTCGCCGGTGCTGAAGATGATGTTGCCGTTCTTATCAAACAAAATCCGACCTCCGTAATGCAAATTGCCATCATAAGCCGGGGTAGCCCGGTAAATAACTGCAGCGTTTTCCATCCGGCTGTCATCTGCAGACAGTTTTCCCTTAGCTACCGACGTTAGGTTGCCGCCGGTAACGGCTTCAGAAAAAGCCCAGTATACCATTCGGTTTTCCGAAAATGAAGGGTCGAGGGTTAATCCCAACAAGCCACCCTGACCGGCTGAATTTACTTCCGGAAGCCCGGCTATCGGGGCACTTAATTTGCCCTCGGTAGTTGCTATACGCATACCGCCTCCCTTTTCGGTGATGAGCAAACGGCCATCGGGAAGCGTGGTGATGCCCCAGGGTTTTTTTAAATCGCGGTTTAAAACTGTGCCTTCAAAAGGTGTGGTGGTTTTAACACCGGCAATACGGGTTTGTCCTGCGAAGGCCGGTTTATAGTCTGTGTTCGGCTCTTTGGTTTCAACGGGCGATAGTTCAGCAGAGTCGGTTCTAACTGTTGCTGCGCTGTTTTGGCTGGTAGTTCGGTTACCGCAGGCGCTTATTAGCAAACCAATAGCGAGAATGAAAATGGGGGAGGCTTTATACATGATCTTATCTTTTAAGGTGAAACGAATGAAGTACTTTTTATGTCGGATGTCTTCATCAAACTTAATAAACCGTTTTTGAATTTTTTGTTTTAGCTTCTGCATAACGTGAATCAAAAATATCCGGGCATGAACTTTTAAACCCTTTTTTCTTTTCCACACTCACCCCTCCACCTTTTTAGAATTTGTAATTTTGGATTCAATATTTAAGAATGCCAGATTTTTCCCACCTCCACGTACATACCCAATTTTCCTTATTAGACGGTGCCGCCGATATTTCACGCCTCTTTAAAAAGGCTAAAGCCGATGGCATGAAAGCCATGGCTATTACTGATCATGGCAACATGTTCGGTGCCTTCAAATTTGTGGCTGAGGCGGGAAAGCAGGGAGTAAAGCCTATTGTTGGATGTGAGTTTTACGTAACAAATGACCGGCATATCAAGCAATTCAGCAAAGAGAAAAAAGATAAACGGTACCATCAGTTGCTGCTGGCAAAAAATGCGCAGGGCTACAAAAACCTGGTCAAATTGTGCTCTCTGGGATATATGGAGGGCATGTACAGCAAATGGCCGCGTATTGATAAAGAACTGATCCTGCAGTACCACGAAGGGTTGATAGCAACCACCTGCTGTATCGGCGCTTCCGTTCCGCAGGCTATTTTAAAAGACGGCGAAGACGCCGGCGAAAAAGAGTTTAAATTCTGGCTGGATCTTTTTGGCGAAGATTATTACATCGAGCTACAGCGGCATGATATCCCGGAACAGCATATTGTGAATAACGCTTTGCTGAAATATGCCAAAAAATACAATGTAAAAGTGATCTGCTCCAACGATTCGCATTATGTGGATCAGCAGGACGCGAACGCCCATGATATTTTGCTCTGTGTAAATACCGGCGATATGCAGAGTACACCCAAAGCCACAGACGAAGAAGGAGGGAAGGGTTATCGTTTCGGTTTCCCGAATGACCAGTTCTTTTTCAAAACCCAGGCCGAGATGGGCGCTTTGTTCCATGATCTGCCGGAATCGCTGGATAACACCAACGAAATCGTTGATAAGGTTGAGCATCTGAAACTGAAACGGGATATTATGCTTCCGAATTTTCCGATACCTGATGAATTCAAAATTCATTCCGGCCTTGAAGCAGAGAACTTAAACCAATGGGAATATCTAAAGCATCTTACTTTTACTGGTGCGAAAGAACGGTACAAAGAAATTGATGCTCAAACCGAAGAGCGCATCAACTTTGAGCTTTTCACCATCCGCACCATGGGCTTTGCCGGTTATTTTTTAATCGTTGCTGATTTTATTCGTGCAGGACGGGAAATCGGGGTATTCATCGGACCTGGTCGGGGTTCTGCCGCGGGCTCGGTGGTGGCCTATTGCACGGGCATCACCAATATTGATCCTTTGAAATACGGTTTGCTGTTTGAGCGATTTTTGAATCCAGATCGTAAATCAATGCCCGATATTGATACCGATTTTGATGATGCGGGCCGTCAGAAAGTGATCGATTATGTAGTTGATAAATACGGCAAAAACCAGGTGGCGCAAATTATTACCTATGGTTCCATGGCCGCAAAATCAAGCATTAAAGATGTGGCCCGGGTTTTAGATTTGCCGCTTGCCGAATCAAATATGCTGGCCAAACTGGTTCCTGACCGGCCTGGAACGAACCTGGTACAAGTGATGACCGCTCCGCTGGAAACCATCAAAAAAGAATTAAATCCGGAAGATTTTGAAAATGTAAAAAAGCTTCGGGATATTCTGGCAGATGGAAAAAGTATTCATGCCAAAGTATTAAAAGAGGCGCTGATTTTGGAGGGTTCGGTGCGTAATGTGGGCATCCACGCGGCCGGAATTATCATCGCCCCGGATGACCTCACTAACATTATTCCTGTTGCTACTTCTAAGGAATCGGATCTGCTGGTTACCCAGTTTGATGGCCGCGTTATTGAAGATGCCGGTGTGATTAAGATGGACTTTTTGGGTTTGAAAACGCTCACCATCATTAAAGATGCGCTTCGTCTTATTAAGCAAAATCATGGGGTAGAAATTGATATCGATTACATCTCGCTGGAAGATCAGAAGACCTTTGATCTGTATCAGCGGGGCGATACCAACGGAACTTTTCAGTTTGAAAGCGATGGCATGCAAATGTATCTCAGGGAGCTGAAGCCCGATAAGTTTGAAGATCTGATCGCTATGAATGCCCTGTACCGCCCGGGCCCGATTGAATATATCCCCAAATTTATCTCGCGTAAGCATGGCCGGGAGCAGGTAAGTTATGACCTGGCGGATATGCAGGAATATCTGGAAGAAACTTACGGGATTACGGTTTACCAGGAGCAGGTGATGCTTTTATCGCAAAAGCTGGCCAATTTCAGTAAAGGTGATGCGGACGTATTGCGGAAAGCGATGGGTAAAAAGCAGATCGAGGTGCTCAATAAAATGAAGGCGCAGTTTATGGAAGGCTGCAAAACCAATGGTCACGATCTGAAAACCGCCGAGAAGGTCTGGACCGACTGGGAGGCATTCGCTCAATACGCATTTAACAAATCGCATTCTACCTGCTATGCTTTTGTGGCTTATCAAACTGCTTATTTGAAGGCCAATTACCCGGCAGAATACATGGCGGCGGTTTTGAACAACCAGAACAATATCGAAAAGATTTCTTTCTTTATGGAAGAATGCAAGCAAATGGGCATCCCGGTTTTAGGTCCGGATGTGAACGAATCGGAGCTGAGCTTTACGGTGAATAAAAAAGGCGAGATCAGGTTCGGAATGTCGGGCATGAAAGGCGTAGGCGATAAAGCCGTAGAAAGTATGGTTGCCGAGCGGGAAGAAAACGGTCCGTACAAAAGCATTTTTGATTTTGCCTGCCGTACCAACTCCAGAGCGGTTACCAAAAAAGTGTATGAGAACCTGGTATATGGCGGGGCTTTTGATTGTTTCGGGTTTCACCGGGCGCAGTTTTTTGGTCGGCCAGACGGGAGTTTATATAACGGCATTGAACGGCTGGTTAAGTACACTAACGATTTTCAGAACAGCCAGAATTCCTCGCAGGCTTCGTTATTTGGCGGTACCGATGATGCCCAGATCATCGAACCACAAATGCCCGAATGCCCGGAATGGGGTTTAATAGAAAAATTAAAATACGAAAAAGAAGCGATCGGGATTTATCTCACCGGTCATCCGCTGGACAATTACCGGTTTGAAATGGATAATTTTTGCAGCCATCAGGTGAAGCATTTAAGCCTGGTTAACCGGATGAAATCTGCTGAGGTTTCGGAGGAAGACAAAGCCGAATTTCAAAAGATAAAAAACCGCGATCTGGTAATAGGCGGCCTGGTTTCGTCATGTAACCACCGTACAACCAAAACCGGCAAGCCTTTCGGCTCGTTCATGCTCGAAGATTACAGTGATACTTTTGAGGTGGTTCTGTTTGGCGAAGATTATGTAAAGCTGAAGCAGTATTTGATTGATGGCTTTTTTCTTCAGATTCGCGGCAGTGTTGGCGAGCGTTTCAAACAAAAAGACAATTGGGAATTTAAAGTAAGTAGTATGGCCCTTCTCTCCGAACTTCGGGATAAAATGGCCAAATGCCTCACCATCCAGCTTTCGCTGAATGAGATCTCTTCTGATTTTATCGGTAAGATTGACCAGATCGTGAATCAAAACAAAGAGCAAAACCCAAACCGGAACTGTCAGCTCAAATTCCAAATTTTTGATTACGATGAAGAAACTACTCTTGAAATGCCGTCTAAATCTGTAAAGATCAATCCGAGTAATGAATTTTTAGAGGAGTTGGCGAAGCTGAACGGCGTGCGATATAAAATGAATTGATCGTTTTGACGATTTGGCAATTTAAGCAAAGGTGATTGAAGTGTTTTTCTAAGACTGAAAAATGGTTTCAGAATTCTGATTTTTTGTATGATATTGGCTCATTAGAAACCATTGAAAAACTTTAAAAATCAAACTCACCTCTTATGAAAAAACTATTAGTCGCTATTGCAATGCTTGCTGCTTTTTCTACAGCCGATGCTCAAACCGAAGGAACGAATACTTTAGGTCTCGGGATCAATTCTCAAAAACAAGAGTCTGAGGTTAACAGCCAGGCGGGAACCGAAAGATTAACCCAGACAACCCGATTCTTTAGCTTAGGTTACGGTCATTTCGTAAAGGAGAATGTCAGAATAGGGGTTGATTTCTCATACGGCAAGTCAGAAGTTGATTTCAGCCAGGGCGGGGGAGGCTCTAACCAAAATTTTTACGGAGGCAGATTGAGCTACCAAAAATACTACCCCCTTTTAAAAAAGTTTTATGCTTTTGCGGGTGCTCGTGGCGGGTATGACTATTCAAAAAGTGAAACTGATAATTCTCAGAATGGATTTTTATCTCATACATATTCGGCTGGCGGCTATGGCGGCCTGACCTGGTTTTTATCCAAAAGATTTGCGTTTGAAACTGATTTACTTTCCGCTAATGTTAGCTACAGCAAAACTGAAAATCAGAACATTGATCCCATAACGAATAATACTTTCGAGAGTAACACCACCAATTTTAATCTCACCACTACCGGCGCTATCAATAATCTCGGCTTTAAAATTTATTTCCTTTTTTAATAGTCGTACGATCATCATCTATAAAATCGGCTCATTCCCAAATCAGCACATTATCACGTGAGAAAATTATCACATCATCGCGATAGCACATCCAAATGTCACATTGGCACCCGATGCTTGTGGCAGGGTAATTGAATTGTATCTTTGAGAAAATAATTTAGAAAACTCATTATTATGGCAATAGAAATAACAGATGCAAACTTCGAAGAAGTAGTATTGAAATCAGACAAACCCGTATTAGTTGATTTTTGGGCAGAATGGTGTGGTCCCTGTCGTATGGTTGGGCCGGTAGTAGAAGAACTGGCAAAAGAATTTGAAGGTCAGGCCGTTATTGGTAAAGTGAACGTTGATAACAACCCCGATATCTCTCTTAAATTCGGCATTCGGAATATACCCGCTTTACTGTTTTTTAAAGGTGGCGAAATTGTAGATAAGCAGATCGGAGCGGTTCCTAAATCTGTGTTGGCTGAGAAGTTGAGCAAACAATTGGCTTAAAAAGTTAAATCAAAAAAAATCCGGTTTCACATTGTGAACCGGATTTTTTTTTGGAATTTTTATAAAACGGTTATTTGGCCCGCTTCCAGACTTCCTCGAGTTTCCAATTGCCAATTTCTCCATTGTGATACCAGGTATCTCCAACTATTTTGTAACTAAAGTTGTATGTTTTATTCAGGGCGTCAGACCGGCTTGAGTAATCAATTATCTCTGTGTAGGTATCATTCGTAATCCGCGTTCTTCCGCCCGAAGCCATGATGAATTTATCATCAGCTGCATCGGTGATGATAAAGATGAAATGACCCGGGCTGAGGATTTTCATTTCTTTCCGCATGCTTTTGTCTTGTTTGGTCACACTGTCTTCGGTTGTAAAAACCGCCGATTCCAAAATCCATGTTCCATACAACGGTGATTTTTTCTTCGATTGGCCGTACGCTGTTGAAATGAGAAGGAGTACTGCCATGCTTAGGAGTAGCTTTTTCATGATTTTAACTTTTAAGGTTTAATTAATTCGCTCTATGCCTTACGTTGTTTTTATAAGGGATTGAATTAAAACGGACAATAGGCTGGAACAGCAAAAACGCCGGACAAAAAGCTTTAATAAATATAACAAAAAACCCCGGCTAACAAGCCAGGGTTTTTCGTGAACCGGATGTTTAGACCGGCCGGTCAGTTATTGCCAATAAGTTATGAACTCTTTTGGAAGCGGTTTTTCAAGCAGATGATCATACATGAACCGAACATTTTCCTGACCACTATGGCGGGCTTTTATACCTCTCCAGCCATGGCGTTCGCCGGGGTAAAGCATAAATTCGAAATGCTTATTTAAATCCTGCAGCTTATTAACCAATTGAATACTGTTTTGCATGTGCACATTATCATCCATAGTGCCGTGTACAATACGGAGCGATCCTTTCAGTTTATCGGCATACGTTAGCACCGAAGTTATCTTATAACCTTCTGCGTTGTCCTGCGGTGTATCCATAAAACGCTCGGTGTAATGGGTGTCATACAAAGCCCAGTCTGTCGGCGAGTAGTTGGCAATGCCGTGGGTAAACACATCGGCTGCATAGGTTAAAGCCATGGCTGTAACGTAACCGCCAAAGCTGCCTCCGGTTATTCCAACGCGGTTTCCATCAACATTTCCCTTGGTCTTTAAAAAGTTAACCGCGTCTGTGTAATCTTCAATTTCATATTTTCCGAGCTGGCGGTAAATGTAATTCATTCCGGTTTTGCCGAGGTGGCCGGCGCTACGGTTGTCAATAGCCACTTGGATTACACCTTCTTTAGCCCACCAGTAGTTTTGCCCGAGCGGACTTTTGTACCGGTCGTAAACGGTACCGGCATCCGGCCCACCGTAAATTGAAACCCAGACCGGATATTTTTTGGAAGCGTCAAAATTCAGGGGCATAGTAACCGTCATGGGCAAATTCAGGCCGTCGCGGGTTTTGTAGTAAACAAGGTCTGTTTTTGGCAAATTGTAACTCGCATACTCCGTTCCTTTAGAATCGGCAAGCTGGCGAATCAGCTTTCCGCTATTATCCAGCAAGGCTGTTTGCACAGGGGTTTGCAGGTTAGAATACGTGCTGATGAAATAATTCCCGTTTGGCGAAAGGCTGACGTTGTGATCAAAATTTCCGAAAGTTAAGCGTTTAGGCTCGCCGCCTTTTAAGCTTACGCGATACAGGTCTGTGCGGGTGGTTGCTTCCTTCCGGGCTGTAAAGAATAAATCGCCGGTTTTTTCATCAACCATTAGTAACTGGCCAACACGCCAGTTGCCAGCGGTGAGTTGCTTTTTAAGTTTCCCGTTCAGGTCCATATAATAAAAATGGCCGTAACCGGTTTTATCACTCTTCAGAATAAACCCTTCTCCATTTTTCAGAAAGTACATATCGTCAAACCAGTCTACCCAGGTTTTCTGTTTTTCTTCGTACACAATCTTTTTAGCGCCGTTAGCTGGCGTAACCGAGTAAATAATCAGGTCGTTCTGATCCCGGTTCATCCACTGCATCCAAAGCGTTCTACTGTCAGCCATCCAAAATGGCGTGCCGAAATATTGATCATTTTTCGCATCAAAATCAGCCCAGATAATACCCTGCGAGCCGGTTTTAACCATCCCCATTTTCACTTCCGGATTTTTGTCGCCCGGTTTAGGATAGCGTGTGTTTTCCAAAAAACCGTGCTGACCCTGCGAATTATAGATCGGGAAAATTGGAACTTCAGAATCGTCAAAACGCATAAAGGCTAATTGCCTGCTGTCCGGGCTCCACCAGAAAGCCTTGTACCGGCTTGCACGGCCCAGAATTTCTTCATAATAAACCCAGGATGCCCAGCCATTGTAAATTACCTCAGAACCATCTGTGGTATAACGGGTTTCTTCGCCGTTAGGAACAGATACCGAGTACAGATCATTGTTTCGGGTAAAAGCAACGTGGCTGCCATCCGGCGACAGGGTTGGGTTTTTTTCTTCACTGCTGTCTCTGGTAAGCTGGCTTTCTTTTCCGCTTGCATCCGTGTAGAAAATGTCTTTGTTTTTTATCCGCACCGTTGCCCCGGTTACCTGAGCGGGTGTTGAAGGTACCGCCGTACCGGTTTTAACGTCAACCGTGTAGGGTTTCATTTGCTCACCCTCCAGGCGGTATTCTATAAAATGGGTATCGTCTGCCCAGCCGCGTTGCTGCGCAATTTGGTTGATAATGGTTTCCGGCGGGTTGTTAAAAACCTGGTCGAAGGTTAAGGTTTTCTGTTGGGCCGAGACCGAAATGCTGCAACTTACCGTAGCAGCAATGAAGGCAAATACGTAATAACTTAATTTCATTAGTATTGATTTGGGATTAAAATTTTTATAGGGTTGTAAGATAAGGCCTTATTTGGATTGAAGGTGTAATAAAATAAATACACTGAACAGTTGCCTGTTATCAGTTTTGAATTTGGCCGGGGATTTCTGAATATTTAACCTTAGCCTTTGGAAATAACATCAAAAAATTGGACTAACTATTTGGAAAGCAGGTTTCGCTGCTCTTTGGTTGCTGCGGTCCCGCTCTTTGTTCCAAGCCCCGATGAAGAATCGGAAGCTTTCCACGCCGATCGGGTTTATTTAACCTGGCATCGCATTAATTTCTGGGTTATCTGAAGAGTTCCGGCGAATCAGCCGATAAGGCTTAATAAGCGAATTATGGTGTATGCCATCAATTCTGTAGACATGCTAATTTTTACATTTTTAATTGAACATAGAAATCTCGCACGCAATTGTTAAATTGCTAATTTAGCCCCGATGCAAACCAAGCTCAGCAATCGCAAAGAATTCCAGGATTTTGGTAATCTCGAATTATTAGCCCGGCAGGTGGTGGAAGGTTTTATTACCGGCCTGCATAAAAGCCCGTTTCATGGTTTCTCTGTTGAGTTTGCCGAGCACCGTCCTTACAATAACGGAGATTCCATACGAAACATAGACTGGAAACTTTACGGGAGAACGGATAAGCTGTTTGTGAAACGGTTTGAAGAGGAAACGAATTTACGCTGCCAGATTGTGATGGACATCTCCTCGTCTATGTATTTCCCCCGGCAGGACTTTAACAAGCTCACTTTTTCTGTTCAATCGGCGGCATCACTCATCTATCTGTTTAAAAAACAACGCGACGCTTTCGGCCTGAGTTGCTTTTCAGACCGGGTTGAGTTTTCAACGGAGGCTAAATCAACCACTGTTCATCAAAAATACCTGTTCAGCGAATTGGAAAGTCTTTTAGATCATCAGCCTCGCGAAAAGCAAACTGCGGTAGCGGCTGCGCTGCATGATATTGCCGAGCAGGTTCACAAACGGTCTTTGATTATTATTTTTAGCGATATG
>JBGTBV010000188.1:0-2186 GCA_041749185.1 Daejeonella sp. | reverse complement strand
TGTACTGAAATACCTTTAGATAAACTTAAAATACCGAGATTCAAAACGATCAAAAAGAAACCAAAACCCGTGAGCGAGTCAGCAATCATGGCCCCTAACTCAATTGCTGCACCACCCCCTGTCAGTAATGAAGGTTCACCTTGAAAGATGTCGTATAGACTGAGTTGCTGTCATCAATCAAACGCCAATAACTCCGGTTCTAAATATTCTTTCTTCGCCTTTTCAGACTTGAAAATATCGGTACTATAGTGATAGCTGAGTAATTCCCTGAAGTTATTTTTTAATCTCGGGTTTTCTGAAATGAAGCTGTAAAAATCCGTTGTGCTTGACTTCTTCATGAAATGGTAAACAGCCCTAACAGCAGCAATTGTGACAGTTTGATTGTATTTTTCAATAGCCCCCAGCGATTCGACAAAATTTCTTAATTGTTGGGTAATGTTCACTACGGCCTTATCAACGCCATATTTGTTTACGTGAATCCACGCCAGCCTTAAGTGAGCTTCATGACTGAAAATGGCGGGATCAAGGGTGCATCGGGAAAACTGCATTTCAAACTCTATATCTGTAAGCTCGCGATGTTTTTCCATTTGCAGAGATTTAGAAAGTTTGTAACGGTATTTTCTATGCGAGGTTGCCATTGATGCGCTATTCTTTATCACCATCCACTTATTTAAATAAATCTATCGTGTAATCAAACAATTCTGTTCCACCCGCCTTACCATGCCCTGGAATCACAATTTTTGTTTCCGGATATTTTTGTTTCAGGTTTCGTACGGTTGTTGGCCATACACTCACATTTGCATCTTCCAAATTTCCCTTTCCGGCACCCACTTCCTTGATCAGACAACCTCCAAAAATTGCGTTATCATCCGGAAAATATCCAATTACATTATCTTTAGTATGTCCTTCACCAAAGTATTCCGCATATACATTTTT
The DNA here is from genome assembly GCA_041749185.1 of Daejeonella sp. Lineage (GTDB taxonomy): Bacteria > Bacteroidota > Bacteroidia > Sphingobacteriales > Sphingobacteriaceae > Daejeonella. The sequence continues at coordinate 1,250 of JBGTBV010000188.1, read as the reverse complement.
ATCTCCAACATTAAGGGCAAGTTTGTTATCAAAACTGTTTTTTGGTAACACAGACGTACTGTCTTTCGCCTTTAATAATTCAACAGTTTTCAGGTTTGCATAGGATGGAATATTGTATTCATGAAATGCACTTAACCCAGCGACACAATCCGCGTGAAAATGTGTGGCTATTACTGCATTTATTTTACAGTTTAATTGTTTCGAAACGTGTTCAATTAATTCGATTGAACTTTCGTGATCAGTCGGTGTATCAAATACAATGGCCTCTTTTTCATTAATCACAATCATTCCATTGCAAGCTACCCGTCCGAAAGTCTCTGTATTCAAGAATGAAATATGCTGATAGGTGTGTTCTGAGAGCTTTCGGATAATTAATTTTTCATTTTGGAATATTATGGAATCGTTGCTCATGGTAGTCTCTGCAGTTGGGGCAGGTGGCTGGCTTTGTTTGTTCGGGATGTTGCATGAAACAGTGAGCTGTGCCATCAATACCAGGGCAGCGAGAAATTGTCTTGTCATTTTACTTATTTTGATTAATGGGCCCAACTTAGATACTAGGCTTCTTTTCTCAAAATTATGAAACGACGAACCCGCCAAGCAAACGATGCCGGGGTCTGAATTTTACTTATTATTATACGGGTATCCCTATTAAAATTTTTTACCTTGAGCCCGATATGTCACTTTTTGTAGCATCGTTAAATTCAGGAAGCAACGGAAACTGTTATTACGTCGGTAATCAGGATGAAGCCGTATTGATCGACGGAGGCATTTCATGCCGGGAAACTGTGAAACGTATGAAGCGGCTTGGGCTATCCATGAAAAAAGTCAAGGCGGTATTTGTGTCACATGAACACGGAGACCACGTTCATGGAATTACCACCCTCTCAAAAAAATTTCAGCTTCCGGTTTATATCACCCCAGGTACTTTGACCAATGGACGATTAACCCTTAACGCAGATCGAATATTTAGCTTCCGTGCCGATGATCCATTCCGAATCGGCAATTTGACTGTAACGGCATTTCCAAAATTTCACGATGCCTGCGATCCGCACAGTTTTATAGTATCCAGTAATTCAGTAAGCGTCGGAATTTTTACAGACATCGGAGCTGCCTGCGACAATGTAATCCGTTACTTTAAAAAATGCCATGCTGCATTTCTGGAAGCAAACTACGATGAATACATGTTGGAAAGGGGTCGATATCCAATGTCGCTTAAAAATCGTATCCGCGGAGGTATGGGTCATTTATCC
>JBGTBV010000187.1:0-6663 GCA_041749185.1 Daejeonella sp. | reverse complement strand
GGTTTGCTGAAATTCTATTTGCTGGTTGCGAATTATAAACTGGCCACCGGCAGAATAATTGGTTTCACCCAATTTAGTTCTCGCATCAAACCGGTACTCCCCCGGAGGCAAAATTCCCCCGTCAAGGATGTAAGCATTGGTGCTTCGTGTAAACAAAAACGAGTAGCTTTTGCCCTCGCTACTTTTTATAGAAACATTTACGTCTGGCGTGTTCACCAACTCATAGGAGTCGTTATAGAGTTCGGCATTTAAAACTACCCGATCGTTTTCGTCAAACGCATTTTTTGAAGGATACGCTCTGAACTTCCGCTTATCGTTACGGTTAGAAAGGTATTGTATGGTTTTGGCAACCAACTCGTTCACGGCCTGGTGCGAACTGCTTTCCTTAAATTCTTCAAGTCGCCAGCGCCAGATGCCTTCGCCCGCCAGTATGCCCGTTCTGCGCTGTTGATCCTCACCAAAAACGAGCAACGGAAAGCCCGTTACAACCCGGCCGATTTGCTGTTGCAACGCAACCGAAACCGGGCCTTTGAAACCATAACTCCCGAACGGCGCAAGCAGGGGAGCAAAATTTTCTACTCCTGCCTTTGTTTCGGCACTTATTGCGAAGCCAAAAAAATCTGGCTGTACCCTGGCCAGCACTTCCTGAATGGAGCCAGACGAATTAACGTTCAGAACATTTTGTGCAGCCGAAAACAGGGCGGTATTGCTTTGTTCGCCAAGTATAAATAATACCGGTTTAGCTGACGCCTTCTGCAGAATGTTTTTTGCCGGATCGGTGTTGGAGGGCAGTTGATGCAAAATGATTAACCCGGCCTTTTCCATCTGTGCGTTTGTCACGTCATTCGCCAAAGCGACCTCTACCTCATAGTTTTTGTTTATTTCGATAGTCTGGCGCAGCGCTGCAACATCCGGATGCGGCGAATTGGCGATAATCAGTATGTTCTGCCGCCCGTCAATTATTTCTACAAATATGGTTTGGGTATTATTCTGCTGCGATAGTTCGTTGGCGATTGGCGCTAATGAGAGTGTAAAGCGCTGCATTCCTTTCTTGCTGGCCGGCAATGTGAGCGGAATTTTTGTTCTGAAACCAGCCGAGTTAATCGCGACAGTCTGCGAAAACAAGACTCCCGTTGGCCCCGAAACTGTTAGCCTGCTAAAAGCCCCGCGGCTTTGAAATGCTTCTACCTCAACTTCCAATTGAAAACGGTTGCCCAGATAGGCAATATTATTATAATTGACATTGGAGATAAGTAAATCCCTCTTCGGAACGGTATCTCCGAGGGCAACCGTGTACACAGGCGCTTTCAGATTTTTGGTTTCGTAAATCGGATTGCCGCCCTGGTTGTAAATTCCATCTGAGGCAATGACCACCGCCCCAATATTCCGGTTGGCATACTGATCATCAATTAATTTAAACACCGCAGAAAGGTTGCTCTGTTTCTCGCCAAAGCTAAAATCAAGGCCGTTAGTTACGGTTGACCCGAATTGAAAAGTTCTCACTTCAAAATTATCCGAGAGCGATTGACGTAGCTGTTTAAACTGACGGGCGTATCGGGCGGTATCAAAACCGGCGGGTTGTGACAGGGCGATAGAGGCCGAATTATCCTGAGCGAGAATGATAATCGGTTTCTCTGGAATGTTAGTTACCGATTTTACGGGTGGCGCAAAAAGCAGAAAGGCGATAACCGCAACTGAAAGAGTGCGCAGGGTAAAAAGAATAATGAGTAAATATCCACTTAATCTCTTCTGCCATCTGTATAATAGAAAGGCGTACCCGGCGCCAAGAGAAACACAGCCGATAAACCAAAGAAATGTGGAGCCTAATTCAGACATCCTGCCTTAATCTATTTCGAAATTAGCGTTCACAACGGCGGTAATTTCTTTGCGGATGGAGCTAACATCGTTAATTCCGTAATCTGAAGTCAGGTTTGAGTTTTCTGGCGTGATTTGCAAAACTCCCATCCGGGCGCTTTTCAAAGTCCCAAGCTGGCGGCCAGTCGCCTTAGCAATTCGCTGGCCGCGAATCATGGCGTCTTTGGCGGCTTCAGCCTGTATCTCAATTTTTATATCGCCTACCCTGGTATAATAATATTCGGGCTGGTTCACCTGAAAATTAATGCCCCGCTCTACAAGAGAACTTATTTCCAGCGAAATTTCTTTGATAAGCTCCACATCGGCAGACTGGATATCAATGGTTTGCGATGCAGTATAAGAACGAACGTCTAGTTGTTGCCCGTTTTGATTGAAATTATAGTTGGGATAATTATTTATTGTCTGGAAATTGATCTTATCAGCCGGAAAGCCCTTAGAACGAATATACTCAACCAAAATTGGCTTTTGCGATTGTAAAGCCCGGTAGGCATCACTTGCAGTAGTGCCCTGGGCAATTAAAGTTCCGCGTAAAATGCCAAGGTCAGATACCATCACCTGTTTGGCAGACCCGGTTACGTTAATTGTCTGATTTTCGCTCTTGACCTTACGCCAAGTGCCGGAGAAAATGAAGGTAGAAATAATGGCGGCGAGGCCGATAATCAGAGAAGGGATTATAAAGCGGTTTTTTGTCATCAGGCTACAAATCTGTTAAAAAATTTTTCACTTCCTCCAATTAGATTGGCAACTGTTGATTGGCGGATTCAACTCGAAACTATCGGCTCCAAATTCTCTTACAGCATCCCCCCGTCTACCGCAATCACCTGGCCGGTGATGTAAGCGCTCATATCAGAACCCAGGAAAACGCAAAGGTTGGCCACGTCTTCCGCCTCGCCCGCACGTTTTAACGGAATTGCGGCTTCCCAGCCTTCAACCACTTTAGGGTCTAACACCCCGGTCATTTCGGTGCGGATAAAACCCGGCGCTACCACATTGGTCCGAATGTTTCTGGAACCCAACTCCTTCGCGATTGATTTTGAAAAGCCGATGATCCCCGCTTTAGAAGCGGCGTAGTTGGCCTGCCCGGTATTTCCCTGTACGCCCACTACCGAACTCATGTTGATGAAAACACCCTTCCTGTTTTTCATCATAATTTTAGAAGCGGCCTTGGTTATATTAAAAATTGATTTCAGGTTAACTGTGAGGACATCATCCCAATTTTCTTCGCTCATACGCATCAATAAACCGTCTTTAGTGATCCCGGCATTGTTCACAACCACATCAACGGTTCCAAAATCATTCACTATGGCAGCAATCAGCTTCTCGGCTTCATCAAATTTAGAAGCATCAGATCGATATCCTTTTACTTTGGTGCCCGCTGTCTGCAGTTCATTTTCCAAAGCCTCACCCTTTTCAACCGATGATAGATATGTAAAAGCAACGTTCGCCCCGTGTTCGGCAAATTTCTCGGCTATTTTCCGACCGATGCCTTTAGAAGCTCCGGTAATTAATGCGGTTTTCCCTTCCAGTAATTTCATTCTCAGGTTTTAATGTGTGAAATTAGAAATTTCTAAAAAATATACCGCAATTTTATTCAGGAAGTCATACCCGGTTTACTTAAAAGAGACTACACACTCATGATTATAATGCTTGCAAATCGTTAAAAAATAAGACCATATGCTAGTTAAACATTAATATTATTAGGGCGTGCCCCTACAGGTCGGGCTTTGCGCTGCAATCTTTTGCTCGTGCCTCGCAAAAGGATTTTCGCCTCAATCCCTCACGCAGTAACCAAGTTTACATAAACCGCAGACCTCTCAAATCTTAATCTCAAATCTCCGATCTCAACACTCACATCTCATATCTCAAATCTCATGAAATCCGTTCAAACATTTTATAATGAACTAAGCAGCCAGTACACTGATCTTATCAGTAAATGCGTACCGCGGTACGCCGAATTGCTGTATAATATGTTCCATTATATCCCGGATGATTTTAAGCCAAAACGAATTTTGGACCTGGGCTGCGGATCAGGCAATTTAACCGCCGAAATCCTAAAACACTATCCCGAAGCAGAAATTGATGCGCTTGATCTATCTGAAGAAATTTTAAAAGAAAGTCAAAAACGATTTACGGCGCAGCCGAACGTGCGCCACATTCAGGCAGATTTTCGGGAGATGCATCTCGCACCAGGTTCTTATGACCTGATACTTTCAAGCATCGCCATCCATCATGTCCAGGATCCTGAAAAGATCAAGTTATACGGAAATATTTTTCAGGCTTTAACACCCGGCGGCCTTTTCATCTTTGCCGATCAAACCCGGGGAGTTACTGAGGAAATTTATCTTAAACATATAGCCCGCTGGAAAGAGGAGGCTTTTAAGCTGGGTTCTTCTCAGCAAAACTGGGATATGTGGATGGAACACCAGAATGCGCATGATTTTCATACGCCCGTAAACTGGCATCTTGAGCAACTCGCTGAGGCCGGGTTTCAAGAAATTGATGTGATCTGGAAAAACATTATGTGGGCTATACTTTGGGCCCGAAAATAATTACCTGAAGATATAATCCTGAAGAAAAAGCTGGTTCCATCGCCAGCTTTTTCATTTTTAAATAGTGCGGATTATTTGGAAGCCAATATTTCAACCTTTTCAATAACTGGGTCTGTAGCAAGCAATTCGGAGGCATTGGCCATAAGCGCTTTGGCAATCTCACCATTTAAGTGTGCCTCCCGACCTCCTTCCGCATCAAACGTATCAAAAATTCCGAATGTAGACGGGCCCATTTTAATTGCGTACCAGTTTATCGTTTCCTCCTCGCTCTGCGCCAGGGGTAATGCCGATTTCAAAAAATCTTCAACTTCTTGTTCTTTGCCGGGCTTTGCTTCCAGCCTGGCTAACAGTCCTACTTTAATCATAATTTTAAGTCTAGTTATAGTGAATTATTTATGAGTTGCCCTCTGCTGATGCAGGAAGAAATTTCATAGATATTGAATTGACACAATGCCGCGTGTTCTTTTCGGTAAAGCGTTCGCCCTCAAAAACGTGGCCCAGATGCGCACTGCAATTGGAGCAAACAATTTCAGTCCGCCGACCATCACGGTCAGTTTCCCGTTTTACAGCTCCGGGAATTTCATCGTCAAAACTTGGCCAGCCGCAATGCGATTCAAATTTATCTTCAGACTTGTACAAAGCCGCGTTGCACTGCCGGCAAACGTACGTGCCCGGCTCTTTATTATTGGTATACTCACCTGAAAACGGTCTTTCAGTTCCTTTTTTAAGGATTACATATTCTTCCTCGGGAGTTAGTTTATTATATTCCATAATGACAATAATTTTTAGGATAACGTACGAGTAGCGGTAGGGTTTGGATTATTCAAATCAAAGTTGTAAACAAAATCAGTATTTTTGAATATGACCACGACATTGGATAAGGATTCGATTCTACAAATGTTAGCGAATAAGAAAAAACATCTAGCGGAATTTGGAGTAGAACAAATTGGCCTTTTTGGCTCATCCTTACGCAACGAAGCCAGTGCTGAAAGTGATATCGACCTGCTAGTGGAAATACGAAAAGATCAGAAAACCTTCCGAAATTTCATGTCACTCAATTATTATTTGGAAGATCTTTTCGGACGTAAAGTTGAATTAGTTACCAAACAATCATTAAGCCCTTACATTGGTCCGCATATTTTAAAAACAGTTGAATATGCAACACTCGCAAGTTGACTTTTTACATCATATTTTAGCGGAATGTGTATATCTCCTTAAAGAATCAGCAGAGAACAACCTAGATGATTTTATAAAAAATCAACGCCTGATTAAGGCTGTTTGTAGGAGTCCTGAAATTATAGGGGAAGCAAGCAGTAAAATTCATCCCGATCTAAAAGCTAAATATCCTTATTATTCCCTGGAGAGAAATGAGTGATATCCGAAACAAGATTATTCATCATTATTTTGGTATTGATTATATTGTTTGGGACTTGGTAAAAGCAGATATTCCCTTGCTAAAGGAATAGGTCGAACTTGTGATAGAGAAAGAGAAGACGTAAAACATAAAAGGCCAATCTTTGCAGACCGGCCTTTCATATTCAGAAATACAAAACTATTTTTTCAGTTCCTCAGCCATCGCTTCACCGATTTCGGCGGGCGACTCCACTACACGGATTCCGCACTCCCGCATAATTTTCATTTTAGCGGCGGCTGTATCATCGGCGCCGCCAACAATAGCACCGGCATGGCCCATTCGTCGGCCCGCCGGGGCGGTTTGTCCGGCAATAAAGCCAACAACCGGTTTGGTTCCGTTTTCCTTTATCCAGTGGGCGGCTTCGGCTTCCATGCCGCCGCCGATCTCACCAATCATGATAATTCCTTTTGTCTCCGGATCATTCATTAGCAGCTCGACCGCCTCTTTGGTGGTGGTTCCAATTATCGGATCCCCGCCAATGCCAATGGCGGTGGTGATACCTAAACCGGCTTTTACTACCTGATCAACCGCTTCGTAAGTTAACGTTCCCGATTTAGAAACTACTCCTACACTCCCCTTCTTAAAGATGAAACCCGGCATGATGCCAATTTTTGATTCATCGGCTGTAATAATTCCAGGGCAATTTGGCCCAATCAAACGGCAATCCCTGTCAGAAATATATTCTTTAACCTGAATCATATCCTTGGTGGGGATACCTTCGGTAATACAAACAATCACCTTTATGCCAGCTTCGGCGGCTTCCATAATGGCATCGGCAGCAAATGATGGCGGAACAAAAATAATAGAAACATCTGCTCCGGTTTT
>JBGTBV010000186.1:0-10513 GCA_041749185.1 Daejeonella sp. | reverse complement strand
CAGATGTTTTTATTTCCATCTTTTTAAAAGTGTTTGACTTTGTTGACATCCTTAAAAGAAAGCCCTTACTTTACAAAAGTAGCATTATGATTATTAACAGCATTTATACCGTTAGCACAATTACATCCATTACGCTGTTAGCAGCGTTCCGGAAGTGACCTTTGGCGTAAATAGCGTATAAATATTTCAAGCCGGGCCTTCCTTCAAAAAGGGAGGCTTTTTTTATTGATTAAATATGAAGATTTTAAAGTTCGGCGGTACCTCTGTTGGTTCAACGCAAAGTATTTCTGCGCTGTTGCAAATTGTTAAGAGCGAAGCAGAAGGAGCGCATCCGCCGGTTGTTGTGGTTTCGGCCATGGCCGGAATTACTAATTTGTTATGGAGCATGGCAGAAAGTGCAGCCTCCGGCGGAAATTATGATCAGGATATGAAAATTTTGGAAACCCGGCATTTTGAAATCGTCAAACACTTTATTCCTCCGCAGAAGCAAAATCCGGTGTTTACCAGACTGAAATTGCTTTTTAACGAGCTTGAAGATATTTTACAGGGCGTGCAGAGCCTCGCGGAATTAAGCGCCCGAACCCGCGATCTGATATTAAGCTATGGCGAGCGCTGCTCGGCATTTATGGTGTGCAGGATTGCCGCCGGGCAGATTCCCGCTGTGCATTACACAGACGCTGCTTTGCTGATAAAGACCGACAGCAGTTTCGGCCAGGCAAAGGTGAATACGCCACTTTCTGAAACGCTTATTCAAAACTACTATCGCGAAAACGCCGGAGCGGTACTTTTTGTAACCGGCTTTATAGCAAGCAATGAACAGGGGAGAATAACCACCCTGGGTCGTGGCGGAAGCGATTATACCGCGGCTATCTTCGCGGCGGCGCTCAACGCAGATGAAATCCAGATATGGACCGATGTAAATGGGATGATGACCGCTGATCCGCGGATTGTTAAAAAGGCATTTTCGCTGCCGGAACTCTCCTACATTGAAGCGATGGAACTTTCTTTTTTTGGTGCGAAAGTAATTTATCCGCCAACCATGATTCCGGCGTTTTTAAAGAAAATTCCCATTGTTATAAAAAACACCTTCGAGCCGCAGTTTGCCGGTACGGTTATAAAGGCCGATTGCGGTCCGTCTCCTCTCCCCATCAAGGGCATTTCATCCATCAACCAAATAAGCGTGATCAACCTGCAGGGAAGCGGTATGGTGGGCCGGGCCGGATTTAGCGGGCGCCTTTTCTCTATGCTTGCCCGCGAACAAATTAACGTGATATTGATCACACAGTCGTCATCAGAACACAGCATTACGTTTGCGGTAAATCCGGATGATGCCCACAAGGTTAAAAACTTAATACTTAACGAATTTGATCTGGAACTAAACGCCCGGAAATTAGATACGCCGGTTATCGAAGAAAATTTATCTGCCCTCGCCATTGTGGGCGAAAATATGCGGCACACCCCTGGCATTGCCGGGCGATTGTTTCATGCCCTTGGCCGCAACGGGGTAAACGTAAGGGCGATAGCGCAGGGCTCTTCAGAATTCAACATATCTGTTATTGTAAACCGGGACGATCTCGCGAAAGCGTTAAACGCCGTGCACCAGGCATTTTTTACACAGCTTAATAAAACCCTGAACGTATTTTGTCTGGGAACCGGCCAGATATCTACGGCGCTTTTCAGTCAGTTGCGGGCGCACGGAGATTTTCTGCTAACGCATAACGACATCCAGGTGAACATCGCGGGCATCTGCAATACCCGTAAAATGCATGTGGATGTGAGTGGAATTTATCTGACGAACTGGTCTCAGATTTTAGAAGAAGAAGGCCAAACCGCCAGCCTTGAGGTTTTCATAAATCAGATGATTGCGCTTAACCTCCCGGATTGCGTGTTGGTTGACAATACCGCGAGTGTGGAAACGGTTAATTATTATGAGCAGGTTTTGCGCTCCAGTATCTCGCTGGTAACCTGCAATAAAGTGGGTAACAGCGGTACTTACGAACAATACCGGCGGTTTAAAAACGCTGCCCGAAATCACGGTGTTGATTTTTATTACGAGACAAATGTGGGGGCGGGCCTGCCCATTGTGCGTACGTTGAGAGATTTGATGATGAGCGGCGATCGTATTACCCGCATTGAAGCCATCCTTTCCGGGACGATCAGCTTTATTTTCAACAACTTTAAAGGCGATGCCAAATTTCATGATATTGTAAAGCTTGCCCAGGAGAGGGGTTTCACAGAACCCGATCCGCGGGATGATCTGAACGGCACCGACTTTATGCGTAAGATGCTCATCCTTTCAAGAGATGCCGGCTATACTCTTGAGCCGGAGGAAGTTTATTTAGAAAACATGTTGCCCGAATCCTGCATCCTGGCACAGTCGGTTGCCGAATTTTATGAACAGCTAAAAGCCTCTGAGCAACATTTCAACAATCTTAAAGAGCAGGCAGAAAACGCAGGCAAAGTGCTTCGGTATATTGGCAAATTAGAAAATGGCCGGGTTGAAATTACGCTGCAAATGGTGGACGAAACGCATCCTTTTTACATGTTATCTGGCAGCGATAATATCATTTCTTTTTATACAGACCGATATGTTGAACGCCCAATGGTTGTTAAGGGGCCGGGTGCGGGGGCCGAGGTAACCGCGGCAGGTGTTTTTGCTGATTTGATTAACGTAGGTACAAAGTAAAATGGAATCAATCAGGGTTTTTGCTCCGGCAACCGTGGCAAATGTAGTTTGCGGGTACGATATTTTGGGCTTTGCGGTAAACCAACCCGGCGATGAGGTGCGGATGCGCTTAACCGGCAAGCCTGGCATCAGCATCGAAAAAATTACCGGCGACGACGGAAAATTGCCAACTGATGTGTTGAAAAATACTGTTGGCGTTAGCGTGCAGCATTACCTGAACGCAATTGGCTGCCCAGGCCAGGGAGTAGCGATTGAGCTGAACAAAAAAATGCCCATTGGCAGCGGTCTGGGTTCCAGTTCCGCCAGCACGGTGGCCGGTTTATTTGCCATCAACCAATTAATGGGTGCTAAACTTTCTGCGATGGATTTGTTGCCATTTGCGATGAAGGGCGAGGAGATTGCTTGTGGCAGCGGTCATGCCGATAACGTTGCGCCCGCCTTGCTGGGAGGTTTTGTACTCATCCGCAGTTATGCGCCGCTTGATGTTATCAAACTGCCTTTTCCTGATTCGCTGCATTGTGCTATTGTTTTTCCAGAAGTGGACGTACCCACCCGCGATGCCCGGCAAATGATCAGGAGTAAGGTTTTATTGCGTGATGCGGTGATGCAATGGGGCAATATCGCAGGGCTGGTAAGCGGTCTTTTTTTAGGAGATATTGACCTTATCGGCAGAAGCATGGAAGATGTCATCGTAGAACCCACCCGTTCCATCCTGATCCCAGATTTTTATAAATTACGCGAAATAGCACTCGATCACAACGCGGTAAGTTTCGGAATTTCGGGCTCAGGCCCCTCGGTTTTTTCTTTCGCACGCAACAAAGAGGCGGCGGCTGTGATAACCGGCGCCATCCAGGCGCACCTTTCTTCAATCAGAATTAACAGCAAGGCTTACATTTCTTCAATTAATGCAAACGGTCCGGCCATACTTGATTAAAAGTTACCAGTTAAACTAATAACGTGAAGTTTTATAGCACCAATAACCCCGCCCTCCGGGTAGGATTTAAGGAAGCAGTTTTCAACAGTTTCCCCAGCGATAAGGGTTTATACATGCCCTTAAGCGTCCCCAGATTGGATGAAGACTTTTTGAAAAACATCGAAAAGTTTTCTCTCTCTGAAATTGCTTTTGAAGTAGCCAAAACCATCCTTGCCGGGAGCATTCCTGCATCAGATCTTCGCTTAATCATTAATGAAGCCATTAATTTCGATGCGCCAACGGTAAAACTGGATGCCAACACGTTTGTGCTGGAACTTTTCCATGGCCCCTCACTTGCTTTTAAAGATTTTGGCGCCCGCTTTATGAGCCGCGTAATGTCTTATTATTTAAAACCCGATGAAAAGATATTGGATGTATTGGTGGCAACTTCGGGCGATACGGGTGGAGCGGTAGCGCTTGGGTTTTTGGGAGTGCCCAACATCAGGGTAACTATTTTATATCCGAAAGGTAAAGTCAGCGAAATTCAGAAACTGCAATTAACCACTCATGGTCAAAATATTTCGGCTATTGAAATAGACGGAACTTTTGATGATTGCCAGGCACTGGTTAAAGGGGCTTTCGCCGATGCAGAGCTAAATAGCAAATTACGCCTGACCTCCGCAAACTCCATCAATATTTCCAGGCTCATACCACAAATGTTCTATTATTTCAATGCCTACGCGGCGCTTAAATGGCAGGGATGCACGAACCTGATGTTTGCCGTTCCGAGCGGAAACTTTGGAAATTTAGCCGCCGGCTTATTAGCCTGGAAAATGGGCTTGCCGGCAAAGCATTTCCTGGCTGCAACCAACCTGAATGATACCGTTCCGCACTACTTAACAAGCGGAATGTTTTTGCCCAAAGCATCTGTGCAAACCATTTCAAACGCGATGGACGTAGGTAATCCAAGCAACTGGGCCCGGATTATCGAGCTGTTTAAGCAGCAGCCGGAAGAATTAGCGACGCTGATCTCGGGTTACAGCTTTTCGGATGAGGAAACAACCACTGCAATTGAGGAGGTGTTTAAGCAATTCAATTACGTTGTTTGTCCGCATACGGCAATTGCCTGGCTGGCCGTCAAACGTTGGCGTAAGGAAAATCCGGCAGATATCCCAACGGCGGTTTTTTTATCTACCGCACATGCCTGCAAATTTTTAGATGTGATGCCCCAAGATGTTTCAAATCAGGTTGCAGTTCCCGCTCAGATTAGAAACATAGCTTCAAAAAGCACTTCAGTGGCTTCCCTCGGGAACGATTTCGAAAGTTTTAAAAAATATCTCTCGAAAAATATTTGATACGCACTATTTTTAGTAATGCGTATATTTGGTTATGAAAACAAGGATTAACCTTACTGTGGAAGCAAAGCTGATTGATCAGATCAAAGCTTATGCTGAAGAAAAAAATACCAGTGTTTCTGAATTGGTTGAACGATACTTTAAACGTTTAACAAAGCCGGTCAAGAAAAATAATTTGATCGAATATGTTAAAAACTTGCCAAAAGTAGACTTAGGATATGCTGATGATGTTGATCTGAAAAAACAGTATTACGAGGAAAAAGCTTCTAAATATGGCTTTTAGACTATTTTTAGATGCGAACGTCTGTCTTACTTTCATACTTCAAAGGCAAGGTTTTGAATCCTCTGAGTTAATATTTGAAAGAATAGGTTCAGGAGAATTCAAAGGTTATGTCTCCCCGGCAATAATTCATATTATCGCTTATTTTTTAGCGAAAGTCCATCAAAGGAGGATCGTCAAGACGCTGATCCTTAATTTATTGGCTAATGTAACAGATATTGATTGTAACCATGAAATAGCAATTAACGCAATAAATTCTCAGATGACCGATATTGAAGATGCCTTGCAGTACTATACGGCTATGCATCACAAAATGGACTATTTTATCTCGTTGGATAAGAACCTGATTAAATCGGCTATCCCTTTTTTGCCAGTATATTCGCCGGAAGATTTTCTTGAATTGTACGATCAGGAATAGTTGAGCCAAACTCCACTATACTATGATTTGATTTTTTAGGTTGTTTCTAAATCCAGTATTAAAGCCAAGGCCTCTTGAACATCAACATGACGCTCTTCTTCTAATACCCCAATTTTTTCTATTAAACGGGATAAATCAATCGCTTTTATCTGATCTGTTAAAATGGAAGAATCTTTTTTCAATCCATTTGTTTTCGAGGCAGGTATAGAAATCCTAAGCCGGTTGACACCTTTTATTTGCGAACTAATCGGGCATATGATGGTAGAAATATGATCCGATTTGTGAAGGATGTTACTTTGTACAATTACAACCGGGCGTATTTTCCCAGGCTCGGCACCTTTTCCTGGGTTCATGTCCGTTATCCAAATATCGAATTTCTGTAGCCTACTCATTTTCCAATTTATCCAAATATTCAGATAAATCCCTTAAAGAAGCTTCTTCCCATTCCCGCATTTCAGTCAAGCCTTCTTTATTTGCTTTGATTAAGGCTACCTCTCTTGCCAGTTGAATTTCAAGCTTTTTGCGATCACTCGCTTTTTTGTAAGCAAGAATCGCTTTTTTTATAAAGCCGGTTTTAGAGGTGTTCAGCTCCTTAGCAGACGTTTCTACTTCGCTGTAAAGCTCATCGTCAATCTTTAAGAGTATACTTTTCATAGTGTAAATTCTATATACAAAAGTATATACTTAAACCGTAAAGTTAAACTTGTTTTAAAATATCGCTTCCGCGATTTTTTTGGTGGGCTCCGGATTGCTCATCGTATAAAAATGCAAAACCGGTGCTCCAAATTTCATCAGTTCTTTGCATTGCTCAATCATAAATTCTACGCCTACTGCTTTAACCTCCTTTTCGTTTTTGCATTTTAGAACGGCATCACTCAAATCATCAGGAATATCAATATGAAAATGTTTCGGAAGATTTATCAATTGTTTGGAGTGGGTTATTGGTTTTAAGCCCGGAATGATCGGCACATTGATCCCGCTTTCACGGCATTTGGCGACAAAATCCATGTATTTTGAATTATCGAAAAACATTTGCGTTACTATAAATTCCGCTCCCATCTCTACTTTCATTTTCAGGTACTTAAAATCGGCTTTCAGGTTGGGAGCTTCAAAATGCTTTTCCGGATAGCCGGCAACACCAATGCAGAAATCCGTTCCGTTGATGGTATCAATATCTTCGTGTAAATATTTACCCTTATTCATATTTACCACGTGTTCTAAAAGATCGCAGGCAAACGCATGTCCGCCTGGGGTTGGAATAAATCCGGAATCGGCTTTTCGGGCATCGCCGCGTAGTACCAGCACATTGTCAATCCCCAAAAATTGCAGATCAATTAACGCGTTTTCAGTTTCTTCTTTTGTAAAACCTCCGCAAATAAGGTGCGGCACAGCGTCAACCTTGTACCGGTTCATTATGGCGGCGCAAATGGCCACCGTTCCCGGGCGTTTCCGGTACGACACTTTTTCCAGCAAACCGCTCTCGTGCTGTTTATAGATGTAATCCTCGCGGTGATAGGTTACATCAATAAACGGCGGTTTGAATTCCATCAGCGGGTCAATGGCATCATAAATTCCCTGAATGCTCTGACCCTTTACCGGCGGTAACAGCTCAAAGGAAAAAAGAGTTTTGCCTTTGGAATTAGCAATATGTTCTGTGATTTTCACTTGATTATAGGTTGAAAGTTAATACCCCAAATTAGGCCCAAGCCAACGTTCTGCTTCACTAAGTGAGATTTTTTTGCGAAGAGCGTAATCCTGAACCTGGTCTTTGTAAATTTTGCCAAGGCCAAAATATCGCGATTGCGGATTGGCGAAATAAAACCCGCTTACGGCGGCCGTGGGATACATGGCCAGACTTTCCGTAAGCGCCAGGCCAGTGGCCTTCTCCGCATCCAACAAATTAAACAGCGTACGCTTTTCGGTATGATCGGGGCAGGCGGGGTAGCCCGGCGCCGGACGAATACCCGCGTATTTCTCTTTAATCAAATCTTCCGCGTTCAGACTTTCATCCCGGGCATAACCCCAATATTCTTTCCTAACCAGCTCGTGCATTCGCTCGGCGAAAGCCTCCGCCAGACGATCGGCGAGCGCCTTCACCATAATGCTGTTGTAGTCATCTTGATTTTTTTCAAATTCTGCAACCAGTTCATCACTGCCGATGCCGGTTGTAACCGCAAATCCGCCCCAGTAGTCGGCAATGCCGGTTTCTTTCTGGGCTACAAAATCGGCTAAAGCATAATAGGGTTCACCGGACGCTTTTTCGGCTTGTTGGCGCAATGTGTGAATGGTGGTTAAAACTTTCGTCCGGCTTTCATCGGTATACAGTTCAATGTCATCGCCAACCGCATTTGCCGGCCAAAAGCCAATTACTCCGTTCGCTCCAAGCAGTTTCTGCTCAACAATTTGTTTAAGCAACGCCTGAGCCTCTTCAAATAATTTCCGGGCTTCAACACCCACATGTTCATCTTCAAAAATGCGGGGGTAGCTTCCGCGAAGTTCCCAGGTATGAAAAAAGGGCGTCCAGTCTATATAAGGTACCAACTCGTTTAGCGGAAAACTTTTGAAAACTTTGGTGCCGGTAAAGGCCGGTTTTGGCGGGATGGAGCCGTTTAAATTAATCTGGAATTTACTTTGTCTTGCTTTTTCTAAAGCAACGAAACGCTTTTCTGCACGTTTACTCAAATGCATTTCCCGTGCGAGATCATATTCCGCACGTGTGGAGCTGATGTAAGCTGCACGGTTTTCTTCATTCATAAGCGTGCTGCAAACGGTCACGCTTCGCGAAGCGTCTAATATGTGAATGGTTGGGCCGGAATAACCCGGAGCTATTTTAACCGCGGCATGAATACGCGATGTGGTGGCGCCCCCAATTATCAGCGGAATTTTAAATCCCTGCCGTTCCATCTCTTTTGCCAGGTGCACCATCTCATCCAGCGAGGGAGTGATGAGGCCGCTCAACCCGATAATATCTGCCTCCTGCTTTAGTGCTTCTTCAAGTATGCGCTGTGCCGGCACCATCACGCCCAAGTCAATCACTTCAAAATTATTGCAGGCAAGCACCACCCCAACAATGTTCTTACCAATGTCGTGCACGTCGCCTTTTACAGTCGCCATTAGTACTTTACCCGCATTCTTTCGCTGATTGCCGCCCGCATTATTACGCTTTTCCTCTTCGATATACGGCAACAAATAGGCAACAGCCTTCTTCATTACCCTGGCAGATTTAACAACCTGTGGTAAAAACATTTTTCCCTGCCCAAACAGGTCGCCAACAATGCCCATACCGTCCATAAGCGGACCTTCGATTACTTCCAGCGGCTTGGAATACTTTTGACGGGCTTCTTCTACATCTTCATCGAGATAGTCGATAATCCCTTTTACAAGCGAATGCGAGAGGCGTTCTTCAACATTCCCTGTTCGCCATTCTTCATTTTTTACCGAAACTTTTCCTTTGGATTTAATGGTTTCTGCAAAATCAACCAGTCTTTCGGTTGCATCCGGACGGCGGTTCAACAGTACATCTTCAACCAGTTTGAGCAGGTCTTTCGGGATCTTTTCGTAAACCTCCAGCATACCCGCATTAACAATACCCATGTCTAATCCAGCCTGGATGGCATGATATAAAAACGCCGAATGCATCGCTTCACGAACCGTATTATTACCCCTAAACGAAAATGAGATATTGCTGACCCCGCCGCTCACTTTGGCCAGAGGCAGGTTCGCTTTTATCCAGCGGGTGGCTTCAATAAAATCAACTGCGTAGTTGTTGTGCTCTTCCAATCCCGTGGCAACGGTTAAAATATTGGGATCAAAAATGATGTCTTCGGCGGCAAAGCCAACCTCGTTTACCAAAATAGCATAAGATCGTTTGCAAATTTCTTTACGCCGTTGCAGCGTATCTGCCTGACCGTTTTCATCAAAAGCCATTACAACAACAGCCGCACCGTAATTTTTGATTTTATTTGCGAGTTCCTTAAACTTTTCTTCGCCTTCTTTCAGCGAAATTGAGTTAACTACTCCTTTTCCCTGGAGGCATTTCAATCCGGCTTCTATCACGCTCCATTTTGAGGAGTCTACCATGATGGGAAGTCTGGAAATATCCGGCTCTGAGGCAATTAGGTTTAAGAATTTAGTCATTGACGCTTCCGAGTCAATCATGCCCTCGTCCATATTCACATCAATAATTTGCGCACCACCCTCAACCTGCTGGCGTGCAACGGAAAGTGCCGCATCAAAATCGCCGCTTAATATCAGTTTAGAAAATTTGGGCGAGCCGGTAATGTTGGTACGCTCGCCAATGTTTACAAAGTTGGTTTGCGGGGTTAGCGTAACAGGTTCTAATCCGCTTAAGCGGAGGTACGGCTTAATTACCGGCAAGGTACGCGGCGGATATTTAGCAGCCTTATCGGCGATGCATCGAATGTGGTCTGGCGTTGTGCCGCAGCATCCGCCAACGATGTTTACAAAGCCGTTAAGAATAAAGTCTTCAACCAGATGTGCGGTTTGGTGGCCCAACTCATCATACTCACCAAACTCATTTGGCAAGCCTGCATTGGGATAAGCAGACACAAAGCAGGTTGCTTTTTCTGAAAGTTCTTCAATATGTGGCCGCATTTCTTTCGCCCCGAGTGCGCAATTCAGACCGATGCTCAACAGGTTGGCGTGCGACATGGAATTTAAGAACGCTTCTACCGTTTGCCCGGATAAGGTGCGGCCACTGGCATCTGTGATGGTGCCGGAGATCATGATTTCAAGCCTCACCCTAAATCCCTCTCCAAAGGAGAGGGGCTTTGATTCCGCTTGGGACTCTATTTCCTCCTCATATTTTTTAATTGCGAAAATGGCTGCTTTCGCGTTAAGG
>JBGTBV010000185.1:0-3630 GCA_041749185.1 Daejeonella sp. | reverse complement strand
GCCCGCATAAATGCGTGTTACACCGAAAGAATTAAACCCATACTGAACCATCGCGACGATCGCTTCGGTCATGATACCCCGGTGCCAGTACGGTTCGGCCAGCCAATATCCCATTTCTGCGTTGAAGCGGTAGATATCTTTTTGAATAACCAAACCGATACCGCCAACCACCTCATCGTTAACCGTGATCGCCAGATTTACCGGATTTTGCTGATCGTAGTTCATACTGATCCAGCTCAATGCGTCATCCAATCCGAACGGGTAAGGAAATGAATCGCGTAAATTTTGAGAAATCAATGGATTATTCGCGTTACGCTGCAAAGACGTTTCATCACCAAACTTAAAACCGCGAAGGGTACTTTTTGATAATCGGATCATCTTTTCTTTTAACATTTACCGGACTGATTTTGTAACTTTTGCATACCCGAGCAATTGACAGGGAGCCAAATCTCAGAAAATATTACCTTGCGGATAAATTTTGTTTTATGCTTAGAACTTTCTGTTTATTTCTTT
This sequence comes from Daejeonella sp., assembly GCA_041749185.1. Taxonomy (GTDB): domain Bacteria; phylum Bacteroidota; class Bacteroidia; order Sphingobacteriales; family Sphingobacteriaceae; genus Daejeonella. The sequence goes on along the minus strand of JBGTBV010000185.1, from coordinate 3,117 downwards.
CTCTGTTTATCGCTCAAACAGCTTCGGCTCAAAAGCCTTTGAATTATTATTTAAGCCAGAATGTAAAGTACGATGAAAAGGTACCAAATCCGCAGCAATTTTTAGGCTTTCAAATTGGCGAGCAACATGTTAGTCATGATCAGATTGTGGCTTACATGAAAGAGCTCGCCCGAACTTCAGACCGGGTTACCTTGCAGGAATATGCCCGCACCTACGAAAACCGGCCGTGTCTCTTGCTTACCATCAGTTCGGTAGAGAATCAAAAAAATATAGAACAAATCCGTCAGCAGCATCTAAAGCTGAGCAACCCGCAACAGTCCGCTTCCGCGGATATTGAACGTATGCCGGCCGTAGTGTGGATGGGTTACAGCGTACACGGCAATGAGCCGAGCGGTGCTAACGCCAATATGCTGGTGTCTTATTTTTTAGCGGCTGCTCAGGGCACCGAAGTTGATGAAATGCTAAAAAACACGGTGATATTAATTGACCCGGCCATTAATCCGGACGGAATCCAGCGTTTTTCTACTTACGTAAACGCCAATAAAAGCAACACGCTGGTAAGCGATAACAATGCCCGAGAATTTTCTGAACCCTGGCCCAACGGGCGCACCAATCATTATTGGTTTGACCTTAACCGGGATTGGCTTCCGCTGCAACATAATGAATCAAAAGGCCGGTTACAGAAATTTCATGAGTGGAAGCCCTTAATACTCACCGATCATCATGAGCAGGGAACAAACGCGACTTTCTTCTTTCAGCCGGGAATCCCCTCACGGACAAATCCGCTAACGCCACAAATAAATCAGGATCTCACCGCAAAAATGGGTAAATATCACGCCGAAGCGTTAGATAAAATTGGCTCCCTGTATTTCACCAAAGAGGCTTATGACGATTTTTACTACGGTAAAGGCTCTACCTATCCGGATATAAATGGAGCCATCGGTATACTGTTTGAACAGGCAAGTTCACGCGGGCATGCGCAGGAAAGCAGCAACGGACTGCTTACCTTTCCTTTTACCATACGCAATCAGGTGGTTACTTCCTTTTCAACCCTTAAAGCTGCCGGAGAGATGCGCACCGAACTCCTCCGTAACCAGCGTGATTTTTATAAAAACGCTTTAAATCTGGCAAAGAATGATGCCGTAAAGGCTTACGTTTTTGGCGATGAATACAACAAGGGCACCTCTTGGCATTTGCTGGATATTTTGCGCCGCCACCAGATTGAAGTTTACAAGCTCGCATCAAATACCACGCAGAATGGCATCGCATTTAAGAAAGATCAGTCGTACGTTGTGCCCCTCAATCAGCCGCAATACACAACCATTAAAGCCATTTTTAGTAAGCAGACAGCTTTTAAGGACAGCTTATTTTATGATATTTCTGCCTGGACGTTTCCGCTGGCTTTCAATCTGCCCTATGCCGAAAGCCGCACGCTGAGCAATTTGGCTGGCGCCAGAGTTGAGCAAGCGGACTTCCCGCAAGGAAAAATGTTGGGCCCGCAAAGTAATTATGCGTACCTGTTTGGTTGGGAGGAGTTTTATGCGCCAAAAATGCTTAATGCGCTGCTTAAAGCCGGCATTAAAGCCAAAGTTTCGCAGCGAAGCTTCAGAATGAATATTAATAATCAGCCGAAAGAATTTGATTTTGGCACCATCCTCGTTCAGGTTAACAATCAAACTGTGCCGCCCGCCGATTTGCATCAGCAATTAACGCAGCTTGCCAAAGAAAGCGGCGTAGATGTTTACTCTTTATCAACCGGTGTTACGGAGGGCATTGATTTGGGCAGCAGTAATTTTAAAAATGTAGAGTTGCCTAAAATAGCTTTACTTACCGGCACCGGGGTTAACAACAACGATGCCGGCGAGGTATGGCACCTTTTAGACCAACGCTTTAACATGCCACCCACATTACTGGAGCAGAGTTTGGTAAACCGTATTAGTCTTGATAAATACAATGTGATCATTATGGCTGATGGGAACTACTCTGGCATCGGCGAAAGCGGAAAAGAAGAGTTGAAACGATGGCTGAGAAACGGAGGCGTACTTATTGCCCAGGGCAATGCCAACCGGTTTACCACCGCAGCCGGTCTAACCAATATTAAATATAAGCCTGCTTCGAAAAAAGATTCTGTAGCTTTTCGCGATTACAGTACGCAGCAGGAAGTAGCCGGTGCGCAATACATCCCAGGCGCAATATTTCAAACCCGGCTTGATAGAACCCATCCCATAGGCTTTGGCATCCGCGGTTCGTCTGTTCCTGTTTTCAGAGAAGGTACAGGCATGTTTGAAAAACCTAAAAACCCTTTCGCAACGCCCGTTGCCTATACCCAAAAGCCGTTGCTGGCCGGTTATATTTCAAAAGAAAATGAAAAAATACTGAGTGGTTCTGCCTCAATAATCTGTAGCGATTATGGCCGCGGACAGGTAATTGCATTTTCTGATAATCCGAATTTCAGGGCCTTTTGGTTTGGCACCAGCAAGCTATTTATGAATGCGGTTTTTTTCGGACGGACTATTAGCGGGTTTAATCCAGCTAATTGAAAAACGGTTAGCGGGCTGCACAAAAGAATAGTCGGGATGTGGCGCTATCTACGCAAATATGCTACGCTTTTTTTGCACCGTAATTCCGTACTTTCCCGTTCCGCTGCGGCTGTTAAAATGCCGTATCTGCACAAAATATTTTCCCGGCAACAGATCTAAAACAATTTTCGCGTTTAAGCGGAAGCCACTATCGTTATCCTGATCTAACAGCTTGGTTTGGCTATCAGGGCCATACAAGCTCATGACCACATCGGTATTTCCGCGGGTTTTCACAGTATATTTTCCCTCATCGGATACATTAAATACAAACAAGTCTTCTTCGCCAGCTTTGGAGATGTCGGCTTGAGTAACTTTGCTCCCAGAGATCGGTAGTTCAACAGGTCCGGACGGTTTACCACCCATCGGGTAATTGGAGCTGTCGCCGATGAAGTTTTTATCGGTAGATGATAATTCGGGGTTCTCAGAAGATGTAAACCCGTCTAAGGTCCATTCGCGGGGTACCGAATAAAGCATGATTGATTTTTTGTCGAGCTGCGTTCCGTTGATCTGGTTCTTGTCGTAGGTTTTAAACATGTTA
>JBGTBV010000184.1:0-9268 GCA_041749185.1 Daejeonella sp. | reverse complement strand
ACCGGCAATAGCAGTTGAGACCCTGCTTTCAAAATAAAAAGCAGGAAATGTTCATTACACCTCTTCATTATACCGCGACCGACTTGCTTTGCCTGAAGCCGTTACCCGGATCAGAATTTTGAAAAAATCTCTTACTCAGATTTAAGCTCTTTGGCATGCTGGGGTTTTATAGACAAAATTGAAAATAAAATCAGAAGTCCGATAAAGAAGAAGCCTGCCAAAGTTAGGGCAGAATTACGCATACTTCCGGTAATTTCTTCAATATATCCAAAACTAAACAGGCCGATTACGATAGCCATTTTTTCGGTCACGTCGTAGAAGCTAAAAAACGAAGCAGTATCGGGAGTTTTTTCGGGGATCAGTTTTGAATAGGTAGACCGGGATATGGATTGGATACCGCCCATTACCAGCCCCACAACAGCCGCCAGTGCGTAAAACTGAAATTCGGTAGTGATGAAGTACGAGCAAATGCAAACCGCTATCCAAATAATAACCACCCCGATAAGCACCTGGATATTGCCGTATTTTCTGGCAAAACGCGACATGATGAGCGCTCCTAAAATAGCTACAAGCTGAATGATGAGAATGGTAGCAATGAGTTTAGTAGTGCCGAGATTTAAAATTTTCTCGCCGAAAGCGGCCGCAACCAGCATAATGGTCTGCACGCCCATTGCATAGAAAAAAAAAGCAAGCAAAAACCGTTTCAGCAACTTCATATCCGCCAGTTGTTTCCAAACTTTTTGCAGTTCGGTAAAGCCGTTACGGTTGGTTGTTTTGTTAAGGCGATGGTAGTTGGGGCTCGCTGCGGGCAAAACCCTGAAGGTAATTTGCGAAAACGATATCCACCAAATGGCTACCAGTAGAAAAGACAACCGCGGTGGAAATGACAGATCGGTAATTCCGAAGAGCTCCGGCATCAGCACAAAAACGAAGCAAATGATCTGCAATAAAACGCTTCCTACATAGCCGTAGGCGAATCCCTGGGCGCTCACCTTATCCTGTTTATCTGGCGTGGCTATTTCGGGGAGGTAAGAATTATTGAACATTACGCCACCGATGTAGCCCATAGCGGCCACCGCGAAGCAGATAATTCCTAATTCGAGCGTATCCAGCTTAAAGAAAAACAATCCGGCGCAAGCCAAACTTCCCAGCCAGGTAAAGGCCTGCATAAAGGTTTTTTTGTTTCCGCGGGAATCTGCTATTGAAGATAATACCGGAAGCAAAATGGCCATGATGAGATAGGCTGCCGAGAGGGCGTAATTAGATAAGGCGGTATTGGTAAACTGCATCCCAAAAAACAAAACCTGATCGTCTTTCCCGGACGTGATGGCCACGTAATAAGCCGGAAAAATGGTTGAGGTAATCACGAGGTTGTAAGCAGAGTTGGCCCAGTCAAACATGGCCCATGCCCTGATGGTGTTTTTGTTATTTTTGTGCTCCATACCTTCTCTAAAAGTAGAGAATTTTAGCTAACGAAAAAATTGGGCGGCAAACGCGAAATACGATGCAACAATTGTTTGCAATGGACTCTTTGGCAGGGGAATCTGTACGACCGATGTTTGCATTGCGGCAACTATCTGGAGAAAGAGGCTTTTACCAAAGAAGTAGAGAAGAATATCCTAAAGCAGGTTCGGATAGAGAAAGACCGGTTCATTATTAAGGAAGACGATAGCAATTATATACGGAATTTTAAACGAACAGGGCAGTTCTTCCGCAAAATTCTCTACTATTTTCAGGTAGCTTTTTTGGCGTTTATCAGTTTTTTACTATGGCTCATCAGCCTGATGGCGGGTTAATATGCGATGAAAACACTCCGTAATATTTGGTTTATATTATTCTCCCTCATCTGGCTGATGGTGTTTTGCGGTCGAAAACTGGGCGTAGTTGTGCCGGGTTTAAACAGCTACCTCACAGATGTACTGGCTGTGCCTGTAATTTCAACAATTGCTCTGGCGTTCCAGCGGCAATTTATGGCGCCTTCCGCAAATTATTGCTTAAAGGCCGGCCATATTTTATTTATCGTTTCTTACACCTCCCTGATCTTTGAATTTCTGCTTCCGCGATACGCTGCAACCTATACGGCAGATCTCTGGGATGTGTTTATGTACGCTTTCGGCGGATTATTTTTCTGGCTGGTAATGAACAGACCGCTAAGAATTTCCCGGCAGATTAATTGATTTTACTGACGCTTGATGCCCCGGAATCATCATTGCTGATTTTGGACGGGTTGCCCCGATATTTTACATCGCTGGCGCCGCTGGACCGAACACGCAGCTCGTTCAGCACATTAATTTTTGAATCGCTGGCACCACTGGATTCAATTGAGTATTTTCCAACCACAAAATCCAGCGCATCAACAGATGACGATCCGCTCAGGTTCACTTCGTGACTACTGGCCTGCCCCTTTAAAAATATTTCTGATGCCCCACTTGATTCGGTACGCACATTTGCCGCATTGATGTTCAGGTTTACCTTGCTGGAGCCGCTCAAATCCATTTCAAAATCTTTGACCCGCAACAAGCCTTCGCTCTCAATATCTACTGCCCCCGAGGCTTCAACTCCTTCAAAACTTTTGGCGGTAAGGTAAACCGTTATCGGGCCGGAATCGCAAAAATTCCCATCCATATCAATAACCAAAGTGTTACCGCTTACCCGGGTGCGCAATTCTTCCATGATATTATCGTCGGCAACAATTTTTACCTCCTGCTCGCCCTGTTTCAAAATAAGTTTGATAGAGCCGCTTGTTTCTACAAAGGTGAACGGTTCAACCTGGCGAATTTTGGTAATCTGCTTGCCCGATCCGCTTACGCAATCCATACCGCCGCAAGCCGCAAATGCAAAGCTTGCCAACAGCAAACCGGTCCCTATTATTTTTGCTTCCATAGTCTTTTTTATATATGACCGATGAAATTACCATTCGGTTACAGCAAAAGCAAAAAACTGCAGGTATTTAATACCTTTCGCCTTTGCGGGATCAATAGGATCGGAATGATTTTATAGGAAATAATGATCGCCGTCTGTTCGTACTTGTCCGGCATCAAGCAACTCCCGGATTACCCGGAGCCGTTCTTTTTCATAGCCGGTTCTAAGATTTGCAACCAGGTCGTTCAGTCGGAACGCTTTCAATCTCAATAAGTTCAATATTTCGGCAGATAGCTTTGCGCTGAGGAAAGTTTGCTGTTGGACTCGCTTTTCTTCCAGGCAAAAATCGCACACACCACATTTCTCAGCCTCGGGTTCGTCAAAATAATTCAAGAGGGCAATGTTTCTGCAATGATCAGTTTCCGCATAAAAGATTACGCTTTCAATTTTCTGCTTCATCGTTTGATAGCGTTCGGCAATGTATTTGGCATTTACGAACAAATGCCCGCTGCCAACCCGCGGCTTTACCCATTCCAGATGCGGCTTGTCTGTTTGGGGAATGTATTGAAGCACATTCAAATTTTGCAGTTTTTGGAGAGCAGCAATAACCTCCTTTTTACCCATGCCGCACCGTTTGGCAATGTCGGTCTCTTTGATTGGAACAAAATGATCGAATATTCCGCCGTATGATCGGAGCAACGTTTTAATAAATCCATCAAACGCCGGTTGCTCCACCTGAAAACGATACATATCTTCCGCCCCTACTGTAATCTGCAATCGCGAGGGCAGAAAAACCGTTTCGCTCAGGGCGATGTATTCGTCACGTTCTAAAAACTTTAACGAATTGATGGTGCGAACGGCATCAAATTTAAAACGGGCGCAAAAATCGGCGATGTCAAACTCCAGCGAAAGCCCTTCGCCGGCACCGATAGCGATCTGATAATAGTTCGCTAACGCGTGATAAACCCTCTTGATCTCGTCTACAGGCGGAAAACTCTGTTCAAGCCTTTTAAAGAGCTGAAATTTGTCTGATTGGTTGTATAATAAAACGGCGAAGGCTTTTTGCCCATCACGCCCCGCACGACCCGCCTCCTGATAGTACGCCTCCAGGCTTTCGGGCAGATCTAAATGTACTACAAAGCGAACATCCGGCTTATCAATTCCCATACCGAAGGCGTTGGTGGCCACCATAATCCGGCTTAGACCCTGCTTCCAGCGCATTTGTTTTTGCGTACGCGATGGAGTATCAATACCGGCATGATAAAAATCGGCAGAAATTCCCTCCAACGTAAGCAGCCGGGCAATTTCCTGCGTTTCACGCCGGTTGCGTACATAGACTATCCCGGTTCCCGGTACTTTTTTTATTACCGCAAGAAGTTTAGAAAATTTGTTTTCTTCGTTCACAACCACATACCCGAGGTTTTTGCGTTCGAAAGATTTTCTGAATATATTGGGCTGGGTAAACTTTAATTTTTGCTGTATATCATCTGCCACTACCGCTGTTGCGGATGCCGTTAAGGCCAAAACCGGAATATTCGGGTGAAGCTCCCGTAAATCAGCAATGTGCAGGTATGGCGGCCTGAAATCGTAACCCCACTGCGAAATACAGTGCGCCTCATCAACCGCGATCAGGTTCACGTTCATGTGGCGGATACGTTCACGCACTAAATCAGAGAGTAAACGCTCTGGCGAGAGGTACAAAAATTTGATGTCGCCAAAAATGCAGTTATCCAGGGCAATATCAACTTCCCGTTTTCCCATGCCCGAAATGATAGCCAGAGCTTTGATACCTTTTTCCCTGAGGTTTTCAACCTGATCTTTCATCAGGGCGATAAGGGGGGAAACTACAATACAAATTCCGGGCTTCAGCAGAGCGGGAATTTGGAAGCAGGCCGATTTCCCGCCTCCGGTAGGCATCAGCGCAAGCGTATCTTTCCCATCTAAAACAGATCTGATAATTTCTTCCTGCAAAGGCCTGAAAGCATCGTAACCCCAATAGTGTTTAAGAATCTGATGGATGGTCATACAAATAAACCGTAATCCTATTGAACCAGATAAGGCTCAACCGCCTTCTGCCAAATAACATAACCCGCAGAATTCATATGCAGCATATCGGCCCCAAATAATTCGGGGCGGGGCCTGCCTTCACGGTTAAGCATTGGCGAAAAAACATCTACAAATACCGCGTGCGGGTCAGCTTTCAAAAACTGGCTGATGAGTAGATTGGCCTGCCTGGCAACAGGCAGATATTGCGCCCGCACCGGGCTGGGCTTTATGGAGATATAAACCAGCGAAACCGCGGGTAATTTGGTTCTGATAACCGAATATAAATTTTTAAACCTCGCAAAAACCGAATCGGCGTTCACATTGGGTTCTACCAAATCATTCTCGCCTACATATAAAACGATCTGCCGGGGTTTATATGGAAAAATCAAATCTTCGGAATAGAACAATACATCATTGGTTGCTGCGCCGCCAAACCCGCGGTTTAAAACCGCCCGCCCGGGAAAAACGCCGGGCAGATCGTCCCATTTTCTAATAGACGAACTTCCGATAAACAAAATGGGGTTTACCGGCGGCGCATAGAGCTGGTCGAAGCTTTTGATAGTTTGTATTTCCTGCCAAAAAGCATGCTTTTGTTGAGCAGAAAGCTTAATTGATAGAAGACTGGAAAGTACAAGCGCAGTAATAAATACCAATTTTTTCATAACCGGGTGCTTTTTTGAGTTTGCTGATAAGGAAGATTATCTGAAAGTTGTTGTCTGTTTTCTACCACCAGTTTGTATTGCCGAAGGTCTACAGCGTTTTCACTTTTGGCAATTACCACCGTGGCAACGGTGTTGCCTATAATGTTGGTAATTGCCCGGCCTTCGCTCATAAAGCGGTCAACGCCGATGAGCAGAGCAAGGCCTTCTAACGGAATAATCTTTAAAGCGGCCAGTGTAGATGTTAACACCAAAAATCCGCTTCCGGTAACGCCGGCCGCACCCTTGCTGCTTACCAGCAAAACGGCGATCACGCTTATCTGCTGGCCGATTGTAAGGGGAATATTATATACCTGAGCTAAAAAAATAACGCTCATGCTTAGATAAATGCTGGTGCCGTCCAGATTAAAGCTATATCCGGCAGGAATAATCAGCCCGACGACGCTTCGGTCGCAACCGGCTTTCTCCAGCTTTTCCATAATATTTGGCAGAACGGCTTCGCTGCTGCTGGCCCCAAAAACGATTAATAACTCCGCTTTTATATAGCCCAGCAATTTCCACAAACTGAAGCCGTAATACCAGGCAATCAGATTTAAAATTCCGAAAATAAAAACGAAGCTGGTTAGGTAAAACGTAAGCATCAACTTACCCAGTAATGCCAGACTTAGAAAGCCGAATTTGCCAATAGTGTAAGCCATGCCGCCAAAAGCACCTAAGGGACTTACCCGAATAACAATATGGAGGATATTAAAAAGGATTTTGTTCAATTTTTCGAACATGGATATAACCGATTGACCGTTAGCTCCCATCCGGTTCAACGCAATACTGAACAGGATGCCGAAGAACAGGATTTGGATAATATCGCCGGTGGCAAAAGAGTTTACAATATTTGAAGGCACGATGTGCGAAATAAATTCGCCCCAGTTTACGCCCGCAGCAGATTCTGCCGGAGGGATTGCGCCGCTTGCCGCCGCTGGCTGATTAACTACCCCGGCACCCGGTTTAATTACATTGGCTACAATTAAGCCGATGATGATGGCCAGAGTGGTTACAATTTCAAAATATAATAGTCCTTTGCCGCCAATGCGGCCAACTTTTTTTAAGTTTCCGGCGCCCGCTATTCCTAATACAATGCTGAAGAAAATTACCGGAGCGATAACCATTTTGATCAGATTGATAAAGATCTCAGCGATGATTTTGGCAGCCGGTGCAAAAGACGGAAATAACCAGCCAGCAAAAACCCCGAGTACGATGCCGATGAGCACCTGAACATATAGTATTTTTAGATAACGCATCTGGCGGACTTTTTTCTCTTTTTGATTTGGAGCTAAAAATGCGGAAATAAACTTGTTTTTGATTGACTGGAATGCAAAAACGTCATCAGATTGATACTTATCTAAAATCTCAATTATTATTAAATTGCCGGTTCAATAAAATTCAGAGATGCGTAAACCAGTTCTTTTCTTAGTACTTATATCAATTTTTAACATTAAGAGCTTTAGCCAGCAACCTTCCGAAAAACCGAAATGGAACGTAGAAAAGCCATCGGGCCCCAGCAAAAACATCACAATAAATACAGATGAAGGCACCTGGATGAATCTGGATGTAAGTGCAGACGGGAGCGAGATTGTGTTTGACCTTTTGGGTGATATTTACAAAATGCCCGCAACGGGCGGGAAGGCGAGCCTGCTTGCCGGCGGTATGGCCTGGGAAGTTCAGCCCAGATACAGCCCTGACGGAAAATTTATTTCCTTTACAAGCGATAAGGACGGTGCGGATAATATTTGGGTAATGAACGCTGACGGTTCTGACAAGCGGGCGGTAACCAGAGAAACCTTTCGTTTGCTAAACAACGCCGTCTGGACTCCGGATAACCAATACCTGATTGCCCGTAAACATTTTACCGCCAGCCGCTCTTTAGGTGCCGGCGAAATGTGGATGTATCACATTGCGGGTGGAGGCGAGGGAATCCAGTTAACCAAACGTAAAAACGATCAGCAGGATGCCGGAGAACCCGAAGTATCTCCAGACGGAAAGTATGTTTATTATTCTGAAGATGTTAGCCCGGGCCCGAGTTTTCAATACAATAAAGATCCGAACGGAGAGATTTACAACATTAAACGCCTGAACCGGGAAACAGGCGAAATTGAAACTGCTGCCGGAGGGCAGGGCGGCGCAGTACGGCCGCAGGTTTCGCCCGACGGAAAATACCTTGCATTTATCAAACGGGTGCGGTTAAAATCGGTACTGTTTATTCAAAATCAGGAAACCGGAGAAGAATGGCCTCTGTATGACGATCTCTCCCACGACCAGCAGGAAGCCTGGGCAATTTTTGGTTTGTACCCCAATTTCGCCTGGATGCCAGATTCTAAAAGCATTGTATTTTACAGCAAGGGAAAAATACGAAACTTCAACCTGGTAACACAGGGCGTTTCAATTATTCCGTTTGAAGTTACTTCAAGGCAAACCATTACTGAAGCTTTGCATTTCGATCAGAAAGTATTTGAAAAGGAATTTGATGTGAAGATGATCCGCCAGGTAAACACATCGCCCGACGGAAAAAAGATTGCTTTTAACGCGGCGGGGTATATCTATATAAAAGAGATGCCCAACGGTAAGCCGGAGCGTGTGAGCAAGGGAACCGATTTTGAGTTCGAGCCCGAATTCAGTCCGGACGGAAAATCACTGCTTTTTGTGAGCTGGAACGATGAAAACAAGGGTTCTATCAACAAATTGGAACTTAAAAACGGTAAGATCAGCAGATTAACCACCCAAAAAGGGTATTACTATTCTCCAAAATATTCATCCGCGGGCGATAAGATAGTGTATCGCAAAGGATCAGGAAATGATGTTTTGGGCCATGCTTTTGGCAAAAATACAGGCATTTATCTGATGGACGCTAACGGCAGCAATTCAAAACTGCTTATTGATAACGGCATCCGACCCATGTTTAACAACACCAAAGACCGGATATTTTTTCAATCAAGCCAGGATGGGAAAAAGGCCTTAAAGAGTGTAGACCTCCACGGTGGTAGCTTAAAAACACATTATACCTCTACGTATGCCAACCTCTTTGTGCCAAGTCCAGATGGCAAGTGGATTGCTTTTACAGAATTGTTTAACGTGTACATCACACCCATGGCCGTAACCGGAAATACACTCGATTTATCGTCAGCAAATAAGGCCCTTCCTCTAACTAAAGTAAGCCGTGATGCAGGCAGTTATCTGCACTGGAGTACAGACGGACAAAAGTTAAACTGGAGTTTGGGACCGCAATATTTCTCCAGAGATATTAAAAACTCTTTCAAGTTTGTTGAAGGAGCACCAGAGAAATTGCCGGCAGCAGACAGCTCGGGCATTAGCATTGGATTGATTTTGAAGTCTGATGTACCTGAAGGAAAAATAGCGATAACCAATGCACGCATTATTTCTATGAAGGGAAACGAAGTTATAGAGCAGGGTACTATTTTGATTGATGAAAACCGAATTATTGCTATCGGGAAAAACGTTGCGGTGCCTGCCGATGCCCGGATAATTGATGCGAGCGGAAAAACCATTATGCCCGGAATTGTGGATGTACATGGTCACCTTCGCACCAGTCCTGATGGTGTTTCTCCGCAGCAGGACTGGAGTTATTATGCCAATTTAGCCTACGGGGTTACTACCTCCCATGATCCGTCAAGCAATACCGAAATGGTTTT
>JBGTBV010000183.1:0-9338 GCA_041749185.1 Daejeonella sp. | reverse complement strand
CAGCAGCGAGTCGGCCGCAATGTAATTTTGTGTAAGCTGTGCGATTTGGGGTATAATGATCAGCGAGATGTAGGCGTCGGGATGTTTGGCAATAAAACCCCGCTGGAATTTTAGCATTTCCTTTTGGGCATCTTTGAACAGCGGTTCAAACCGGGCCTGTAAAGAATCGGTAGAAATTCCTTTTTGTATGCCAGATTGCGCATCCGCGTTAAGCTGCATGAATTTTTCATCGTAAATACGCTGGCCCTGGTTGAACGTCTTAAAATCCAGGTCTGCCTTAGAGCCGCTAAATTTAGATTTGCCAATGGGATTTTCGATGGTTAGCAACTGCTTTCCGGCATCAATAACAAACGGAAACATCTGATCTGAACCGGCAACGGAATTTTCCGCCAACGCGATATATCCCGGAATGGGTTCCGTAAAGCTTCCGGTGATCGAAAATTTGTTATTTTTTACCAGCACCTCCCGTGGCTTTTCATTGGCTAAGCCGCGAAAATTGCCGGGTGTAAAATATACTTTTTCTATGCCAGAAGTTTGAACGGTTCCCTCTATATGATAGGTTTTATTTTGGGCCTGTGCGGTTATCACCAAAAGGAAGAAGCCAAAAAGGAAGAAAAATTTCAAGGATTTCATGAAGATGGATTAGGATATGCTCTCAAAGGGCGAACTATTACAAAAGAAACGTTTGACTGTCTGAATGATTGCAAAGGAACAAAAACGTTATTTCAGTTCATTTGAAGGTGAGGCTAGTTTGATTTGAACAATTAAAACAGATTGTTCAGATAGTTAACACAGCATTTGATTAATAACTGATTTGGTTTCAAAAATTTCTTTTGAACTAAACTGTCCGATTAAACGCAGAATTCTTGATTTGTCAATCATTCGGATTTGATCTAACATGATTGCTCCTTTTTCACCATCAATATTACAAATTACCCGGGAAGGTTACAGTTTAAGCGTTTGAGTTAATGGAGCAATAATGACGTTCTTTATATAAAGATTCATTTCATCAGGCGAAATGATAACGCATGGTCGGGTTTTATTTACTTCGCTTCTTCTTGTTGGATCAAGATTGACCCAATAAACTGAATATTGGTTTACTTCCATGTCCAATCATTCAGATCTTCATCATTAAAAATATCCGGGATTAGTAGTTGGTCATCACCCGCTTCAGCCATTTCCCGAAAAGCTTTGGCCCATCCCTCTCTTTTATCCTTTGCCGGACTAATAATGATCGTGCTATTCCTCACCTCAATGTCAACCTCATCTTCAATAAAGCATTGCTTTAACAGATTTTTGGGAAGAATAATACCCTTCGAATTACCAATATCCCTGATAGTTGATCGCATCTTTAAAATTATAACAAACTATAACACTATCAAAATATTTGAGTTTTAACCGCATTCCTAATTCATGCTTTAGGAAATTACCATTAGCCTGAGATCGATTCATTTTTACCCGCTGATGGTACAAGGGCAGGGATGTCAGGTTTATTAGGTGCGTTAACGATGGGAGCGGCATCCTTTTTGTCTCGCCCCCTGCGAGACAAAAAGATATAGCGGACAGCGTGTTAAAACGCCCAAATGGGTATCATCTATTAATTCATAATCGAACTCAGGTTCTTACAGTAAATCGCAATGTAAACGGCTCAATCGAAACCAATACAGTCTGTGAAAATCTGTGTACTCTGTGGCGAAATAACGCTTCAGCAGAATGCAGAGACTAACGACAAGGGCGATCTGACCATGCTCTTCTGGGCTTTTCTAGTTATTTCTGTCCTACCAGTATATAGAATATAAAGCAACGATCAATCCCAGCACGATCAAAGCGCCAACGGTAAAACCGGGAGCCGGCTTAAACATGCTGCTGTCAATTTCTAAACCTTTGGGATTAACGCCGTTGCGGGTTTCATAAATACTGATGAAATACATCACGATCACGCAAATGGCAAAAACAAATCCCATACGGTCTATAAACGGAATTTCGTAAACGCCCGCCGCGTTGGGAACAGCAAAACCCATGGGTTCTAAAAAAGAGAGATCTGCGTAGAGTGGAAGTACTTTGAATGCCACTGAAAGAATGAAGCCGCCGATGGTAGCGAACAGGGCTGCGTTGGAGGTGGTCTTTTTCCAGAAAAATCCTAATAAAAACATGGCGAAAATACCGGGTGATACAAAGCCGGTGTATTCCTGTATATATTGGAAACCGCCCTTTTTATCAATTCCCAGATAAGGCGCAATGAGTATGGCCATCAGCATGGAGACAAGGATGGTAACTCGGCCAATGTTTACCTGCCGGTTTTCATTAGCCTGCGGGTTGATTACTTTTTTGTATATATCAAGTGTAAATATGGTGGCTATGCTGTTGGCTTTTCCGGCTAAGGAAGCCACAATCGCTGCCGTTAGGGCCGCGAAAGAAAGACCTTTTAATCCGATAGGCAATAGGTTTAGTAAAACGGGATAAGCCCTGTCGGGATTAATTTCGCCGGCTTGCATCATATCTGTCTGAAAGTTTCCTTCCTGATAAAGAACGTAGGCGGCAATGCCTGGAACTACCACGATGAGCGGCATCAGCAATTTAAGGAATGCAGCAAACAACAGTCCCTTTCGGGCTGTTTTCAAATCTGCGCCCAGCGCCCGCTGGGTGATGTACTGGTTGCATCCCCAGTAGTTAAGATTCACAATCAGCATCCCTCCGATGAGTACACTTAAACCGGGGAGGTCTGTATAATTCGGGTTTTCCTTTTCAAAAATCATCTGAAAATGATCTCCGGCCTTTTCTGTAAGCAGATTAAAACCGTTTAATACCCCCGTGCTGCCGAAGTTGGCGGCTACCAAGTCTAAGGCGAGGTAGGTAGTTGCCAGGCCGCCAAGGATCAGAAAAAATACCTGAATTACATCCGTGTAACCAATTACCTTCATCCCGCCAAGGGTAATAATGATGGCAAAAATAGCCAGTAAATACATGCAGGCCGTGAGGTTAATACCCGAGATACTGTTAATGGCCAGAGCCCCCAGGTATAAAATGGACGTGAGGTTAACCACCACATACAGAAGCAGCCAGAAAACCGCCATAATCATAGAAACAGTGCCGTTATACCGCTGGTTTAAAAACTGCGGCATGGTGTATATTTTATTTTTGAGGTAAACCGGTATAAAAAATACCGCCACAACGATGAGCGAAAAGGCCGCCATCCACTCGTATGTGGCGATGGCTAAACCCATTTTAAAGCCCGATCCGCTCATGCCGATGAACTGCTCGGCCGAAATGTTCGATGCGATAAGCGAAGCGCCAATTGCCCACCAGGTAAGGCTGTCTTTAGCCAGAAAGAAATCTTTAGAGCTCTCTTTCTTGTATTGTTTTTGCCGGTAAACCCACCATCCGTATGATGAGACGATGATGAAATAGACAAAGAAAACTACGTAATCTGCAAGTTGGAGTGTTTTCATGAACGGAATGGTAAGGATATGTTTATGATTGATTCCTGATTAAACATTGAAATTAGAAAAATAAAACACAAGCCAATTAATTACTGAATTTATATATCGAGGTCGTTTGGTAGGTTTCGCCCGGTTTTAAAACAGTAGTTGGGAAAGAAGGTTGGTTGGGCGAATCAGGAAAGTGCTGCGTCTCTAAACAGAATGCGGTCCTGAAATCATCTCTGGTGCCGCCCTTAAACGTATTTTTACCCTGCATAAAGTTTCCGCTATAAAATTGCAGCCCGGGTTCCCGGGTAAAAACCTCCATGGTAATTCCGGTTTTGTCGCCTATCACTTTTGCCGCCGGCTTCATTCCTCCTGCGTCGGTTCCGTTGAGCACATAATTATGATCGTACCCATTTCCGTTTTTTAGTTGCCGATTGTTTTGGTTGATGCGATTGCCTATCGGGGTAAGCTGCCTGAAATCAAACGGCGTTCCCGCAACACTGGCTATTTCTCCTGTCGGGATAAGGGTAGAGTCAACCGGGGTATACGAATCTGCATTTATTTGAAGCTGGTGATTTAAAATAGTTCCGCTGCCCTCCCCGTTCAGGTTAAAAAAAGCATGGTTGGTGAGGTTAACCACCGTAGTTTTATCAGTGGTGGCCTCATACTCCATTTTCAAACCGTTATCATCCGTAAGCGTATAAGTTACTTTTACGTTCAGGTTTCCGGGGTAACCTTCTTCCATATTTTTTGAAAGATAGGTAAGTATCAGGGTTTGATCGTTAGGTTGTTGGGCATCCCAAACCATATATTGAAAACCCATTTTGCCGCCATGCAAGTTATTAGGCGGATTGTTTATGGATGAAGTATAGTTTTTCCCCTCGAGGGTGAATTTTCCTTTGGCAATACGGTTCCCGTACCGGCCAATGGTGGCGCCAAAATAGGGTTCCGTTGAACCAATATAATCCGCCACGTTTTTAAAACCTACCACCACATCAACCATTTTCCCGCTACCATCTGGTACAAAAAGGCTTACCAGCCGACCTCCATAATTGGTAAAGGCCGCTTCCATTTTATTTTTATTGCTGAGCGTATAAAGCTTCACCTCTTTTCCATTTAACAGCGTGTCAAAACCAGTTGCTGTACCGTCGGCATTTGATGCCGATTGTTTGCCCTGATTATTACAGGCGCTCATTGCCATCAGGACACTGCCAAAAATGAGTGCTGTTTTAAAATAATTCTTCATGTAGACTAGTATTGAGATTTGAGTATTGAAATGAATGACTAATTGTAAACTATCGTTAGTTAAGGGTGAAAATTCGTGAAATCCGTGCTTTTAAATTCCTGCTCTTTATTCTTTCTATTATTCTGGCTTAACGGGTTCCGCAATCTGGCTTTTTTTATAATTTTCGGCAAATTCTGTTGGTGTCAGTTTAAACTGTTGAAAAAAGCATTTCGAGAAATAAGAATGTGAACTGAAACCCACCATGTATCCAATTTCAGAAATATTGTAATCCTGCATAGTCAATAACCTGGCGGCATTTTTCAAGCGGATGAGCCTGATAAACTCGTTCGGCACATGACCCGTCATAGCCTTTACCTTTTTGTACAGGCTGGACCGGCTCAAACCTACTTCCCTGCCCAGCTCCTCTACAGATAACTGGGGATCGGAGATGCGTTCTTCAATAGACCCGGTCAATTTGTTGAGGAACGTTTTGTCTTTGCTCCCGGCTACCAAAATCTCGGCACCCTCGAAAGGATGCTGCGCAAAACGCTGTTTTAAATTTGCCTGCAGCTCCATCAGGTTTCTGGTAATCAGCGACACCTGTTTCCATTTAAAAGGTTTGGAGATATAAGCGTCCGCACCGCTTTCCAAACCTTCTATTTCAGCATCCGAATTGGTTTTTGCCGTAAGCAGGATAACCGGTAAATGGCTGTAATTAATATCGTTCTTGATTTTTTTACATAGTTCGATACCGTTTATTACGGGCATCATCACATCCGAGATTACGATGTCGGCAGGGTGTTTTTCTAATTGTTTCAACGCCTCCAACCCGTTCCTTGCTTTCAGGGCACAATAACCGTCGGAAACAAGGCTTTTGTGTAAAAAATCAAGTAAGGAAGGGTCGTCCTCTACCACCAGCACCGTTTGTTTCCCTTCTGTTTCTCTCGTTTCCAGCGTTTCCTCATCCGTTTCCCGCAAGGCTTTTCCCTTGCCGACATAAGGAATCAAGACCGTAAAAACCGTTCTTACGCCTTCTTCACTTTCTGCCAGCAACTCCCCGCCGTGTTTTTCTGTTAACGATTTTGCCAGCGCCAGGCCTATTCCTGTACCGCCCAGGTTACTGTATTGATGTTCTTCTGACGAAACCTTAAAAAACTTTCTAAAGATAGAACTCAGTTGTTCTTTGGGTATCCCGATGCCGTCATCTTCCACGCTGATCGAGATCAGTTGCTGGCCGCTCTGGATGGTGTGCAGTTCGTTGATCCGAATCTCCACCCGTGTCCGCGTAAATTTAAAAGCATTGATCAGCAGGTTGCTCAATATCTTCATCAGCGCTTCCGGATCGGCATGTACTTCCAGTTTTTTCAGGTTGCTTTTGATGGAGAAATCCAAACCTTTCTGATAGGAAATAGAGGAAAAACGTTCTTTGATGCTGCTCACAAAAGACACCAGTTCCATCTGTTCGGTATGGATTTCAAAAATATCGCTTTCAATGCGCCTGAAATCAAGCAACTGGTTAACCAGGCTAAGCAGGCGGTCTGAATTTTCTTCCATAATCTGTAACTGCTCTCCGCTCTCCAGATCTGTATCAGGTTTGCCCAGCAGCTTTTCGAGCGGGGCGATAATCAGCGAAAGCGGTGTACGAATCTCGTGAGCCATGGCCGTAAAAAACTCGATCTTCTGCTTGTAAAAATCCTGCTCGCTTTTGTTTTTCAACCGTTCCAGCTTCATTTCGTTTCTCTTCCGGGTCTTCTCTAAAGCATACTTTCTGATCAGGAAGATGGCGGATATGAGTAGAATGAGATAAAGGAAGTATGCCAGGCTGGTTTTGTAAAATGGCGGAAGTATGGTAATTTTTATAGATGAAACCTGCCCCCGGTCTAAGCCCAACTCATCTGTTTCTTTCACTTTAAAGGTATAATCCCCGGCAGGGAGATTGGTGTAAGTGGCTTTTCGCTGGCTGCCCACATGGTTCCAATCCTTGTCAAAACCTTCCATTTTAAAGGCGTATTGCGTTTTATTGGGCGAAATAAAACTAAGGGCGGCATACTCAAAACTCATTACAGACTGATTATGCTGTAAAGTAATCTGACGGGTATAATTAACTGATTTTTGTAAAGGGCTTTTCTCATCGCCCAGATCCAGGTTCTTGTTAAACAATTGGAAATTTGTAAAGGAAACTGGTGTTGGCCTACTAACCGTTTTCACCTGATCAGGATAAAAAGCATTAAAACCATTGATGCCCCCAAAATATAATTTACCGTCTGAGCCCTGATAATACGCTTTGTAATTGTATTGCTGGCTTTGCAAATTGTCCCATTTTCCAAAATTACGCCTGCTTTTTGCCTGCGGATCAAACTCATAAATACCGCTATTGGACGAAAGCCATAGTTTACCTTTCAGGTCTTTAACAATGCCATAAATAACCGAACTTTTGATGCCCTGCCGCTCGCCAAATATTTTAAATTTGCCCGTTTTTTTATTAAACTGGTTTAAGCCGCCGCCATCAGTACCCAACCATAAATTGCCATTCTCATCATCAAGCATTGTAATTACTTTATTAGAGCTGATTGCGCCACGTTTAGTAGAATAAGAATACTGAGTTAGATTATTTCGCTGATCCATCCTGACCAACCCGTTATCATAGGTAGCAATCCAGATGACCCCTTCTTCGTCCTGCTGCACCTGGTAAATACAGCTTTTCTCCAGGCCTTTTCCTTTTATCCTGATAAAGGAATCGTTTACCGGATCATACAGATTGAGCCCCGAAATGGTAGAAATCCAGATTCGTCCCTGCCGGTCCTCATCAATAGAATAAATGCTGTTATCGCTTAAAGAACTGGGATTTGAGGGATTACTCTGATACCTTTTGATTTTTCCGGTCAGTGGATTATAGATGTTCAAACCGCCGGTGTACATGCCTATCCATAAGTTTCCTTTTTTGTCCTGATAAAGGGCATGGATGTTATGGTAGGAAAGGCTGTCCTGCCGGGGATTAAAAGGGAATTTTTTGAAAGTTTGATTAGCTGCCTCAAAGTAGTTGAGCCCGCCATCTTCTGTACCTATCCAAAAATGGCCGGGCTTGATTTCCAGAAAGGCACTTACCGCATTTCCCGAAAGGGAGTTTTTTACACCCGAAGGATAGTAAAATTCAAAAGCCGAACCCTTATCATGGCAATAATTCAACCCGCCAAAATAAGTGCCTGCCCATACCCCGCCTTCCTTATCCCTGAAAATGGTGTAAACCGCATCATCGCTGATACTGAACGGATCATTGTTTTTATTTTGATAAGAGGTAAAGTGCTCTTTTTCGACATCAAAAATATTGAGTCCTTTTTCTGTAGCCAGGTACAAAACCCCGGGCTTGGGTTCGTAAATTGCCCTGACAATATTATCACTGATGGAATTTCCCCCGGCTTTTACATAGACCTTTAATGAACCCGTTTTTTTGTCCCAGACGTTTAACCCGCCAGACATCGTTCCGATCCAAACATTGCCCGACCGGTCTTTGTAGAGATCCAGGATCACATTATTGGACAGCTTGCCTTTTGTTGCCGAAGCCTTGAAGTGCCTGAATTTGTTAGTTTCTGGTTCAAATATATCAATGCCTTTGCCGTACGTGCCAATCCAGATATGACCTGCATCATCCTGGAGCAGTTTGGATATTTCATTGGTAGAAATGCCGTTTTTTGATGATACAGAAAAAGAAAGGTTACTTAGTTTTTTGCTTTTGGGTTGATAGCGGTAAACCCCTTTTTCTTTGCTGGCTATCCATATTTCGCCGTTCGCCGCCCTGATGATATCATTAATAAAAATCTTTCCCAAAGGCTTAAACAACGCAAATTTCTCAGTCTCCAGATCAAACAGGTAAATTCCTTCGTCTGTTCCAATCCAGAACGTTTTCTGATCATATTTAAAGATCTTCCTGATGAAGTTGTTCCCGATGCTCCCTGGAATATCTTTATGGTGCTGGTACGATTTAAATTCGTACCCGTCAAAACGGTTGAGGCCATATTTGGTGCCAAACCACATGTAACCTTGTTCATCCTGCTCAATATCCCAAATGGTGTTGGCACATAATCCGTCCGTTACCGTATAGTTCCGGAAAAAGATATTTTGTGCAAAACCGGTTTGTACAACAAACAGGCAACAAAAAAGGAATATTGCGAATGCCCTGTTTTGACTTGGTATCATGTGCCTGATCAGATTTACTGGAAGTTCAATGTATGAATTTCCTTTGTTTGCGTAAAATTTCAACCCTTGGTTATTTCACGCAAAGGCCGCAACGCAGCTTCGCGAACCTTTGCGACTCTTCTTATTTTGCTTTGCGTGAAATCTTAAATAGTTAACAGTCTAGCCACTAAATCAATTAGTGCTTTTATTCAATTCGCTCAAAGAATGTCAACAGATTTCCATGTAAATCTCCCTGGTTTTACTCAACTCGCTGTATAGCTCATCTATTTCAACAAATTGAACCCTGCAACTATGTGTCCCGGCAATAAAGGTTTCTGCCCCGCTCCAAATAGACCTTACAAACAAGAATACGCTCCTCCATTTCCAGCTCTTGTCGCACGATGTCCATAAATGAATTTCAACTTCGTCGCGAAGTAGTTTGGAAAACCCATTGTTTTTATAACGGCAAACAAACCCAAATTTGCTTTCATAAAATTTTGCAGCAATATCTATAT